>JAQIIU010000002.1:641250-961875 GCA_036946625.1 Methylorubrum populi
TCTCGGTGGGAAAACCGGCGATCAGGTCGGCGCCGAAGACGATCTCCGGGCGCAAGGTGCGAAGCCTCTCGCAGAAGCGGATCGCGTCGGCGCGGGAATGGCGGCGCTTCATCCGCTTGAGGATCAGGTCGTCGCCCGCCTGGAGCGAGAGGTGGACGTGCGGCATCAGCCGCCCCTCCGCGGCGAAGGCGGCGACGAGGTCGGCATCCGCCTCGACCGAGTCGATCGAGGAGAGGCGCAGGCGCGCCAGATCCGGCACCCCGGCGAGGATCGAGCGCACGAGGCGCCCGAGGGTCAGGCCGGGATCGAGGTCGCGGCCGTAGGCCGTGAGATCGACGCCGGTCAGCACCACCTCACGGCCGCCGTGCTCGACGATGCGGCGGACCTGCGCCACGGCATCGGCCAACGGCACGGAGCGGGCGTTTCCGCGGCCGAACGGGATGACGCAGAAGGTGCAGCGATGGTCGCAGCCGTTCTGCACCGGCACGAAGGCGCGGGTGTGCCCGCTCATCCCGGCGATGCGGGTGGGCTCGGCGGCGCGCACCGCCATGATGTCTTCCGGCCGGGGGGCGGCACCGCTGCGCCAGCTCTCGGGCCGGAGCTTGACCGCGTTGCCGACGAGTCGCACCACCTCCGGCATCCCGGCATAGGCCGCGCGCTCGACCTCGGCGCCGCAGCCGGTCACCACGATCTCGGCCGTGGGCCGCTCGCGGGCAAGCCGCCGGATCGCCTTGCGCGCCTGTCGCCCGGCCTCCGCCGTGACCGCGCAGGTGTTCACCACCACGAGATCGCGCGCGCCTGCCTCCGCCTCGGCATGGCCGCGCAGCACCTCCGACTCGACGGTGTTGAGGCGGCAGCCGAAGGTGAGCGTCTCGACGCTCACCCGTCGATTCCGGAAAAGAGTTCGGGGGCGAAGCTGCCCTCTCCTTCGAGGAAGACCGGCCCGGTCATCAGCACGTGGTCGTCGGCGCGCCACTCGATGGCGAGTTCGCCGCCGGGGAGCGCCACGCGGGCGGCGCGGGCGATCATGCGCAGGCGCGAGGCCGCCACCACCGTGGCGCAGGCCGCCGTGCCGCAGGCCAGCGTCAGGCCCGCGCCCCGCTCCCAGACCCGGAGCTTGACGGTGTCGCGGCCGGTCACCTGGGCGATCGAGATGTTGGCCCGCTCCGGGAAGATCGGGTGGGCCTCGAGCAGCGGGCCGACGCGGCCGAGGTCGTATTCGTCCGGATCGTGCTCCACGAAGAAGATCGCGTGCGGGTTGCCCATGCTGACGGCGGCGGGCGAATGCAGGATCGGATCGTCGATCGGCCCGACCTGCAGCTCGATGCGGCGGGTGTCGGGAAACGGCTCGGCCAGCGGAATCTCGTCCCAGCGCAGCCGCGGCTGGCCCATGTCGACGGTGAACGAGCGATCGGCGACGCGCTTCACCGCCACCAGTCCGGCCTTGGTCTCCAGGGTCAGGCGCCCGTTCTCGGCCGGGCGCGCCATGGCGGGGTCGTCGAGCAGGGCGTAGCCGACGCAGCGGGTGCCGTTGCCGCAGGCGCCCGATTCCGAGCCGTCGGTGTTGTAGATGCGCATGAACGCGTCGGTGCCGGGCGTCACGGGATCGTGCACGACCATGAGCTGGTCGAAGCGCGAATGGGCGTCCGCGCCGATGGCGCGGGCCTCGGCCGGCGTGACGCGAAGACGCGTGCCGCGCAGGTCGAGCACGACGATGGCGTTGCCGGCGCCGTGCATCTTCAGGAAACGGCGATGTGCGAGAGGGCTCATCGGACCTCCGACGGGCGTGGATGCGGGTCTGTGGGGATGGTGCGGCGTATATGGCAAAAGCCGCCGGGCCGCGAGTCGGGGAAGTCATGCCAAATCCGATCGATCCCTTCGGGACGGCGGATCCGGGCTCCGCCCGGACGCCGCGCGGGCTCGAACCGTTTCGTCGCGCGGGGACGGTCTCGCGCGCGCCGCGTTTCGGCCCTACCCTGTCCGGCCGGCCAATCGGAGCCTCACCGTCTTGACCCGTCTCGCCTCCCTCGCCGCGGGCCTCCTGGCGCTCGCCTCGACCCACGCGATCGCGCAGAACGCGCCGCCGCCCACCGGCGTCCCCTCCCCCGCCGAGAAGAGCCCGCTGCCGACGACGACCGTACCGGACACCTCGAAATCGGGCCCCGATCCGGCGGCGCCCGCGCCGGAGCAGGCGCCGATTCCCCGCCCGAGCCAGTCGGGGGCCGGCCAAGCGGTTCCGTCCGCGCCATCCGCCCTGCCGACGCTGGTGCCGAAGCCGGGCGAGCCCAACGACGTGGACGAGGTCACGCTGCCGGCCAAGCCCGTCGCGATTCTCTCGGGCCAGACCAAGTGGGAGGAGGCACGGGCGAACCTCCGGGCGTCCTTCAAGACCATCGGCGATACGCTGGCCAAGCTCGGCCTCAAGCCGGCGGGCCGGCCGCTGGCCCTGTTCACCAAGACCGAGGATGACGGCTTCCAGTACGAGGCGATGATCCCGATCGAGGCGGCGCCGACGCAGACGCCCGAGACCGGCGGCGTCAAGTTCGGCTCGACGCCGAGCGGACGGGCCCTGCGCTTCACCCATAGCGGCACCTACGAGGAGATCGACGGCACCTACGAGACGCTGGTCGCCTATCTCGATGCCAAGGAGATCGACGTTCAGGATCGCTTCCTGGAAGAATACGTCACCGATCTCGGCGAGGGTGCCGACGACCGGCTCGACATCAACATCTACGCCCTGCCGAAGTAGGCAACGCCCGAAGGGAACCGCCGAATCCCCTCGCGGATTCACGCTCTCATGCCGCTCTTCCCGGACACCGCCCTCCCGACCGCCTGCCGCCGCCCGCGTCGCGAGGCGGCGCCCTCCGAGGCGCTCAAGGACAAGGCGCTGGAGATCCATCGCCGGCTCTGCCGCCTCTACGCGTGTCCGATCCCGTACTTCCACAATCTCGATCCGCTCTCCGAGCTGATCTCCTCCCTGCTCTCGCACCGCACCCGCAACGCCGATTCCGGCCGCGCCTTCAAGGCGCTGCGAGCGCGCTGGCCGGATTGGGCGGCCGTCGAGGAGGCTTCCGTCGCGGAGATCGAGACGACGATCCGCGGTGTGACGTGGCCGGAGCTGAAGGCGCCGCGGATCAAGGCGGTGCTCGCCGCCGTGCGAGCGCGGGTGGGCGCGCTGAACCTCGACTTCCTGGCCGGCATGAGCGTCACCGCGGCGCGCGGCTGGCTGGAGGGCATTCCCGGGATCGGCCCGAAGACGAGCGCGGCGGTTCTCTCCTTCTCGACCCTGCGGATGCCGGCCCTGCCGGTCGACAGCCACCATCACCGCGTCGCCCAGCGCGCCGGGCTGATCGGCCCGAAGGTCGATGTCGGGCCGAGCCATCCGGTGCTGCGGGCACAATTGCCCGACGATTGGTCGGCACAGGCGCTCTACGACAATCACGAGATCCTGATGCTGCACGGGCAGCGGGTCTGCTTCCACCGGTCGCCGGCCTGCACGGCTTGCGTGCTGCTCGACATCTGTCCGACGGGTCAGGCCCGCACGAAGGCCTGATCGCCCTCGAACCCGCACGGCTTGCCGAAGGTCCGAGGGCACGTCGTCCCGGAACTGCGGTGTCGCTCAGGCGCTGTCTTCCGCGAAGGAAATCCGCGGAGCGGCCGATGTCGGAGTTGGATGCGAAGCGCGCGGCGGTCGCCGACCGTCTGGCGCGGATCGAAGGCCTCGATCGGCAGGACCGCGCGATCCTCGACCGCCGCGTCGAGGCCGCGGTGGAGCGCTTCGACGCGGCCTCGCCCGAGCCGTCCGATCCGGCCCGCGCCGATCTTCACCGGTTGCTGCGCGACGACTGCGATCTGCGGGCCTTGCGCATCGACCGGAACAACGTCCGCCTCGCCGCGAAGGGCGAGGTGTTCGCGCCGGAGGACGATGCTTGAGATCGGCGCCGCCGTGCCGGTTCGGACGACTCTGAACGACGCGTCGGTCTCCGTCATGGCAAGGTGGGGCCGGTCCGCAGGCGAAGGATGTCCGAACCGCTGGGTTGCCTCGTCCGACTTGCGTCGCGGTCCTGGATCGCTTTGCCTGACGGCTCGCCATGACGGTCTGGGAGCCTGTTCGACTGCGGTGATCCCATCTCGCCCCTTGCTCAGCATGAGGGGAAAGATGGGAGTAAAACCTTCCTCTCGCCTTGCCGTTGCCTGACGAAGACACGTCGGCCGGTCAAACAGGCTCTGGGACTCCCACTCCGTCATTGCGAGGCGGAGCCGAAGCAATCCAGGGCGCGACGCAGGCCGGACGAAGCTCCCGTCTCCCCCGCAACGATCGACCGAAAACGCGTTATCCACCTCGCGACGCCGGCGAGGACGCGCCCTGCGGAAAAGAACAAGTCATACGACTCCGGTCGATGACTTCGGCCTCTCCTCCGTCCTTGCGAGGCGAAGCCGTGGCCATCCAGGACGCGCCCTTTCCGGACCTGTCGCGCCCTGGATCGCTTCGCGGCCGCTCGCGAGGACGGAGGGTAGCCAAACCCGAGGTGATCGATCGGAAACGGTATCACTCCTTCTTCTTCTTGCCCTTCCTGTCCTTGTCCTTCTTGTCCCGTCTCTCCTTGCCGGCCGGCGCGTCGTGGTCCTTGCCGTCCCAGACCGCGGCGAAGGGGCGGCTCCCCAGAGCGCGCTCGGGCTGAGCCTCGGCGGTCGCCGCCTTGGCCGTCGCGGCCCCGGGCCGGGTCTCGCCCTTGCGGAACGGCGCCTCGCCCGCGGCCAGGGCGGCGAGACGGTGGCGGTGCCAGCCCGGCGTCGCGGACCTCAGCGCGGGATGGTGCGGGTCGAGGCGGGTGACGAGGCCCTTCACCTCCGCCTCGCTCATCCCGTCGGCGATCAGCACGAAGGTCTCGCTGCCGAGCACCTCGCGGATCAGCCGCAGCGACGCCACGCGCAGGCTCCGGGCCTTCAACTGCTTGACCACGAGGGTGCGGGCGGCCTTCGGGATCTCGGTGCGGATGTCGGGAAACGCCTCGGGCGCGGAGGCCATCGCCTGCATCACCGCGTAACCGTCGACATCAAGGGCCATGGAGGATTTCCTTCACTTCCGCGACCAGCGGAATCAGCACGTTCGGGACATGGGCGCCATACTTGGCGGAGAAGGTCGGGGGCGCGCCGCGGGTGGGGACCAGCGCGTCGGCGAGCGCCGCCGCCTGCGGAATGCGGGTGTCGAGGAGGCGGAAGCCGGCATCCTCGGCCCGCGCCTCGGCTTCGAGCCGGGCCAGCGTCTGCTGGTGCTGGCGCACCTGGGCCTGGAAGCGGGTGACGAGGACGTGGGGCGCGCTTCTGGGCGCGATGTGGCTCGCCTGGCGGCCGGAGCGCCGCCAGATCGTTTCGACGAAGGCGTTGAGTCCGTAGGTGGAGAGGAAGTCCGGGATCGAGGTGACGAGGACGAGGTCGGCGGCCCGCACCGCCACCTCGGTCATCGGCGAGATGCCCGGCGCGCAATCGAAGAAGACGTAGTCGTAGGTGTCCGCCAGCGGCGCGAAGTCGTCGTGGAAGATCCGCCACAGCTTCTCGTCGATGGCGTGCATCGAGAATTTGCGCTCGGTCATCTCGTACAGGATCTCGCGCTCCACGAGCCGCAGGTGCGGGCCCGAGGGCAGCAGCGCGAGCGAGAGCGGTGCGTTCCTGTGGACCGTCAGGCTGACGCCGGGTTCGATGCGCGCCCGCAGGTCGGGCTTGTGGCGGGTGATCAGCTTGAGGGCGAGATAGGCCTCCAGCGTGCGCCCGCGGGTGATCATCCGGCCGAGCAGCGCGTCGCCCGCGAGGCAGACGGAGACGCTGGCCTGCGGATCGAGATCGACCACGAGCACCCGTGCGCCGTCCGCGGCGAGTGCCTCGGCGAGCATGACCACGGTCGTGGTCTTGCCGACGCCGCCCTTCATGTTGGCCACCGCGATCAGCTTGCCGCCCACTCGTGCCCCTCCCGCAAAGCCGCCCGCCCGGTCCGGCGGCATCCCGAGTGCCCGACTCAGGCCGCGTCACGGCAACATATGACAGCCGGCCGATCCCCGCGCGGTGGCGATTGCGGAGGCTCGAAGAACCGGGGCCGTGCGGACACCCCTTCGTGATCGCGCGGATGGGCGGAACAAGCCGCGGATAATCCTATCTTGCGAAGCGCCCACGACATCCGCCGCCCCGGCGGGTCGCCTTGCCTGTGTCGCCTTGCCTGTGAGGTTCCTCGCTGTGATCTTTCCAACCACCACGGCCTTCTACGCCGGCATCCTCGGGCTGATCTATGCCGGCCTGTCCGGTTGGGTGATCGGCGGACGCCTCACCGGCAACGTCCTGTTCGGCGATGGCGGCCAGGACGCGTTGCAGCGGCGCATCCGTTCGCACGGCAACTTTCAGGAATACGTTCCGATCACCCTGCTGCTGATCGCGCTCTACGAGGCCGGCGGCGGCACGCATGCCTGGGTCCAGGGTCTGCTGATCGTGCTGGTGATCGCCCGCATCCTGCACCCGATCGGCATGTTCGCCCCCGCGAACTCGCCCCGTCAGTTCGCCTGCCGCGGCGGCGGCATCCTGGCGACCCTGATCGTCCTGACGATCTCGGCGATCCTGCTGCTGCTCCGGGCCGGCTGAGCCGTCAACGTCCGCGCACCCACCGTGCGGAAAAGCTCGCGACGATGAAAGCCGCGCGGCCACCGCGCGGCCGGCCGGCACGACGCGGATCTCGGCCGCGTCGCGCTCACGGCGCCGCAGCCGCGCGCGGCAGAACCGCGTCGGGCTGTCCGGCGATCCGCTCGCCCCGCTCCAGGGTCGCGACCGAGAGAGGCTGGCCGCGTCCGCGCAGGGCGTGGGTGCCCAGCGGCCGGACGACGACGCCGTCCGGCAGGCCCGGCAGGCGGGCGAGCAGATCCTGCGAGATCAGCGTGTCGACGCCGAGCGGGCGGCACAGCGCCTCGACGCGGGCGACCACGTTCACGGCGTCGCCGAAATAGGCGATCTTGTGCCGGTCGACCCCGACTTCCGCGGTCACCACCGGACCGCCGTGCAGGCCCGCCCGCAGCCGCGGCACGGTGCCGAAGCGCGCCTCCCAGGCCTCGGCATCGGCCGCGATCCGCTCGCGCACGGCGAACAGGCACGCGACGCAGCGGGCATCCTTCAGGCCGCGCTCCATCGGCCAGGTGATCATGGCGAGGTCGCCGATATAGTCGTCGGTCGAGCCGTAGAACCGGCGGACCGGCTCGGCCAGCGTCGCGAAGACGGCGCTCAGGTATTCCTGCGCACGCAGATCCCCGTGCGTCTCGGCGAAGGCGGTCGAGCCGACCACGTCGAGGAACAGGAAGATGCGCTCCTCCTCGACCGGGCGGTGATAGCGGCCGACGAGGAAGTTGATGAACACCTCGCCGCCGATCAGGTCGCGCATGCGGATCACGAAGACGAGCAGGGCCGAGACGGCGAGCGCGTAGGCCAGCACCCGCGGCGTGGTCCGTACCGCCTCCGACAGGCTGTCGCCGGTCAGCCCGAGCAGCCAGACGACGAATCCGCCGAACGCGGTGCCGACGACGATCATCGCCACGTAGGAGAGTTCCGCCGCGACGACGTAGAGCCCGGCGGGCAGGCGCCGGATTCGCGACTGCACGCCCGCGAGCAGCACGCCCCGGTCGAAGGCGAGCGCGGAGATGCCCACGCCCAGCCCGTAGGTGAAGCCCGCCCCCGGGGTGGCCCCGCCGACGAAGATCACGTTGTAGAGGAGGCCCGCGCCCCCCGACGCGAGCAGGATCAGGAGCCAGAACCAACGATGGTGCGGCAGCATCAGACCGGGCTCCGTTGGCCGGCGGCGGCACCCGCTCCCCGCGCGGCGGCCCGGAGGCCTTGCGGGCGAGCGTCGGGCAGGCGGGTCGACACGGGGGCTCCCTTCTCGGCGATCACGCGAAGCCGGCCGGCTGACCGGCACGGCCTTCACGCTGCCGAAGGCTCATGCCCGCATCGTGGCGCGAATGTGGCGCACCGCCGCATGCCGGGGTCGGGCCGCCCGGAAAAGATGTCCGTTCGCCCGCTCGACGGGAGGCTTCTCCCCCGGCATCCGGGCCGTTTCGGAAGCGGCTACTCGCCGACGCCGAACAGCTTCTCCAGGAAGTTCCGGTCGTCCCGGCTCGGGCCCCGTTCGCGGCCGCCGGGGACGGGGCGCGGCGGGAGCGCCGAGGCCGTCTGCTCGGGCTCGCCCAGCAGGGCGCCGATCAGGCCGCCGGGGCCGCCGTCGCGCTCGGGAGCCGCCTCGGGCTTCGGTGCGCGCCAGCGGTTGAGGCCGGGCAGGCCCGCCGGCTTCTCGCCCTTCAGCGCGGTCGTCATGTAGGCCTTCCAGATGTCCACCGGCAGGCTGCCGCCGGAGGCCCGCTTGGTCGGCTCGCCGTCGTCGTTGCCGAGCCAGACGCCGGTCACCAGCGTGGCCGAGTAGCCGACGAACCACGCATCGCGGAACTCCTGGCTGGTGCCGGTCTTGCCCGCGAGTTCCCAGCCGGGGATGTCGGCCTTCCTCGCCGTGCCCATGGTGAAGACATCGTGCATCATGGCGTTCATCATGCCGACGGCATTGGGGTCGGCGACGCGGCCGAGCCCGCCCTCGCCGCGCTTGTACAGCACCTTGCCGGTGGCGCTCCTGATGTTGGCGATGACGTAGGGGATCACCCCGGTCCCGCCGTTGGCGAAGGCGCAGTAGGCGCCGACCATTTCGAGCGGCGTGACCTCCGAGGTGCCGAGCGCGATCGAGCCGTTGGCCTGGAGCGGGGAGGCGATGCCGAGCCGCTGGGCGGTCTGCACCACCGCCTTCGGGCCGACCTCCTGGCCGAGCCGCACCGCGACCGTGTTGAGCGAGAGCGCCAGCGCCTCGCGCAGGGAAACCGGCCCGCGATAGTTGTGGGAGTAGTTCTCCGGGGCCCAGTTGCCGATCCGCACGGGCGCGTCGTCGCGCACCGTGTCGGGCGTCAGGCCGCGCTCGACCGCGGCGAGGTAGACGAACGGCTTGAAGGCCGAGCCCGGCTGCCGCTTGGCGGTGGTGGCGCGGTTGAACTGGCTCTGCGCATAGTCGCGGCCGCCCACGAGCGCCCGGATCGCCCCGTCCGGCCGCATCGAGACCAGCGCGCCTTGCGCGACGTTGTAGCGGGTGCCCTTGGCGTTGAGTTCGTCGGTGAGCGCCTTCTCGCCCGTCGCCTGCAGGGCGGCATCGACGGTGGTGGCGACGACGATGTCCTCGTCGAACTTCGGCAGGAAGTCGTCGAGCACGTCCATCACGAGGTCGGCGACGTAGTTCTGCGAACCGCCGCCGCGGGTCGAGGCGGGCCGGGCCGGCTGGGCCAGCGCCAGCTTCGCGTCCGGCGCCTTGGCGAAGCCCAATTCCTCCATGGCGGCGAGGACTTGCCCGGCGCGGGCCTGCGCCGCCTTCAGGTTGCGGTTGGGCGCCAGCCGCGACGGCGCCTGCACGAGGCCGCCGAGCATGGCGGCTTCCGCCAGCGTCACGTTCTTGGCGGGCTTGCCGAAATAGCGCTGCGCGGCGGCCTCGACGCCGTAGGCGCCGGCGCCGAAATAGACCCGGTTCAGGTAGAGTTCGAGGATCTCGTCCTTGGTGTATTTGTGCTCCAGCCACAGCGCCAGGATCGCCTCCTGGATCTTTCGCGAGGCGGAGCGCTCGGGCGTCAGGAAGAGGTTCTTGGCGAGCTGCTGGGTCAGCGTCGAGCCGCCCTGCGCCACGCCGCGCCGGGTCAGGTTCTGCGCGATCGCGCGGGCGACGCCGACCGGATCGATGCCGAAATGATCGTAGAAGCGCCGGTCCTCGATGGCGACGAAGGCGCGCGGCAGGTAGGGCGGCAGTTCCTTGATCGACACGACCCGTCCGCCGGTCTCGCCCCGGTTGGCGAGCAGCGAGCCGTCGCTCGCCAGGATGGCGATGTTGGGCGGGCGCTTCGGAACCGCGAGCTGGTCGATCGGCGGCAATTGCGAGGCGTGGTAGGCGATGAGGCCGGCCAGCCCGATCACGCCCCAGAGTCCGAGGACGAGCCCGGCATAGGCCAGCCGGCCGAACCAGGAGCGCCGCCGCTTCGGCGGGCGCCGGCCTCCGCCACCGGAGGCCTTGCGGCCGCCGCCGCGCGGCGTGGAGCCGGACCGGCCGGTGCCCGATCCGCGCACCGCCGTGCCGCCGCCGGAGCGGTCGCCGCGGGAAAGGCGCACATCGAGGCGCCCCGGCTCGCTCCCCTCCGGGATGTCGAAGGTGGGCTCGCTGCGTGGTTTGCGTCCGCGTGCCTGCGCCATGCGATCCCTTGCGTCCGGGGCCGCCGGTCCTCGAAAGAGACCGTGAGCCTGCCGCGACCATGCTCCCCTCGCGCGATCCGCGAAGGCGCGGATCCGATGTGCCTCGGATGGTCCGCCTCGAACGGCCCGCCCCCTCCGCCGGCCCGGAACGGCCGTGCGGGCGCCCCGTCGCCCGGCCGATCCTCGCGGGATCCGCGGCGCTTCGGGGGAGCCTCGTGAGAGAGGCTAAATGCGGCGGGTTTAAGGGGCGTTAAGGCAGCCGCCGCACGCCCGGCGCGCATCGGCCGGATCTTCACGCGTGATCGTCTCGTGCGTGATCCAAACGGGTTCAAAGGGGTGGCGTCGCGGCGCGACAGCCTCTATCCCCTGTTCCCGCTCTCGAAGCGTCGGTGCCCGGGGGCCCCTTGGCCGGCCGGATCGGCCCGTCACGGAACGAGGCTCGAAGGGTCGATGGCGCGCTCCGTTTTCGTTCTGCTGCATCGCTGGGCCGGTCTCGCGATCGCCGCCTTCCTGTTCGTGGCGGGGCTGACCGGGGCGGTGATCTCCTGGGATCACGAGCTCGACGACTGGCTCAACCCGCATCTCCACACCGTTGCGAGCCGGGGCGAGGCGATCCCCGCCCTCGACCTCGCGCGGCGGTTCGAGGCCCGCGAACCGCACGCCCGCGTCGCCTACTTCCCCCTCGCCGCGGAGGCCGGGCAATCGCTGTCGCTGTTCGTGGTGCCGCGGGTCGATGCGGCGATGGGCAGGCTGCACCCCCTCGGCTACAATCAGGTCTTCCTCGATCCCGTCACCGGGGCCGAACTCGGCCGGCGCGAATGGGGCCGGGTCTGGCCGATCACCGGCGAGACCCTGATCTCCTTCCTGTACAAGCTGCACTACTCGCTGCACCTGCCGGAGATGTGGGGCGAGGAGCGCTGGGGCATCTGGCTGATGGGCATCGTCGCCATCGTCTGGATGCTCGATTCGTTCGTCGGCTTCTACCTGACCCTGCCGGTGCGCAAGGCCGCCCATCCGCAGCGCCCGGCGGCGGTGGAGCGGCAGCTCGGACGCGGCTGGTGGTCGCGCTGGAAGCCGGCTTGGCGGGTGAAGACCTCGGGCAGCGCCTACCGCATCACCTTCGACCTGCACCGCGCCTTCAGCCTGTGGACCTTCGCGCTGCTGTTCCTGCTCGCCTTCACCGCCTTCTCGCTCAACCTCTACCGCGAGATCTTCCTGCCGCTGATGTCGAGCGTCTCGCAGGTCTCGCCCGACCCGTCGAACACCCGGCCCTTCGTCTCGCCGCTCGAGCCGATCGAGCCGGGCGTGGACTACGCGAACATCCTGGAGAAGGCGCAGGAGGAAGGGCGCCGCCGCGGCTGGAAGGAGCCCGTGGGCGCACTGGCCTACACGTCGATGCAGGGCTTCTACACCGCACGCTACTTCGAGCCCGGCGACGACCACGGCGCGGCGGGCGTCGGCCCGGCGGCGATCCACTTCGACGGCCGTGACGGCCGCGTCATCGGCGACCGCCGGCCCTGGGTCGGCACGGCCGCCGACATCTTCGTGCAGGCGCAGTTCCCGGTGCATTCGGGCCGCATCCTCGGCCTGCCCGGCCGCATCCTGATCTCGGTCATGGGCCTCGTCGTCGCGATGCTCTCGCTGACCGGCGTCGTGATCTGGTGGCGCAAGCGCGCCGCCCGCCTCTCGGTGCGCCGCAAGGCGGTCGCGCTTCCGGCCGGCCGGCCGGTGCCGGCCGAGTGATACGCCGTCCGGTCGATGCGTTCGGCCTGTCTCTGCGTCATCGCGAGGCGAAGCCGTGGCGATCCAGGGCGCGCCCTTTCCGGATAGGCCGTGCCCTGGATCGCTTCGCGGCCGCTCGCGATGACGGAGGGGGGCCAAACCCGAAGCGATCAATCGGAAACGGTATGAGACCAACCGGCGATGATCCCGGCTCATCGCCGGTCGCCCGCGCGAAGGCGCGGCGGCGGGCGTCCGCCGGACGCAGGGAAGACGACCATCGGTCGGCGTCCAGGCCGCTTGGTAGAAGAGTGCCTCGGATCACGGCTTGGCCGGCAGCGCGCGGCGGCGGCCGGTCCTGCGGGCGGGGGCGAGTCCCGGCAGGTCGTCGTGGTGCAGGAGCAGGACGCCGGTGGTGCCGGCGAGCTTGCGGGCGGCGGGGGTGAAGCCGGCATTCGAGACCACGGCGGCCATGTCGCCCGTCCAGTGCAGGGCCGCCGCCGCCGCCTCCTGCACCGCCGCGTTGCCGACCGGGCGGCCGTAGCGCTTGCACTGCACGACGAGGCGAACGCCGTCCCTCTCGGCGATCACGTCGCAGCCCTGGTCGCCGCTGGCGCCCGTGGGCCGGGCATCCCAGCCCCCCTCCCCCAGAAGCTCGGCGCAGTAGCGCTCGTAGGCGACGCCGTCCTCCGGCGTCTCCAGCGCGTCGGGAAGCCGGTGGGCGCAGGCCGCCCGCTCGACGATCTCGATCATCTCGTCGAAGCGCGGCTCGGCATAGTCCGAGAAGCCGCGTTCCTCGACGAGCGGGAGCACCGTGCGCTCGACGAAATACGTCCGCTCGCGCAGCCAGCCGTCCTCGATCGTGTTGCCGTAGGCGTCGAGGAAGCGTTCCTGCCGACGGCGCAGGGCCAGCGTCGGGGCGTGGCGCCGAGCGATGCGGCGCACGAGCGACCGGAAGCGGCGCGGGCGGTCGAGGCGGCGGAGCAGGATCGCGAGACAGGCCGCTCCGGTGGCGGCGAAGGCCGGCGCCCCGTAGCGGAGGCCGGCGGCGCCTCCGACGACGAGCGTCCAGAACAGGCGCGTGGCAGTGGGCGACCGGCCGGACATCGTCTCTCCCGCGAGGGCCGGACCCGTCCGGCTCGCGGGGACTGTTTCAGCGAGGCGTTGCCCGACCTCTAAAGGCCGAGCCGGTGACGAGGCCACCCCGGGAGAGGGGACGGATCCGATGTGGATAAGTCGCGTGGGCACGCGCGTCGTCACGGCTGCGCGGTGTCGGCCGCGTCGACCGGCTCCGCGCGGCGATTGCGGGAAACCTGGGCTCAGGCGACGTCCTGGGCGCGGGCCCGGCTGCGGCGGCGCTGCGGCGGCGCGGCGTCCGCCGGGTTGGGTGACGGTTCGGACTCGGCCGGGGCCGGTGTCTTCGACGGCCACTTCCGGCGCTGCTGGCCGAGCCCCATGGTGCGTGCCAGCTCCGAGCGCGTCGCGGCGTAGTTCGGCGCGACCATCGGATAATCGTCGGGGAGGTTCCAGCGCGCGCGGTACTCGTCGGGCGAGAGGTTGTAGCGCGTCCGCAGGTGCCGCTTGAGCGACTTGAACTTCTTGCCGTCCTCCAGACAGATCAGGAAATCCGGCTGGAGCGAGCGGCGGATCGATACGGCCGGCGTCCGCGGCGGCTCCCCGGGCTCGGCCGGCGCCTGGGACAATTCGAAAAGGGCCCGGTGAACTGAGGTGATCAATCCCGGCAGCTCACCCGCCGCCAGCGAGTTGTTGCCCACGAAGGCCGACACGACATCGACGGTGAGAGCCACGTGATCGCCAGCGGAGCCTTCCTCAAGCGACATGTTCAATATCCCTTCGACATGCGCGAGCGATCTCCTGCAATAGGCGGCATCCGGGCGATACCGTCATCGTCGAGGACAAAATCAGTGCGCGGAATTCCATCGGATTTAACCTTTGATGGAGAATTCCGCAAGACGGATTCAAGGAACTTCGGAAAGCAATGAGACCTTTTGTCATATGGCTTGCTGGGCCGGTAAAACACGCATCTGAGATGCCGGAATCGATGCCGATCGACGGTACGATGTGGAAGGACTTGTCGGGATCGTCCGGCAAGGTCGGTCTGGTGCGCGGGGTTTTGCTGGTTTCTGCTCTTGCATCGTCTTTTCGGGAAAGCCGGCAGCTCCCTTTCGGGACGCTGCTCCGGCGGTGTCCGGAGGAAGACGATTGCCGAGCGGCGCTCGTCAGCGACCGGACTTTTCGCGCGGTCCGTACGACTTGAACCGCTCGACGGTCTCGGCGACCTCGGCGTCCGAGAGGACCGCCGGCGTGCCGACCTGCAGGGCGATGGCGTATTGGCGGCACAGGGTCTCGACCTCGACGGCGAGCCACATCGCCTTGGAGAGATTCGGGCCGGTGGCGATCATGCCGTGGTTGGCGAGCAGGCAGGCGCTGCGCCCTTCCAGGGCGTCGAGGGCGAGATCCGAGAGGGCTTGCGTGCCGTAGGGCGCGTAGGGGGCGCAGCGGATGGTCGGCCCGCCGGCCATGGCGATCATGTAATGCACCGCCGGAATCGCCCGGCCGCAGATGGCGAAGCCGGTGGCGTAGGGCGGGTGGGCGTGGACGACGGCGCCGATCTCGGGCCGCGCGGCCAGGATGTCCCGGTGGAAGCGCCATTCGGAGGAGGGGGCCAGCAGGTGGTCGCAATGCCCGTCGAAATCCATCGGAACGAGGTCGTCGGGGCTGAGCTGCTCGGCCGGGATGCCCGAAGGCGTCACGAGAAACCCGGGCCCGGAACGGACCGAGATGTTGCCCGAAGTGCCCTGGCTGAGGCCGAGATCGAGCATCCGGCGCATCGCCTCGACCATCGCTTGGCGGCTCGCGAAAGACGGCACGGGACACCTCCCCTGTCTGAAACGCGGTCGCGCGCGACCGCCTCGTTCAGATGCCGCCGGACCCGCGATCCGTAAAGCGGCGTCGAACGGCGCGTCGGGTGAAACGGTCACGGACGCACGCCGCCGGGATCGGTCGGGCCCGCGACCGCGCCCTCGGCCATGAGTCGGCCATGAGCAGGAACTCGCCGAACGCGAGCATCGGCGCGATGTGTTCGAGTTTGACGGGACGACCGTGCCCGGATCCGGTGCCGATTTCCGGCAAGACCATCGCTTGAAGCGATGGCCCTGGTTTTCCTGGCTCGCCTCATACCGTTTCCGCTTGATCGCTTCGGGTTTGGCCACCCTCCGTCCTCGCGAGCGGCCCGCGAAGCGATCCAGGGCGCGGGCATGTCCGGAAAGGGCACGCCCTGGATCGCCACGGCTTCGCCTCGCGATGACGCAGGAGAGGCCGAACTCATCGACCGGATGGCGTATCAGTCGCCGGCGCCGGCTTCCGCGGGCTCAGGCTTTCGCTCCGCGCGGCGCTCTTGGTCGTGTCCCTTGGCGCCGCGAAGCCGCTCGGGCGGCTTCGAGCGATGGCCCTTGCGATTTCCGGGTTTCGTGATTGCGCGAGGGCGTATCGCCCTCGGTCTCGCGCCGCGGGATGGTATAGGCGGGCGCCATGAGCACCTATCGCTTCGATACGCTGCTCGCCCCCCGCCGCATCGCGGTGGTCGGAGCGGGCGACCGGCCCGGCTCCGTCGGCCGGGCGATCATCGACGGCCTGCGGGCAGGCGGCTTCGCGGGCAGCATCGTCCCGGTCCACCCGCGCGAGGCCAGCGTCGACGGGCTGACGTGCAGCGCCCGCCTCGCCGACATTCCGCAGCCGCCGGACCTCGTGATGATCGCCACGCCGCCGGCGGCGGTGCCGGGCGTCGTCGAGGAGGCCGGGCAGGTCGGTGCCGCCGCGGCGGTGATTCTCTCCGCCCATCTCGGGCACGGCGAGGCCGCCCCGATGGGCGCGGCCCAGGCGACGGCGCGGCGCCACGGTCTGCGGCTGATCGGTCCCGACAGCATCGGCCTCAGCGTTCCCGCGGGCGGCCTCAACGCGACCCTGCTGGCGCGTCCGCCGAAGCCCGGCGACCTGGCGCTCGTGTCGCAGTCGGGCACCGTCGCCTCGGCCATCGCCGAGTGGGCGTGGCGGCGCGGCGTCGGCTTCTCGGCGGTGATGTCGCTCGGACGCTCCGCCGACATCGACGTGGCCGACTGCCTCGACCATTTCGCCGAGGACTCCCGCACCCGCGCCATCATCCTGTCGCTGCATCACGTCGCCGACGCGCGCAAGTTCCTCACCGCGGCGCGGGCGGCGGCGCGCGCCAAGCCGGTGGTGGTGCTTCGCACCGGCCGCCACGAGGACCCCGGACACCGATCCGACACCCATACCGGTGCGCTCGCCCGGCCCGGCGCGGTCTACGAGGCCGCCTTCCGCCGGGCGGGCCTGCTCGCGGTCGACGGGCTCGACGCGATGTTCTCGGCGGTCGAGACCCTGGGGCGGCAGCGGCCGTTTCCCGGCAACCGGCTGATGATCGTCTCGAACGGGCGCGGCATCGGCGCGCTGGCCGCCGACCGCCTCGCCGATCTCGGCGGAACCCTGGCGAGGCCGGCCGAGGCGACCCTCGAGGCCGTGGAGCCGGTGCGGCACGGGACGCCGGCCAACCCGCTCGATCTCGGCATCGACGCCGTGCCCCAGGATTTCGCGCGGGCCCTCGAACCGCTGCTCGCCGCCCGCGACAGCGACGCGCTGGTCTCGGTCCACGTCCCGACCGCGCGCGCCGGCAGCCGCGAGGTCGCGCAGACCGTGGCCGGGACGGTCGCGAAAGTGCGCGCGGCGGGGCGCCGCAAGCCGGTCTTCGCCGTGTCGGTCGGCGAGGACGAGGCGATCCGCGCGATCTACGCGCAGGCCAGGATCCCGCTCTTCGCCACCGATGCGGACGCGGTGGAAGGCTTCCTGCACCTCGTGCGCTATCGCGAGGCCCAGGACGACCTGATGCGCACGCCGGACGCGCTGCCGCGCGACTTCTCCCCCGACGTCGCCAAGGCGCGCCGCATCGTCGACGAGGCGCTGAGCGAGGGGCGCAGTTGGCTCGACCCCCACGCGGTGACCGAGCTGCTCGCCGCCTACCGCATCGAGGCGGTGCCGGTCACGCTCGCGCCCGACCCCGACGGGGCTGCGGCGGCGGCCTGGCCGCTGATCGCCGGCGGCGGCACGGTCGCGCTCAAGCTCGTCTCACCGGACGTGGTGCACAAGTCGGAGGTCGGCGGGGTCCGCCTCGGCCTCACCTCGGAGGCGGACGTGCGCGAGGCGGCGCACACCATGATCGCGCGGGTGCGTGCCCTGCGCCCGGAGGCGCGGGTGGCGGGCTTTGCCGTGCAGCCGATGCTGCGCCGCGCGGAAGGGCGGGAACTGATCGCGGGTCTGGCCGAGGATCCGGTGTTCGGCCCCGTGGTGGTGTTCGGCCGCGGCGGCAACGCGGTCGAGGTCATCGACGACCGGGCGCTGGCACTTCCGCCCCTCGATCTCGCCCTGGCGAGCGAACTGATCGGGCGCACCCGCGTGGCGCGGCGGCTCGCCGCCTATCGCGACGTGCCGGCCGCGGACCTGCCGGCGATCGCCCTGTTGCTGGTCAAGCTCGCCCAGCTCGCCGCCGACCTGCCCGCGGTGCGCGAACTCGACATCAACCCCCTGCTCGCCGATGCCGACGGTGTCGTCGCCCTCGACGCCCGGGTGCGGGTCGCCCCCGAAGCCGGCGCGGGACAGCGCCGGGGGAACTGGCATCCGCGCTTCGCGATCCGCCCCTACCCGTCCGACTGGGAGCGGCGGCTCGACATGGGCGGGCGGCACGCCCAGGTCCGCCCGGTCCGGCCCGACGACGAGGGGATGTTCCGCACCTTCTTCGCGCAGGTCGACCCCGAGGACGTGCGCCTGCGCTTCTTCGCCCCCGTGCGCGACTTCAGCCACGCCTTCCTCGCCCGGCTGACCCAGCTCGACTATTCCCGCGCCATCGCCTTCGTCGCGATCGAGGAGGCGGCGGACGAGGACCGGCGCATGCTCGGCGCGGTCCGGCTGCACGCCAACGCCAACCACGATGCGGGCGAGTTCGCGATCCTGGTGCGCTCCGACATCAAGGGCACCGGTCTCGGCATCGCCCTGATGCGCATGATGATCGACTGGGCCCGGGCCGAAGGCATCGCCTGCGTCGAGGGCAGCGTGCTGGCCGAGAACCGGCCGATGCGGAAGGTCTGCCGCCATCTCGGCTTCGAGGAGCGGCCGATGCCGGACGATCCCGGCCTCGTGAAGGTGACGCTGAAGGTCGGGCCGTAGCGGTTCGGCCTGCGAGTCCCGGTGAGTCCCGGCACCCGTTCCGTTTCGCCGGGAAGGCGGCGGCCTACGGCTCGTCTGATACCGTTTCCGCTTGATCGCTTCGGGTTTCGCCCCCCTCCGTCATCGCGAGCGGCCGCGAAGCGATCCAGGGCGCGACCTTTCCGGACCTGTCGCGCCCTGGTTTGCCACGGCTTCGCCTCGCAAGGACAGGGGACAGGCCGAACTCATCAACCGGATGGCGTATGAGCCATGCATTTTCTGGGGCGATGCCGATCCGATCGCCGGTTCCGTCACATCGGGGAAACGAGGAAGGGGGCCGCCTTTCGGCGCCCCCCTTCTCCAGTTTTCGACGGAGGCGCGAACTTAGAAGTCCATGCCGCCCATGCCGCCGCCCGGCATCGCCGGGGCCGGCGCGTCCTTCTTCGGCGCGTCGGCGACCATGGCTTCCGTGGTCACCAGCAGGCCGGCGACGGAGGCCGCGTCCTGAAGGGCGGTGCGCACGACCTTGGCCGGATCGACGATGCCCGACTGGATCATGTCGACGTACTCTTCGGTCTGGGCGTTGAAGCCGTAGGTCTCGGAGCCGGTGTTGTCGGTGATCTTGCCGACGACGATCGAACCCTCGACGCCAGCGTTCTGGGCGATCTGGCGGATCGGGGCCTCAAGCGCCTTGAGCACGATCTTGATGCCGGCCTGGACGTCCGGAACGTCGGACTTCAGCTCGGCGACCGCCTTCTTGGCACGCAGCAGGGCCGTGCCGCCGCCCGGGACGATGCCCTCTTCCACCGCGGCGCGGGTGGCGTTGAGCGCGTCGTCCACGCGATCCTTCTTCTCCTTGACCTCGACCTCGGTCGCGCCGCCGACGCGGATCACCGCGACGCCGCCCGCGAGCTTGGCGAGACGCTCCTGGAGCTTCTCGCGGTCGTAGTCCGAGGTGGTCTCCTCGATCTGCGCCTTGATCTGGCCGACGCGGGCCTCGATGTCGGCCTTCTCGCCGAGACCGTCGATGATCGTGGTGTTCTCCTTCTCGATGCGGATGCGCTTGGCGCGGCCGAGCATCGGCAGGGCGACGTTCTCGAGCTTGATGCCGAGATCCTCGGAGATGGTCTGGCCCTTGGTGAGGATCGCGATGTCCTCGAGCATCGCCTTGCGGCGGTCGCCGAAGCCCGGAGCCTTCACCGCCGCGACCTTCAGGCCGCCGCGCAACTTGTTCACGACGAGCGTGGCGAGCGCCTCGCCCTCGATGTCCTCGGCGATGATGAGCAGCGGCTTGCCGGTCTGCACCACGGCCTCGAGCACCGGCAGCATCGGCTGGAGCGAGGAGAGCTTCTTCTCGTGGATGAGGATGTAGGGGTCTTCGAGCTCGGCGACCATCTTCTCCGCGTTCGTGACGAAGTACGGCGAGAGGTAGCCGCGGTCGAACTGCATGCCCTCGACGACGTCGAGCTCGGTCTCGGCGGTCTTGGCCTCCTCGACGGTGATGACGCCCTCGTTGCCCACCTTCTGCATGGCGTGGGCGATCATCTCGCCGATCTCCTTGTCGCCGTTGGCGGAGATCGTGCCGACCTGGGCGACCTCTTCGGAGGAGGCGACCTTCTTGGCGCGGGCGGTGATGTCCTTCACGGCGGCCTGGGTGGCGAGGTCGATGCCGCGCTTCAGGTCCATCGGGTTGATGCCGGCGGCGACGAACTTGGCGCCCTCGCGGACGATCGCCTGGGCCAGCACCGTCGCGGTGGTGGTGCCGTCACCGGCGATGTCGTTGGTCTTCGAGGCCACCTCGCGCACCATCTGCGCGCCCATGTTCTCGAACTTGTCGGCGAGCTCGATCTCCTTGGCGACCGTCACACCGTCCTTGGTGATGCGGGGCGCGCCGAAGCTCTTCTCGATGACGACGTTGCGCCCCTTGGGGCCCAGCGTGACCTTGACGGCATCCGCGAGGATGTCGACGCCGCGCAGCATCTTGTCGCGAGCGTCGGCGGAGAAACGAACGTCTTTCGCTGCCATGTGAGTCCCTGCCTCAGATGAGAGTGTCGGAAAGCCCTGAAGCCGGCTTGAGCGGCCTCGAAGGGCGGTTGGACGGGCGTCGGCCTCAGACGGCGACGACACCCATGATGTCGGATTCCTTCATGATGAGGAGATCCTGGCCGTCGATCTTGACCTCGGTGCCGGACCACTTGCCGAACAGCACGCGGTCGCCGACCTTCACGTCGAGGGCGTTGACGCGGCCCTGCTCGTCGCGGGCGCCGGGGCCGACGGCGACGATCTCGCCCTCCTGCGGCTTCTCCTTGGCGGTATCGGGGATGATGATGCCGCCCTTCGTCTTCTCTTCGCTCTCGATGCGACGGACGACGACGCGGTCGTGCAGCGGACGGAACTTCATGAGCTGCCCTCTTGCTTCGAATTGGCGGTTGGTCTTCATGCGGCCGGGAACGACCGCGCTCCACCTTGGTTTGTTAGCACTCTAAGCAAGTGAGTGCCAACGACCGCCGCGAGATAGGCGCCGGGCGTTTTCGAGTCAAGGCGCAGCTTCCTCCCGGCTGCGGTGTTTCCGCACGAATTTTTCGTGTGTCCGGGACGAACGGGGAAGACATCTCCCGATGATGAGCCTGCACGGGGCACACGGCGCGGTCGAGCACGGCGGCGCGGGCGGCGGCGCGAGCCTGCCGGATCACGCGGTCTGGATCGACCTGAACGATCCGACCGCGGAGGAGGCGGCGCAGGTCGAACGGAAGACGGGCATCCGGGTGCCCTCGCGCGCCGCGCTGAGCGAGGTGGAATCGTCGAGCCGCCTGCGCCGCAACCGCGACGGCCTCTCCCTCTCGACGCCGATGGTGACCTTCGACCGCTCCGACTTCACCCTGAAGCCGCTGGGCTTCCTGCTGACGGCGGACCACCTCGTCACCGTGCGCTTCCACGACATGCGGGCGATCGCGGCGGTGCGCAAGCGCGTGGAAGAAGCGGACGGCGACGGCAGCACCAGCACGCGGATGTTTCTGCTCGTGGTCGAGGAACTGGTCGACAACCTCGCCGACCTGCTGGAGGAGATGTCGGGCGACCTCGACGGCCTCTCCACCCGCATCTTCGACTTCGATGCCGGCGCCCGGCCCGGTGCCCGCAAGGGCGACACCACCGCCCCGAAACGGCGCGACCTCGCGCTGCGCCGCCTGCTGCGATCGGTCGGGCGCCACGGCAAGTCGCTGTCGAAGGTCCGCGCCAGCCTGCTCGGGCTCGGGCGCATCGCCGCCTTCGCCAGGGGCGCGTGCGGCCAGACCCTCGCGGAGGGCGACCTGCCCCGCTTCGACACGCTGGCGCAGGACATCGCCTCCCTCGACGAGTTCGAGACCCGGCTGTCCGAGACCGTGCAGTTCCTGCTCGACGCGACGCTCGGGCTCATCAACATCGAGCAGAACAACGCCTTCCGGGTTCTCACCGTCGTGTCGGTGGTCGGCGTGCCGCCGACGCTCGTCGCCTCGATGTACGGCATGAACTTCAAGCACATGCCCGAACTCGACTGGGCCTACGGCTACCCCTACGGCCTCGCGCTGATCGCGATCTCCGCGGTCGTGCCGCTGCTCTACTTCCGGACGAAGGGCTGGCTGTGAGACCGTTTCCGATCGATCGCTTCGGGTTTGGCCCCCTCCGTCATCGCGAGCGGCCGCGAAGCGATCCAGGGCGCGACAGGTCCGGAAAGGTCACGCCCTGGTTTGCCACGGCTTCGCCTCGCAAGGACGCAGGAGAGGCCGAACTCATCGACCGGATGGCGTATGAGGCGTGCCGCCCCGCGACCCGTCCGCGCGAAAAGGGCGCCTCACAATTCAGGCTTTGTTGGCGGCTAGCTGCGAGGCTCGTCCTTCGAGGCTCAAGGCCGAGCGCGCAACGCATTCCTGAACCATGGCCGTCATCGCCGCCTTCGTCCTCAATGCCGGGCTGAACTTCGTCCTCGGCATCGCCATCGCCCGGATGCTGGGTCCGGCCGATTTCGGCCGCTTCGCCCTGGCGACGGCGGGGGCGGTGGTGCTCAACACCATCCTGTTCGAGTGGCTGCGGCTCTCGGCGACGCGGTTCTACTCGGCGCGGGTGCGCGAGGCCGAGCCCTGGATCCGCCGGGGGCTCGACCGGGCCTACGGCGTCGTCGCCCTGGCCCTGTTCGCGGCGGCCGCCCTCTGCGCCGGGCTCGGGCTCGCCGTCGAGCCGACGCCGGAGGGGCGGCTGGCGATGACGGCCGGCACCATGGTCGCGGCCATCGGCATCGGCCTGTTCGACTACCACGCGGCGCTCGCCCGCGCCCGCTTCATCGGCGGCGCCTATCTCCGGCTCGTGGTGTGGAAGAACGCCCTCGCCTTCGTGCTGATGGCGGGCACCGCCTATCTCTTCCCGCAGCCGGTCTGGGTGCTGATCGCCGGCGGCCTCAGCCAGTTCCTCGCCGTTCTGCCGATGCGCAAGGCTCTGGGCGACAGGGCTTTGGCGTCGATTCTGCCGCATGGGAGGGCTCGCGAGACCCTGCGCCTGTTCGCGGCCTACGGCCTGCCCCTGATCGCGGCCAACGCCGTCTACCAGATCATGCCCTTCCTCAACCGCGCCGCCATCGCCGGCACGGCGGGCTTCGCCGAGGCCGGCTACTTCGCGCTCGCCGCCGATCTCGGCTCGCGCGCCTTCTCGACGCTGGGGGCCGCCCTCGACCTGCTGCTGTTCCAGATCGCGGTGCAGGCGGAGGAGCATCGCGGCCGGGAGGCCGCGGAGGCGCAGGTCTCGCGCAACATCGCCATCGTGGTGGCGCTGCTCCTGCCCTGCGCCGCCGGCTACTGGGCGGTGACGCCCTCGCTCCAGGCGCTGATCGTGCCGGAGGCGTTCCGCGGGCCGTTCGCAGGCTACACCGACCTGCTGATCCCGGGCCTGTTCTGCCTGTCGATGATGAACTTCGCCCTGAACCCGATCTTCCAGATCCGGCGCCGGACCGGCCCGGTCGTCTCCGCCGCCCTGCTCGGGCTCGCCGTCAACGGGATCGGCCTCGCCCTCCTGCCGCGCTTTCTCGGGCCGCAGGGCGTCGCCGTGGCGCAGACGCTGGGGCTCGTCGCGGCGGTGATCCTGCTCGGGCTCCGCGCGCTGACGGGCGCGGGCCGCCTGCACCTGCCCGCGCGCGACCTCGCGCTGACGGCCGGCGCCTGCCTCGCCATGCTGCTGGCGGTGCTGCCGCTGCGCGGGCTGGCGCCGGCCCTCGCCCTGCCGGCCTGCATCGGCGCCGGGGTGAGCGTCTACGGCGCCCTGGTCTGGTTCCTCGACATCGCCGGCCTGCGCACGGCCGTGCGGGAGCGTTTTCCGAAGCGGCTTCCGGCCGCGGTCCGGTGAGGCGCGCTTGCCAGACTCGCCCGGTCGGGGTTTGAGTCCGGACGTATCCGAGGAACGCCTAAAAGAATCCCAGGGGCGGAAAACGATGACCTCATACGCGCCGGCCGACGAGCAGGAGGCAGCCGCCATCGTCGCGCAGGCCGCCGGCCGGTCGGAGCCGCTGCGGCTCGTCGGCGGGGGAACCAAGGCGACGTTCGGCCGCCCGCCGCAGGACGAGGCGACGCTCTCGGCCGCGGGTCTCACCGGCATCACCCTCTACGAACCGGCCGAGATGGTGGTCGCCGCCCGCGCCGGCACGCCGCTCGCCGCGGTCGAGGCGCTGCTGGCCGAGCGCGGCCAGATGCTGCCCTTCGAGCCGATGGACCACCGCCCGCTCCTCGCCTCCGCCGGCGAGCCGACCTTCGGCGCGGTCGCCGCGGCCAACAATTCGGGCCCGCGCCGGATCAATGCGGGCGCGGCCCGCGACAGCCTGATCGGCGTGCGCTTCGTCAACGGCCGCGGCCAGCCGATCAAGTCCGGCGGGCGGGTGATGAAGAACGTCACCGGCCTCGATCTCGTGAAGCTGATGGCGGGCTCCTGGGGAACCCTCGGCCTGCTGACGGAAGTCACCTTCAAGGTGCTGCCGGTGCAGGAGCGGGTGTCGACCCTGGTCCTGCCGGGCCTGGACGATGCGGCGGCGGTGGAGGCGCTTGCCGCCGCCCTCGGCTCGCCCTTCGAACTCACCGGCGCCGCGCACCTGCCCGCGGGCGTCGGTGGGCCGGAGCCGCGCACGTTGATGCGTGTCGAGGGTTTT
The DNA here is from genome assembly GCA_036946625.1 of Methylorubrum populi. Taxonomy (NCBI): domain Bacteria; kingdom Pseudomonadati; phylum Pseudomonadota; class Alphaproteobacteria; order Hyphomicrobiales; family Methylobacteriaceae; genus Methylorubrum; species Methylorubrum populi. The sequence goes on from JAQIIU010000002.1 coordinate 665,654, forward strand.
TCGAAGTCGGTGGGCTATCGCCTCGGCGAACTGCGCCGCCTGCTGCGCCGCCACGGCGAGCCGCAGATGGTCGAGGGTCAGGAGAGTGCCGTCCTCTGGCGCGCGGTGCGCGACGCGGCTCCGCTGACCGAGCCGCGCGAGACCGCGATCTGGCGCATCTCCACCGCCCCGACCCGCGGACCGGCGGTCACGGCAGCGGTCGCGTCGCAGCGTTCCGCCCGCTGGTTCTACGATTGGGGCGGCGGCCTGATCTGGCTCGCCACCGACGCCGCGGGCGATGCCGGCGCCGCCGCGATCCGCGCCGCGGTGAAGGCGGCGGGCAGCGGCCACGCCACGCTGGTGCGCGCCCCCGAGACCCTGCGCGCGGCTCTGCCCGTGTTCGAGCCGCTGCCCGAGCCGCTGATGCGGATCACCGCCGGCATCAAGGCCGCGCACGACCCGGCCGGGATCCTCAACCCGGGCCGGATGTACGCCGGCGTGTGACCGGGGCCTGGAAACGGATCCGACTGAACACGCCCTCTCCACGTCATGACTCGACGTGTCCGTCATCGCCGATCGCACGGGATGCGGACGGGCCTTCTCCGTGCCGGAGCGCGGCCGGCGACGGAAGGCTGCGGGCGTCGAAAGGTGTAATACGGTTTCCGGTTGATCGGCTCGGTTCCTCACCCGTCATCGCGAGCGAATGCGAAGCGATCCAGGGCGCGACACCTCCGGATAGGGCGCGCCCTGGATTGCCACGGCTTCGCCTCGCAATGACAGACGAGAGGCCGAGGTCATCAACCGGATGTCGTATAACCCTCTCCCACCATGCCCGCCCCGTAACCCTCGACGGCACGCCCCGCCGCGGGGTGGACGACACGTCGAGGGACGATTGTCGGAAGGTCCGCCATGCTGCCGCTCGTGCTCTCGCTTGCGCTCCTCGTCGTGCTCGTCCTGATGGTCGTGCGGCGGCGGCGCCTCACCATCCTGATGAGCCTCGGCAGCGTCATCGGCGCGGTGCTGGCCCTGATCTGGCTTCAGGATCTCGGGCTCCTGCCCGGCACAAAGGGCCCGCTCACCCACACCCGGCCGCAGACCCTGGAGGATGCCCGCCGCTGACGCTCGCGCCGCCCGGCGATGGAACTCTCGCGAGCCCTCGCGCGTCTGCCGCGGGGACAGCGGCGCACGGTCGAGGTCCGTTCCAGGAGTGCTCCGGTGCGCAACCTTCTCCTTCTGCTGATCCTCGTGGCCGGCGGCTTCGTGCTGACCGCGATGTACGTGGCGCCGAAGCAGCCCGAACTGCGCGCTTGGTACGAGACCAACGCCTGCCCGCATCTCGACCGGATCAGCCCGAAGATCTGCGAGCCGATCCGTGCCGCCCGGGGCACGGACGCGATCTGATACGACATCCGGTCGATGACTTCGGCCGCTCCTGCGTCCTTGCGAGGCGAAGCCGTGGCAAACCAGGACGCGACCTTTCCGGACCGGTCGCGCCCTGGATCGCTTCGCGGCCGCTCGCGAGGACGGAGGGGGGCGAAACCCGAAGTGATCGATCGGAAACGGTATGAGGCGCCGCTTGCACCGGGCGTTCGACTGGTTTTTTCGCGATCGCCGCAGCGGCGGCATCGTGATCGGGCAATGGCCAAACCTGCCGCTCTGGATCTTCGGGGCGGCGGCCGGCACGAATTGGCTGCTCGAAACCGTGATGCCCGGCCTTCCGGCCCCGGTCTTCCTGAGCCTGAGGATCGTCGCGCTCGCGAGCCTCGCGGTCTGGGCGATCGATGAGATCGTGCGGGGCGTGAACCCGTGGCGGCGCTGCCTCGGCGCCGCGGTGCTGGTCGGGCTCGTCCTCAGCCTCGCGGGCCGCCCGTGACCGAGCCGTTCGACCTTCTCGTCATCGGCGGCGGCATCAACGGCGCCGGCATCGCCCGCGACGCCGCGGGCCGTGGCCTGCGCGTCCTGCTGTGCGAGAAGGGGGATCTGGCCGAGCACACCTCCTCCGCCTCGACCAAGCTGATCCATGGCGGCCTGCGCTACCTCGAACAGTACGAGTTCCGGCTGGTGCGCGAGGCGCTGGCCGAGCGCGAGCGCCTGATGCGGCTCGCGCCGCACATCGTCTGGCCGCTGCGCTTCGTGCTGCCGCACGATGCCGGCCTGCGTCCGGCCTGGATGCTGCGGCTCGGCCTGTTCCTCTACGATCACCTCGCGCGGTTGAAGGCGCTTCCGGGTTCGGAAGCCCTGCGCCTGACCCGGGAGGGGGTCGGCGCGCCGCTCCAGCCGCGGTTGACCCGGGGCTTCGCCTACTCGGATTGCTGGGTCGAGGACAGCCGCCTCGTCGTGCTCAACGCGCTCGATGCCGCCGAGCGCGGAGCGACGATCCGCACCCGCACCGCCGTCGAGTCCGCCCGGCGCGAGGACGGCGCCTGGACCGCGACCCTGTTCGATGCCGAGGCGCGGCGCCGGGAGAGCGTGCGGGCACGGATCGTCGTCAACGCCGCCGGCCCCTGGGTCGGACAGACGCTGCTGCGCACGCTCTCCGTCGAGGCGCGTCCGAAGGTTCGGCTGGTCAAGGGCAGCCACATCGTGGTCCGGCGGCTCTACGAGGGCGATCAAGCCTACATCCTGCAGCAGCCCGACCGGCGCATCGTCTTCGCCATCCCCTACGAGCGCGACTTCACCCTGATCGGCACCACCGACGTGGCGCACGAGGGCGATCCCGGCCCCGTCGGGATCTCGCCGGAAGAGACCCGCTATCTCTGCACCTGCATCAACCGTTCGTTCCGGCGGCCCATCGGGCCGGACGACGTGGTGTGGAGCTTTTCCGGCCTGCGCCCGCTCTACGACGATGCGGCGGCCGACGCCTCCGCGGTCACCCGCGACTACGTGCTCGACCTCGATGAGGACGGGCCGCCGGTCCTCTCGGTGTTCGGCGGCAAGATCACCACCTACCGGCGGCTCGCCGAGCACGCGCTGGAGAAGCTGCGGCCGCACCGGCCGGGCATGAAACCCGCCTGGACCGGACAGGCGATGCTGCCCGGCGGCGACATGGAGGGCGCCGACTTCGAGGCCTTCGTCGCGGACTTCGGGGCCGGGCGCCCGTTCCTGGCGGACGCGACCGCCCGCCGTCTCGCCCGCGCCTACGGTACCCGCGCCGCGACCCTGCTCGGCGACGCGCGCGCCCCGGCGGATCTCGGCGAGACCTTCGGCGGCGACCTCAGCGCCCGCGAGGTCGACTACCTCGTGCGCCACGAATGGGCCCGCACCTCCGACGACATCCTCTGGCGCCGCTCGAAACTCGGACTGCGCACGGATCGCGAGGGCGTGGCGCGGCTCGGGCGCTACCTTTCCGCCGCGTCGGCCGGCTCGCGCCGTCAGCGCCCGTAGACGTCCTCCAGGCGCACGATGTCGTCCTCGCCCGTGTACGAGCCGACCTGCACCTCGATCAGTTCGAGCGGGATCTTTCCGGGATTGGTCAGCCGGTGCATCGAGCCGATCGGCAGGTAGACCGCCTCGTTCTCGTGCACGAGGACGACCCGATCGTTCAGCGTCACCTCCGCCGTGCCCTTCACCACCACCCAGTGCTCGGCCCGGTGGAAGTGCTTCTGCAGCGACAGCCGCCCGCCCGGCGTCACCATGATCCGCTTCACCTGGAAGCGCTCGCCGATGTCGATGCGCTGATACCAGCCCCAGGGCCGGTACATCCGGCGATGGGCGTCGGCCTCCGGATGCGACCGTTCCCGCAGGACGTTCACGAGATCCTTGACCTTGCCCGAATGCGCCTTGGAGGCGACCAGCACCGCGTCGGGGGTCGAGACCACCACCACGTCGTCGAGCCCGACCACCGTGGTGAGCCCGTCGCCCTCGCTGTGGACGAGGCTGCCCGTGGTCTCGACCAGTTCGACCCGCCCGCGCACCGCATTGCCCCGGGCGTCGCGCTCCAGCACCTGCCACACACCGCGTCCCAGGTGCCGACATCCGACCATGCGAAGGAGACCGCGAGCACGCCCGCGCGCTCCGTGCGCTCCATCACCGCGTAGTCGATCGAGGTCTTGGGCGCGCGGGAAAAGGCCTCGGCCTGGAGCCGCACGAAGTCGAGGTCGGTGGCGGCGTTGACGAGCGCCCCGCGGGCGGCCTCCAGCACCTGCGGCGCGTGCCTCTCCAACTCGGCGATCATCACGTCGGCGCGGAACAGGAAGTAGCCCGAGTTCCACAGAGCACCCTCCCCGATCAGCCGCTCGGCGCCCGCCGCATCGGGCTTCTCCACGAAGCGCTCGACCCGGTGGAGGCCCGGCGCGTCCGGGATGGAGGCGCCGGTGCGGATGTAGCCGTACTCGGTCGCGGGGCGCGTCGGCGCGATGCCGAGCGTCATGATCTGCCCGAGCCGGGCGCCGACGGCCGCCTGCTGCGCGGCTCGCGCGAAGGCGGCGGCGTCCTCGATCACGTGGTCGGCGGCCATCACCAGAACCACCGTCTCCGGCCCGCGCCGCGCGGCGTGAAGCGCGGCCACCGCCACCGCCGCGGCCGAGTCGCGCCGCTCGGGTTCGAGCAGGATGTCGGCGCCGATGCGGGCCTGCGCGAGCTGTTCGGCGACGATGAAGCGGGACTCGGCCGAGGCGATCACGGTCGGCCGCGCGAAGACGCCCTCGTCGGCGACGCGGCGGGCGGTGGCCTGGAAGGTCGAGGTCTCGGGATCGACCAGCGGCGTGAACTGCTTGGGCATGCTCTCGCGCGAGGCCGGCCACAGCCGCGTGCCCGAGCCGCCGCACAGGATCACGGGCAGGATTTTTTCCAGGTCCGCCTCGGCCATCGCAGGATCCATTCGAACACCGATACCAAGCTGCCTGGAAGCCGACCGATGGTCGTATCCCTTGCGTCCGGCGGACGCCCGCCGCCGCGCCTTCGCGCGGGCAACCGGCGATGAGACGGGATCATCGCCGGTTGGTATGACCGATCGGGCGCCCTGCCGGCTATCGAAGCACCGAGATCGGAGGCGCGCGACTACGCCGCCGTTCTAGCCGATTGGCCTCGGCGGCACCACGATCGGCGCAGCACTGTCCAGGGCAATCGCTTGAAAGCGATCACCCTCGTTTTTGCCGGCCTCCGTCGCCGGCGCCCGCCTCCGCGGACATCTCGGCCCCTTGGGCTTTCGCTCCGCTCGATCCTTCTCATACGCCATCCGGTTGATGACTTCGGCCTCTCCTGTGTCATTGCGAGGCGAAGCCGTGGCCATCCAGGGCGCGACCTTTCCGGACAGGTCGCGCCCTGGATTGTACGTTGGGTTTGTCGGTCTTTTCCGGCGACGGAACCGGAGCGACAAAGGGAGGGCCGCCGGCGGGATCGCTTCTGGATCGACTGCGAGGTCGCAAGCAATCTTGATCCGTCGGCGGCGCCTCCACGGTCTTGAGCACGAACGGTAGAGCGGGCGCAGCCCGAGCTTACAATCCCGTGCCAGAGGACCTTGCCTGTCTCGCGAAAGGCCTCGTCATGGTAGCCTCGCCAGCCCACACCGCGCCAGCCTCCCCTTGCTTTCTCGGCGCCGATGTCTCGAAGGATTGGGTCGATCTGGCCGACACGCGCGGACGCACCGCCCGCATCGACAACACGGTCGCGGCCCTGACGGCCGCCTTGTCCAAGCCGCACTGGCGCGCCTGCGCCAACCTCGTGTGCGAAGCTACCGGCGGCTACGAGTGGCCGCTGATCGAAGCCGCCACGGCGCTGGGGCTGCCGATCCGCCGGATCCATCCCGGCCGCGCCCGGGCATTCGCCCGCGCCCAGGCGCGGCTGGCCAAGACCGATCGGATCGACGCCGCCGTCCTGGCCGCCTTGGCGGCCTTTACCGTGGACGAAGTCGCCCCGCCGCTGCCGAGCCCGGCTCAGCGCGCGCTCGCCGAACTGATGACCCGGCTCGGCCAGCTCAAGGATCAGCGACAGGCCGAGCAGTGCCGGGCCGAACGCACCGAGAGCACGATCGTGCGCGCCTCGATCACCGCCAGCCTCGCCCTGCTCGACGGCCAGATCGCCGCGATCGGCGCGGCCTTGGACGAAGCCATCGCCGCCGATGCCGAACTGGCTCGCACCGCCGCCCTGTTGCGCACGTGCAAGGGCGTCGGACCCGTGGCCTGTCGTGCCCTGCTGGCGTGGCTGCCGGAACTCGGCCGCCTGAACCGGCGCACGGTCGCGGCTCTGGTCGGCGTGGCGCCCATCACCTGCCACAGCGGCTCCTCGATCCGCTCGGCCAGCATCACCGGCGGACGCAAAGCCTTGCGCGACGTGATGTTCATGGCCGCCCTGACCGCCAGCCGCCACAACCCCGTCTTCCGCCGCCTCTACGAGCGCCTGCGCCAAGCCGGCAAGCCCCACAAACTCGCCCTCATCGCCGTCGTGCGAAAGCTCGTCACCACCCTCAACGCCATGGTCCGCGCCGGAAAGACCTTCCAGACCGCTTGACCTGAGACACGGTAGATCGCTTCGCGGCCGCTCGCGATGACGGACGGAGTGGGGCGAAACCCGAAGCGATCGATCGGAAACGGTATCAGGACCATGGTTCTGATGCCCGCTCCGCGCGGCGCTCCTCGCGCCGCGAAGCCGCTCAAGCGGCTTCAAGCGACGGTCCTGCGGAACCCCCTGATATTCAGGTAGACGCGGCAACCCGTTATCGTTCTGCCGAGCGGGGATCTGAAGCCCCCACCGGAACATCGGAGCCGCCGCTACTCGGCCGCCTGCCGCTTGCCGTAGCCGAGGCGTCCGTTGAGTTCTTGCAGAAGCTTCACGGCGGCCTCGGCGATGACCGTGCCCGGCGGGAAGATCGCCGAGGCGCCGGCGGCGTGGAGCGCGTCGTAGTCGCCCGGCGGGATCACGCCGCCGACCACGATCATCACGTCGTCGCGGCCCTCCTCCTTCAGCGCCGCCTTCAGTTCCGGCACCAGCGTCAGGTGGCCCGCCGCCAGCGAGGAGACGCCGACGATGTGCACGTCGTTCTCCACCGCCTGCCGCGCCGCCTCGGCCGGCGTGGCGAAGAGCGGTCCGATATCGACGTCGAAGCCGAGATCGGCAAACGCCGAGGCGATCACCTTCTGGCCGCGGTCGTGCCCGTCCTGGCCCATCTTGGCGACAAGGATGCGCGGACGGCGCCCGTCGTTCTCCTCGAAGGCCTCGACGAGGCCGCGGACCTTCTCCACCACCGGCGACATCCCGCCCACCTCCCGCTTGTAGACGCCCGAGATCGAGCGGATCTCGGCGCGGTGACGGCCCCAGGCCTTCTCCAGCGCCTCGGAGATCTCGCCGACCGTGGCCTTGGCCCGGGCCGCGTCGACCGCGAGTTCGAGCAGGTTGCCCTCGCCGTCCGCGGCCCGGGTCAGCGCGGCCAGCGCCGCCTCGACCTCGGCCGGGTTGCGCTCGGCACGCAGGCGCTCGAGCTTGCCGATCTGCTTGGCGCGCACGTCGGCGTTGTCGACCCGAAGCAGGTCGATCTTCATCTCGTCGTCGGGCTTGTACTTGTTGATGCCCACGATGGTCTGGCGCCCGGAATCGATCCGCGCCTGGGCGCGGGCCGCCGCCTCCTCGATGCGCAGCTTCGGAATGCCCGCCTCGATCGCCTTGGCCATGCCGCCGAGCGCCTCGACCTCGCGGATATGCTCCCAGGCGCGCGCGGCGATGTCGCGGGTCAGCCGCTCGACGTAGTAGGAGCCGCCCCACGGATCGATGATCCGGGTCGTGCCGCTCTCCTGCTGCAGGAAGAGCTGCGTGTTGCGCGCGATCCGTGCGGAGAAATCGGTCGGCAGCGCCAGCGCCTCGTCGAGTGCGTTGGTGTGGAGCGATTGCGTGCCGCCCTGCGTCGCCGCCATCGCCTCGATGCAGGTGCGGGTGACGTTGTTGAACACGTCCTGCGCGGTCAGCGACCAGCCCGAGGTCTGCGAGTGGGTGCGCAGCGGCAGGGATTTGTCGCTCTTCGGCTCGAACTCCCTGACGAGCTTGGCCCAGATCAGGCGCGCGGCCCGCATCTTGGCGATCTCCATGAAGAAGTTCATCCCGATCGCCCAGAAGAACGACAGGCGCGGCGCGAACCGGTCGATGGTGAGCCCGGCCGCGAGACCCGCCTTGATGTACTCGACGCCGTCGGCGAGCGTGTAGGCGAGTTCGAGATCCTGCGTCGCCCCGGCCTCCTGCATGTGGTAGCCGGAGATCGAGATCGAGTTGAACTTCGGCATGTGCTTCGAGGTGTAGCCGAAGATGTCCGAGATGATCCGCATCGATCCCCTGGGGGGATAGATGTAGGTGTTGCGGACCATGAACTCCTTGAGGATGTCGTTCTGGATCGTGCCGGCGAGCTTTTCCGGCGGCACGCCCTGCTCCTCCGCGGCGACGATGTAGAGCGCCAGCACGGGCAGCACCGCGCCGTTCATCGTCATCGACACCGTCATCTCGTCGAGCGGGATGCCGGAGAACAGCGTGCGCATGTCGTAGATCGAATCGATCGCGACGCCCGCCATGCCGACATCGCCCGAGACGCGCGGGTGATCCGAATCGTAGCCGCGATGCGTCGCGAGATCGAAGGCGACCGAGAGGCCCTTCTGGCCCGCGGCGAGGTTGCGCCGGTAGAAGGCGTTCGAATCCTCGGCCGTGGAGAAGCCGGCATATTGCCGGATCGTCCAGGGCTGGGTCACGTACATCGCCGGATAGGGCCCGCGCAGATAGGGCGGCAGGCCGGGGAACGAGCCGATCCCCTCCAATCCCTCACGATCCTCGGGGCCGTAGAAGCCCTTCACCGGAATGCCCTCGGGCGTCATCCACGGCTCGGAGGCCGGCGGAGGCGGCGCCCGGAAGCCGTCGGCCGCGAAGGCGACGGAGGTGAAGTCGGGAATCCGGGAACTCATGGCCTGGGAACTCATGGCGCGGGAACTCATGGCGTCGGCTCGGCGTCCGTGAAGCGGCGATGATTTTTTGCGCATTATAGGGAAGCCATCAAACGCGGCCACTGTCCATAAGGCGGGCCTCACCGGCCGCGTTTTCGCCGGCCCGCCGCCACGCGACGGCGCCCTTTCGCGTCCCAGCGGACGCTCGGGGCCGGGCCCGAGGGTGCGGTGAGCCAAGCCCGGCGCTGCGCGATCAGGTGCTCGAGGCGCGCGGCGCGCTTCTCCTTGCCGGCGCAGCCGCCGGGGCAGTCGCAGTCGAGAGGGTGCGGACCGCCCTCGCCGGAAAACAGGCTGACGATCGCCAGGACGATTCCGACGAGGCCGACCACGCCGACGACCAGCATCGGCCAGGCCACCCCGAGACCGACGGCGAGTGCGATGGCCGCCTTGCCGGCCAGCGTCCCGACGAGCTTCGTCTTCACGAGCGCCCCGAAGGTCGCCGCCGCGCCTGCCCCGCCGCGCAGCGCCCGCAGGCTCCGCCGTCGGAAGCGCTTGCGCGCCGCCAGCGCTTCGAGCCGGCGCAACTCGCGTTCCGGCCGTCGCCGGGCGCCTGCCCGGTCCTCCGCCCCCCTCGCCTGCACGCCCCCTCCCCTCCGCGTTCGACGGGGCGAGTGTGGGACGAGGCGAGCGTGACCGTCAAACTACCGCTTTCGGCCGCTCGATTCGCACACGCTGGGGGCGGCATGGTGGCAGGGCGAGGCCCAACCGGCCTGGTCGCGGCGGAGCTTCGGCTCGGCGAGCGCGCGGGCCGTCTTCCGGCCTTCGCCTGCGAATTTCTGCGCTTCGGGGTGAGGCAGGGTTGGGCCTGCCTGTTCGATTTCCGCTTCACACGTCATCGGCCGCTGGCGCCGAGAGCCTGCTCAACGGCGGATATCCATCCCCGCCCTCATCCTGAGGTGCCGCGGAGCGGCCTCGAAGGATCTTCCAGTTCCCGCACGATTCCTGGAATACCCTTCGAGGCCTTCGCTTCGCTCCGGCGCCTCAGGATGAGGGCGAGGATGGGATAAGGGTTTCTTCCGTGCCGCACTTCGAGGTCTGGCGGGCGCACCGCCGGATGCCGCTCCGGCTCGGCATCGTGCCGGTCACGCTGGTGAACCGGCCGGAGACGATGGCTCGGGCGGCGGAGGGGACGGCGGCGGACGCATCCGCCGCGCCTGTCACCCTGTCACCGGCGCCGTGAGGCGCGCCGGGCTCAGTTCACGTAGGTGCGGATCCAGTTCGGGGAGAGGATCTCGCCCTCCTCGGTGATGATCCAGGGCTGCTGCGAGGGGTCGCCGAGGGCACCCTTGGCGGCAAGAAGCGCCTCGCGCAGGGTGTCGTAGCGCTCCGGCTGGGCCAGGGGGGACGACGCCGGCAGGGTGCGCCAGATCGTCAGGTCAGCAGGACGTTCGAGAGCTTCGGTTTCCATCTCTTGTTCTTCCTGTTCGAACCGTGTCCGTCCGTGGAGGACCGCCGCAGCGACTGTCGCCGCCGGGCCGGTATGTTCCAAGTTCTAGGGCGATCGAAGCATCTCTGGGGCGGCTTTGCGATCAATTCGAGTGCTCGAAGGCCAATCGGTCACCGTCTCGTCGCAGTTCCTCACCCGAACCTTGCCTTGATTTCGCCAAGGATTGGTCCAGGCCCACCCACCGATGCCTTTTCATCAGTGTGAAGACACTGCGTACGAAACGGTATGCAATTGGTTACTCGCCGCAGGCCCGGTCCACCGTGCGGTGCCGCACCCGGCTTCGCTGTGAAGAAAAGCGGGGATTTGTTGACCCGCGGCCACACCGGACACAGCTCATACCAGGCTGCGGGGAAGCCGACCGATGGCCGGCTTCCCTGCGTCCGGCGGACGCCCGCCGCCGCGCCTTCGCGCGGGCAACCGGCGATGAGTCAAGGTCATCGCCGGTTGGTATAAGCCCCTCTCGCCGCCTTCCCGCCGTCGCCGCCGCGACGGATCGGACGGTTCGGAGTTTGGTGGAGAGAATCTGAACGGGGCCCGTACCGCGCGTGCGGGAGGGCCGCGCCGTCGGGGGCTTGGGGACTTTTTCCGTGCCGGATCGTTTCGTGCGGGTCGCCCTCGGGGTGACGCTGGGCCTGCTGATCGCCTTCGTGGCGCAGCCCTACATCCTCGCCTTCCTCTACTCGGCGGAGGCGCCCCGTGCCGTCACCGCCCGGGGCGATCTCTCGGCCGCCGAGAACACCACCGTCGATCTGTTCGCCCGCGCCGCGCCCTCCGTCGTCCACGTCTTCGCCCAGGCCGCCGCGCAGGGCCGCGCCCTGATGGAGCCGGACGACGAGTTCGGCCAGGGCGAGCAGCAGCAGGGCTCCGGCACGCAGACCGGCACCGGCTTCGTCTGGGATGCCGCCGGCCACGTCGTCACCAACAACCACGTGGTCGAGGCGGCGACGAAGGGCGGCGGATCGATCTCGGTGCGCCTCGCCTCCGGCGAGGTGGTGGGCGCGCGGGTGGTCGGCACGGCGCCGAGCTACGACCTCGCCGTGCTCCGGCTCGGCCGCGTGGCCGCGCTGCCCCCGCCGCTCGCCGTGGGCGGCTCGGCCAATCTCAAGGTGGGCCAATCGGCCTTCGCCATCGGCAACCCGTTCGGTCTCGACCATACGCTGACGACCGGCGTCATCAGCGCGCTGCAGCGCCGGCTGCCGACCCAGGAGGGCCGGGAACTGTCGGGCGTGATCCAGACCGATGCGGCGATCAATCCCGGCAATTCCGGCGGTCCGCTGCTCGACTCGGCGGGCCGCCTGATCGGCGTCAACACCGCGATCTTCTCGCCCTCGGGCGCCAGTGCCGGCATCGGTTTCGCGGTGCCGGTCGACGTGGTGAACCGGGTCGTCCCCGACCTCATCAGGAACGGGCGGGTGCGCAATCCCGGCATCGGCATCATCGCCGGCCAGGAGGCGACCGCTGCGCGCCTCGGCATCGACGGCGTCGTGGTGGTGCGGGTGCTGCCGGGTTCGCCCGCGGCGCAGGCGGGCCTGCAGGGCGTCGATCCCCGCACCGGCGCGATCGGCGACGTCATCGTCGGCGCGGGCGGGCGCCCGGTCCACCGCCTGTCGGACCTGACCGCCGTGGTCGAGGCGGCCGGCCTCGACCGGCCCGTCACCCTGCTGGTGGAGCGCGACGGCCGGGTGCGGACCGTGCGGCTGAACACGGCGGACGTGGCGCCGACCCGCTTGTGAGGCCGCCCGGCCGCGCCATGCTCCGCATGAGCGCTTTACCTGGGGTCCGAACCGGCCGATGACCCGGGGATGCTCCTCGCCCTCGGCCTCCTGGCGCTCATCGGATTCTGGTGGCTCGGCCGCCGCGACGGGCGCCTGCCCTTCGGCCTGACGCCGCGCCTTCTCGCCGGCTACGCTTTGCTCGCGGCCGCGTTCGTGCTGGGCTTGCGCGGCAGCCTCGTGCCCGCCCTTCTGTTCGGCGCGGGCGGCCTCTGGCTGGCGGAGGGCGAGGCGGGCGTGATCCGGCGCGTGCGCGCCTTCCGCGGCGGGAGGGAGCCGCGGCGGCGGCGCGCGGCCTCCCTCGAACTCGACCTTCGGCCCGACGGGGCGCCGTTCGACGGGACCGTCTTCGTCGGGCCGTTCGCCGGACGGCGGCTGTCGGCGGTGCCGCCGGACGCGCTGATCGACCTCGCCGCGCTCCTCGCCGGCAACGATCCGGAGGGCGCGCGCCTGCTAGAGGCGTATCTCGACCGCCGGCAGCCCGGCTGGCGTGTAGACGCTGATGGCGATGGAGACCCGCGGCCGGGCGGCGCGGCGAAGCCAGGGACGATGACGGAGGAGGAGGCCTATCAGGTCCTGGGGCTTGAGCGCGGGGCGTCCCTGGAGGAGGTCCGCGCGGCTCATCGGACGCTGATGAAGCGGCTGCATCCCGACCAGGGCGGCAGCGTCGAGCGGGCGGCGCGCGTGAACGCGGCGCGTGACAGGCTGGTGAACCGACATCGCTAGAACTCCACGCGCGTTGTCAGGGTTTGTCGTCAGGGTTTCATGAAGCGAAACGAACGTCCCGGCCGCCCGGCGCGGCTCGTATGGGGCGGATCGCCCGACGAACGGGTCGGGCGCCGTGCCTTGCGGCTTCGAAGGGAATTTCAACTGCGGGTGGCGAAGCAGTTGAAGCCGTGCTTCTTCAGCGCGGTGCAGGCATCCTGCGCGGCGCCCTGCTCGGCGAAGCCGGAGAAGCGGGCGCGGTAGAGCGTGGTGCCGCCGTGGGAGACGCGCACCGTGTAGGGCGCGGCCTTGGACAGCGCGCCGGTGCGGCTGCGGGCGTCGGCGAGGATCGACTTCGCCTTGTCCTCGTCGTCCATGGCGCCGAGCTGGATCACCCAGGGGGTCGGCGTCACGGGCTTGGCGCTCTCGCCGCGGGCATCCTTCGGCGGCCCCTCGGCGCGGGAGGCGACGCCTTCGACGGCGGGCAGGCGCGCGGTCGACTTGCCGCCGGCGCTCGGGAACGGCGCCTGGCTCACCGGGCCGGCATAGGCCTGCGCGGCGCCGGGCAGGGCCTGGAGGCCGGAGCGGCGCGACCCCGGCGTGGTGGTGGCCGGACGGATGTCGAGGGGGGCGGCGCTGGTGGAGCTCGTGGTCTCGACCGCATCGTCGTCGGCCGAGGCGAGCGCCGTGCGGGTGCGGGAATCCGCCTCGGCGACGACCGCCGGGCGGCCGCGCTCGGCCACCTCGACGATGGGCGCCGCCTGGCGCGCGCCGGCATAGGCACGGGGCAGGTTGGCGCGCACGAGGTCGGCCATGATCCGGTCGCGGCTCGCGCCCGACTTGCCGCCGAGCACGATCGCCACGATCTGCCGGTCGCCGAGCTTGGCCGCGGTCATCAGGTTGAAGCCCGAATCGCGCGTGTAGCCGGTCTTGATGCCGTCCACGCCCTCGACGTTGCCGAGCAGGTGGTTGTGGTTGCCGATCACCCGGCCGCGGAAGGCGAAGGAGCGGGTCTGGAAGTAGCGGTAGTAGCGCGGGAAGCGGTCCTGGATCGCGCGGGCCAGCAGGGTGAGGTCGTGGGCGGTGGTGATCTGGTCCGGGTCGGGCAGGCCGGAGGCGTTGGCGTAGTGGGTGCGGCCCATGCCGAGCGCACGCGCCTTGCGCGTCATCATCTCGGCGAAGCGCGGCTCGGAGCCGGCGATGTTCTCGCCGATGGCGCAGGCCACGTCGTTGGCCGACTTGGTCACGATCGCCTTGATCGCCTCCTCGACGGTGATCGTCGATCCGGGGCGCAGGCCGAGCTTCGACGGCGACTGCGCGGCGGCGTTGGCCGAGATCGTCAGCGTCGAATCGAGGTCGTAGCGGCCCTTCTCCATCTGCTCGAACAGCATGTAGAGGGTCATCACCTTGGTGATCGAGGCCGGGTGGCGCAGCGCGTCCTCGTTGACCGCATGCAGCGTGCGTCCCGACTTCACGTCCACCACCATCGCGGCGTAGGGCGGGTTGTAGCCGCCCACCGCCTTGCGGGCGTGGCCGCGGCGGCGCGCTTCGGCGGGATCGGCCACCGCGACGAGGAAGCTTGCCGCCAGGAGCAGAACGGCGACAGCGCGGGACCCCGTGGTGGGCCGGCCTTCTACGCGACGCATCTCGAAACCTTCGCCTCGACAACCGGGCGGCGGACCCGGCTGGCACTCTATCGTCCGCGGATGCCGCCCTCCGGACCCGCGCTTCTGTCGAGGACGGTAGGATGAACGCGGTTACGCGGCCGTTAATGCCGTCCGCTTCGATTCCGGGATCGTCCTTTCGCCACAGGGGTTAAGCCGATCTTGATGCGCCGGCGCGGCGCACCCCTCTGCCGCCATGGGCGGATCGATGGCCCGCCGCGCCCGCGGGAGCGCGCCCGGGACGGACAGTTTCACGCACCTCACTGGCGCAGTCGTTTCCCGGCCTATAGATTGCCTCCCGAGCGATGCGCTCCTGGTCGGGGCGCAGGCGCCGAAGACTGCCAGACCGGGGTCGCTTCGATTCAGATGTCTTCCAAGCTGATCCAGGACGAGGGGTACGGGACCGGCCGGGGCCGCGCGCCGGCGCGTGCGGCCTCGACCCCGCGGGTCCCGGGTGACGACGACCGTTCGGGCACCGCGATCATCACCCGCACGAAGCCCCGGGCGAAGCGCCCGAGCCTCTACCGCGTGCTGCTGCTCAACGACGACTACACCCCGCAGGAGTTCGTCGTTCACATCCTGGAGCGGTTCTTCAACAAGAACCGCGAGGACGCCCACCGGATCATGATGCACGTCCACCACAACGGCGTGGGGGAGTGCGGCGTGTTCACCTACGAGGTCGCGGAAACGAAAGTGACGCAGGTGATGGATTTCGCCCGCAAGCACCAACATCCGCTTCAGTGCGTTATGGAAAAGAAATAGGCATCCAGCGAAGGCCAGAGCATTGCCCAGCTTCTCACGCAGCCTCGAGCAAGCCCTCCACCGCGCCCTCGCGCTGGCCGGCGAGCGCCGTCACGAATACGCCACCCTCGAACATCTCCTGCTCGCCCTCGTCGACGATCAGGACGCCGCGGCGGTGATGCGGGCCTGCAACGTCGAGATCGACGTGCTGCGCCGCAACCTCGTCGAGTACGTCGACACCGAGCTCCTGAACCTGAAGGGCGACGGGCGCCAGGACGCCAAGCCGACCGCCGGCTTCCAGCGGGTGATCCAGCGCGCGGTGATCCACGTGCAGTCGTCGGGCCGCGAGGAGGTGACCGGCGCCAACGTTCTGGTCGCGATCTTCGCCGAGCGCGAGAGCCACGCCGCCTATTTCCTGCAGGAGCAGGACATGACCCGCTACGACGCGGTCAACTACATCAGCCACGGCATCGCCAAGCGGCCCGGCGCCTCCGAGGCCAAGCCGGTGCGCGGGGCCGACGAGGAGACCGCCTCCGAGCGGCCCGGGTCCGACGACGGCGAGGCGCGGCCGAAGAAGAAGGGCGACGCGCTGGAGGCCTATTGCGTCAACCTCAACAAGAAGGCGCGCGACGGCAAGATCGACCCGCTGATCGGCCGCCATGCCGAGGTGGAGCGCACGATCCAGGTGCTCTGCCGCCGGCAGAAGAACAACCCGCTGCTGGTGGGCGATCCCGGCGTCGGCAAGACGGCGATCGCCGAAGGTCTCGCGCGAAAGATCATCCAGCACGAGGTGCCCGAAGTCCTCGCCGATGCGACGGTCTTTTCGCTCGACATGGGCACGCTGCTGGCCGGCACCCGCTACCGCGGCGATTTCGAGGAGCGCCTCAAGCAGGTGATGAAGGAGATCGAGGCGCATCCGAACGCCATCATGTTCATCGACGAGATCCACACCGTGATCGGCGCGGGCGCCACGTCGGGCGGCGCGATGGACGCCTCGAACCTGCTCAAGCCCGCGCTGGCCTCCGGCGCGCTGCGCTGCATCGGTTCGACCACCTACAAGGAGTACCGCCAGTACTTCGAGAAGGACCGCGCCCTGGTGCGCCGGTTCCAGAAGATCGACGTCAACGAGCCGTCGATCCCCGACACGATCGAGATCTTGAAGGGCCTGAAGCCGTACTTCGAGGAATTCCACAAGCTCAAGTACACCACCGACGCGGTGAAGGCCGCGGTGGAACTGTCGGCCCGCTACATCAACGACCGCAAGCTGCCCGACAAGGCGATCGACGTGATCGACGAGACCGGCGCTT
This sequence comes from Methylorubrum populi, assembly GCA_036946625.1. Lineage (NCBI taxonomy): Bacteria > Pseudomonadati > Pseudomonadota > Alphaproteobacteria > Hyphomicrobiales > Methylobacteriaceae > Methylorubrum > Methylorubrum populi. The sequence goes on from JAQIIU010000002.1 coordinate 682,181, forward strand.
CGCAGATGCTGGTGCCGGAGGCGCGCCGCAAGCGCACCATCGGCGTCAAGGAGATCGAGACCACCATCGCCACGATGGCGCGCATCCCGCCCAAGACCGTGTCGAAGGACGATGCGGTGGTGCTCAAGAACCTGACCGAGAACCTGAAGCGGGTCGTCTACGGCCAGACCAACGCCATCGAGGCGCTGACCTCGGCGATCAAGCTGGCCCGCGCCGGCTTGCGCGATCCCGACAAGCCGATCGGCTCCTACCTGTTCGCCGGCCCGACCGGCGTCGGCAAGACGGAGGCGGCCAAGCAGCTCGCGGCCTCGCTCGGCGTCGAGATGCTGCGCTTCGACATGTCGGAGTACATGGAGCGGCACACGGTCTCGCGGCTGATCGGTGCGCCGCCCGGCTATGTCGGCTTCGACCAGGGCGGGCTGCTCACCGACGGGATCGACCAGCACCCCCACTGCGTGCTGCTGCTCGACGAGATCGAGAAGGCGCATCCGGACCTGTTCAACATCCTGTTGCAGGTGATGGACCACGGCAAGCTGACCGACCACAACGGCAAGCAGGTCGATTTCCGCAACGTCATCATCATCATGACCTCGAACGCGGGCGCCTCGGATCTGGCGAAGTCGGCCTACGGCTTCACCCAGTCGAAGCGCTCGGGCGACGACGTGGAGGCGATCAACCGGCTGTTCGCGCCGGAATTCCGCAACCGCCTCGACGCCATCATCTCGTTCGGCCACCTGCCGAAGGAGGTCGTGGCCAAGGTCGTCGACAAGTTCGTGCTCCAGCTCGAAGCGCAGCTCGCCGACCGCAACGTCACGATCGAACTCTCGGACGAGGCCCGCGACTGGCTGGTGGAGAACGGCTACGACGACGCGATGGGCGCCCGGCCCATGGCCCGCCTGATCCAGTCCACCGTCAAGACGCCGCTCGCCGACGAGGTGCTGTTCGGCTGCCTCAAGGACGGCGGTGCGGTCAAGGTGGTGCTGAAGAAGCCGGAGGCGGAGGATGCGAAGGGCAAGACCGAACTCGGCTTCGAGTTTCCCGCCGGCCCAGTGACGCCGAAGCCGGAGACGGACGTCGCCAACGCCGCCAAGCGCAAGCGCTCCAAGCCGCGTTCGGCCCCGCGCAAGAAGGCGGTCAAGCGCGACGGCGGTCCGTCCGGCGGGGGCGGCGTCCGCACCGTGCCGAAGGTCCCGCTGAAAGTCTGAAATCTGGCCGGACGGTCGCTCGCGAGAGCGACTGTCCTCGATTCCGGAGCGGGTTGCGTTCCTGCGCCGGCTCCCGGATATGGGCGGCGCCGCATCCCTCTTGAGGACGCGCAGCGTCGACTGGCAATGGGGGAATCATGACGAGCGACGCGCAGGAGGAGCATCTCACGCCTGTCGCGACACCACCGCAGATGCCGGTGCGACCGGCACCGCTCACCGCCCGCGAGCGGCGGCGCCGCCGCCGCAAGTCCCGTCACCGGGGCGAGGAGATCCTGGGCTGGATCCTGGTGCCGCTGATCCTGATCGGTCTGGTCTGGGGCGTGAACGCGGTGCTGGAAGCAATGGGCACCAGCCCAGGCGTGGCGTGGGACCAGCTCATGCAGGTGAAGGCCGCGCTCGAAAAGAAGATGTGACGGCGAAAGGACGCTTTCCCTCGGGCGCAACGGTCAGATCGACGCCTGCTCGAGCGTCCGGGCGACCCACTTGTTGAGGCTGAGCCCGGCGCGGCGGGCGGCGGAGGCCACGGCGCGGTGCAGTCCGGGATCGACCCGGACCACGAACTGTCCGGAGAACGGCTTTTCCGGCTCTTCGCCGCGCTGGGCGCAGAAGGCCAGATAGTCCTCGATGCTGTCGGCCAGCGCCTGCTTCAACTCGTCGACCGAACGGCCCTGGAACGTGATCACGTCGCGAAGGTTGAGCACCTCGCCGTGAAAGAGTTCGGCCTCTTCGTCGTATTCGACAAAAGCCTCGTAGCCCTTGTGGTGCATGACGGTCATCGTCTGAATCCCGCTTCGGTGAGGAAGCGCCTGACGGATTTCACCGCACCCTTGTCGGTCTCCTTCTGCGGGTGCGGTCGGTGGAAGACCGCACGCACGCCGTTGAGGGCGACCCGGACGCGAGAGCCTCGTCCTTCTTCGATCTCCGCACCGCAGGCCCTCAACAGGCGTTCGATGTCGGTCCAGGCGATGCCGGAACGGACGGGATCGGCGAAAATCGCTTCGAGCGTCGCCCGGTGCTTCCCGCTCACCTTCATATAGTATCAGTCTTCGATACTGAAAGCCAGACGACGCCTCTCGCCGGACACCGTCTACTCCGCCGCCGCCTTGCTCAAGCCGATCCGCCGCCAGATGGTGCTCAGCGCCTCCACGAGGTGGTCGATGTCGGCGTTGGAGTGCAGCGGCGAGGGCGTGATGCGCAGGCGCTCGGTGCCGCGCGGCACGGTCGGGTAGTTGATCGGCTGCACGTAGATGCCGAACTCGTCGAGCAGGGTGTCGCTGATCGCCTTGCACAGCACCGGATCGCACACCATCACCGGCACGATGTGGCTGCGGTTGGCCAGGGTCGGAATGCCCGCCGCGTCGAGGGCCTGCCGCACCCGGGCGACGCGCTCCTGATGGCGCGTGCGCTCGGCCCCGCTCGCCTTGAGGTGGCGGATGCTCGCCGCCGCGCCCGCCGCGACCGCGGGCGGCAGCGAGGTGGTGAAGATGAAGCCCGAGGCGAAGCTGCGCACGAAGTCGCAGAGCTGGGCCGACCCCGTGATGTAGCCGCCATGGACGGCGAACGCCTTGCCGAGCGTCCCCTCGATCACGTCGAGGCGGTGGGCCAGCCCCATCCGCTCCGAGATGCCGCCGCCCCGCGTCCCGTAGAGGCCGACCGCGTGGACCTCGTCGAGATAGGTGAGCGCACCGTGCGCTTCCGCCACGTCGCAGATCTCGTCTATGGGAGCGATGTCGCCGTCCATGGAATAGACCGACTCGAAGGCGACGAGCTTGGCCCGTCCGGGCTCCACCAGGGCGAGCTTGCGGTTCAGGTCCTCCGGATCGTTGTGGCGGAAGATCTGGCGTTCGGCCCGGCTCGACCGGATGCCCTCGATCATCGAGGCGTGGTTGCCCTCGTCGGAGAAGACGACGCAGCCCGGCAGCTTGGCCGCGAGCGTGCCGAGGGCGGCCCAGTTCGAGACGTAGCCGGAGGAGAAGATCAGCGCCGCTTCCTTGCCGTGCAGGTCGGCCAGTTCCTGCTCCAGCAGCACGTGGTAGTGGTTGGTGCCGGAGATGTTGCGGGTGCCGCCCGCCCCCGCTCCGCAGCGGTCGATCGCCTCGTGCATCGCCCGCAGCACGGACGGATGCTGGCCCATGCCGAGATAGTCGTTGGAGCACCAGACGGTGACCTCGCGCGCGCCGCCGGGGCTGTGATGGGTGGCGTGGGGGAAGCGCCCGGCCTGCCGTTCGAGGTCGGTGAAGACGCGGTAGCGGCCCTCCCGGTGGAGACCGGCGATCGCATTGCCGAAGAACGCCTCGTAATCCATGACCGTTCTCCCCTGTGGAGTTGCTGTCGGCGGGCGGATCTCGCGTCCGCCTCATCTCATTCGCGTTGCACGGCCCCAGTTTCCCGCGCCTCGTCGGCGACCGGTGCCGCACGGCCGGGCAGGCTCCAGTTCCACAAGGCCGCCGAGGGCAGCGGCAGCATCAGGAACCAGTGCTCCAGGGTGGCGAGTGCCGCGAGCGTCGCGAGGAGGCCGAGGCCCGCGACCGTCTGAGGCGCGGCCTCGGCCCCGAGCGCGCCGCGGGCGAGCAGAACCGTCGCGGCGGTGCCGAGCGTCACCGAGACCGGAAACAGCGGGTTCATCGGCCGTCGGCTCAGGTAGCAGGCGAGATAGCCGAGATGCGAGGGCAGGAACTCGGCGTGGAGGTTGCGCACCCCGAGGAACAGGTTCAGCCGCGCCGAGGCGTTCATCAGCGCGAGCAGGGCGTAGGTCCACAGCGCGACGCGGTTCCCCTGCCCCCAGGTCAGGCAGAGGATGGCGAGGCCGCAGCCGAGGATCGCGAATTCGTGCCAGAGGCTGGCGGCGAGGGCGGCGAGGAAGCGGTCGAGCCCGTGCAGGTTCGGCGCGCAGGCCGCGGGCTTCGGCCCGGAGACGAAGCCCATGTAGTAGCTCATCTCCTGCCAGCCCCAGAGGACCACCGCGGCGGTGAAGCCGAGATAGGCGCCGGTCTCGGTGTCGTCGTCGGCGACCGCGCGGATCGCCCACAGGGCGGCCGTGGCCACGGCGCTCGCCGCGATCAGGCTGCGGGCATGGGTCCGCCGCGGCAGGTGCTGGAGCACCAGAACCAGCCCGGTGGCCGACCACCACAGCAGGACGGCGTAGAGCGCCGGGGCAGCGTAGGCGCCCATGCTACCAGACCGGCCGGAGGCGGATGTCGGCGGGCATGGCGTTGCGCTTGACCGGCAGCAGGTAGAGCCGCGCGAAAGTCGCCGCCGCGAGCGCCGTCTGCGCCGCGTGCTTCAGCTTGCCCGCAAGCCCGCCCTGCGCCTTGGCGGCGGCGATCTTCTCCGCACGGACCAGAAGCCGGTCGAGGCCGGCCTTGAAACGCGGATCGTCGAGATCGAGGGTGATCGGAAAGGTCTGCTTCGAGATCTCGGAGGTGATGCGGAAGACCTTGAAGTCGTAGTCCGTCGGATCGACACCCAGCGCCCGATGGAAGGCCGGGCGGCAATGGTCGCGGACGTACATCGTCGCGAACACCGCGAGCAGGAAGAACCGTATCCAGTAGCGGTTGACCCCTTCCGTCAGCTTCGGATTGGCGCGCATCAAGAGCGCGAAGGCCTCGCCGTGGCGGAACTCGTCATTGCACCACTTCTCGAACCACTTGAAGATCGGGTGGATGCGCCGCTCGGGGTGCCGTTCCAATTCGCGGTAGATGGTGATGTAGCGGGCGTAGCCGATCTTCTCGGAGAGGTAGGTCGCGTAGAAGATGAATTTCGGGCGGAAGAAGGTGTACTTCTTCGTCCTGGTCAGGAAGCCGAGATCCACGCCGATGCCGAAATCCTTCAGCGTGTCGTTGATGAAGCCGGCATGCCGCGCCTCGTCGCGGCTCATGAAGCCGAACAGCTCCTTGATGTCCTTGTTCTTGGCCCGCTTGCGCATCTCGGCGTAGAGCACGCAGCCGGAGAACTCGGCGGTGATCGAGGAGACGAGGAAGTCGAGGAACTCCTTGCGCAGTTCGGGGTCCATGCCGGAGAGGTCGCAGTCGAACTCGGCGTTGCGCACGAAGTGGCGCTTGTTCGGGTCCGAGCGCAGTTCGTCGATCAGGATGTCCCACTCGCGGCGCACCGGCTCGACGTTCGTCCGGTCGAGCTCGTCGAAATCGGTGGTGTAGAAGCGCGGGCTCAGGAAGGTCGTGGCCTGCGCGGCCTTGGTCGATTCGTTGACCGGATGGCGGGGGCCGGGGGCCCCGGCCGGGGGCTGGACGGTGGCGTTCACAGCTTCCTCCGTTCGGAAAAGCTCACCTCGTAGAGCTCGGTCAGTTCGAGGTGGGCGATCAGCTTGGTCCAGGCCCGCTCCAGCCGGCCGGCGCGGGTGACGGTGGCGGTGCGGCGCACGGTGATGCGTTCGCCGTAGGGCACCGCGGTCGGCGCGTCGTGGACCCGGACCTCGTCGCCGGGCGCGATCTCGAAGCCGGCATCCAGGGTCACGTGGGCGTGCAGGCTTTCCGGCGTCTGCTCGATCTCCACGGTGCAGGGCACCTCGACGACCGTCTTGCCGATCCAGGCCATCTCCGTCGCTCCCATCACCGCATCTCGGCCCCGGGCAGCAGGCGGGCGAAGGCCTTGGCGTTCGAGGGGCCGAAGGCCAGCAGCGCGACGTGGCGCCCGGTGGCCTCATCCTCCAGCGACAGCGTGCCGTTGTCGAATCGCGTCAGCGTGAAGGGCGGATCGCGGCTCAGGCCCTCGCGCTGGCGGGCCTGCGCCAGCCCGCGCAAGGTGCCCCGGATGAAGCCGTCCTGGCCCGGTTCGATCCGGGCGACGAGCCGGCCGCCCTCGGCCGCCCGCAGGTCGATGGCGCCGTCCGGCCGGTCCTCGGCGCGGAAGGCCAGCGTCTCGACCGCGCGGGCCGGCGGCTCCTGCGGTCCCGCCTCCCGGTCCCGGCCGAGGAACACCGCGCCGACGACGACCGTCAGAAGCGCCGCGACGGCGAGCAGCGCCGGACGCTGCAACGCGGGCTTGTGCGGCGGCGGCCGGACGTTCAGCTCCACGGGCATCGCCTCGTCCTCCTGCTATCGGGAGATGGCGGCGAGGCGGCCGGCGGTCGCCACCGGCCGCTCGACCGCGATGGCCATCGGCTCGCCGGTCCGCGCCGGACCCTCCGCCCGCGCGGCGAGCGCTCGCGCGACCAGCGCCGCGACGCCGCGGGCGTCCGGCACCGAGCGCAGCATCGGCTCGGGACGACTCACCCGCCAGGGCCGGGCATGGGGCCAGAGATGCAGGTAGGCGACCCGCTCGCCCGGCGGCAGGCGCAAGGGGATGTCGCCGCTGCCGTCGGCGAACAGGCGCAGATCCGCCGATTCGATGCGCACGTGCGGCAGGTTGAGGGTGATCGGCAGGGCGATGCCGACATGCATCACCACGCGGCGGTCGGTCAGCGTGTAGACCGTGGTGCGGTGGACGAGCCAGGCGAGGACGGTGAGCAGGCCGAGCGCGCCGAGGCCGACCAGCAGCGTCGGTCCGGCGACCGCGAGCGCCCGCGCCGGTCCCTCGCTCGCGGCGGCGCCGAGGGCGAGCAGGGCGGCCGCACCGGCGAACCACAGCATGACGAGGCGGGCGTGGAAGGCGCGCAGGAGCACGCCGGACAGGGTCGGCGCGCCCCGCCACAGGATGCGTTCGCCCGCCGGCAGCGGGCCGGGCATCCCGCGCAGGGTGCCCTCGGGGAGGAATTCCGATTCGCTCACAGCAGCGGCTCCGCGCGGGCCGGCGAGGCGTAGAGGGTGCCGGCGCCGAAATAGGCCATGATCCGCTCCTCCTCCCGCAGGGTCACGGAATCCGGGTCCCGGGTGCCGGGGATGTCGGCGAACTGCGCCGCCAGCAGCGCCTCGGTCTTCACGGTGCGGGAGAGACGGCCGGTGGTGCAGAAGGTGACCGGCATCAGCACCCGGCGGCCGCCCGCGCCGAGTTCGACCTCGTAGTAGCGCACGAAGGCTTCGCCGCGGTCGACCCAGAGATCGACCACGGTGCCGGCCACCTGCCGGTCGGCACCGTAGACCGGCATTCCGATCGGGTTCGGTCCGTCCTCGTGCACCACGAAGGTGTCGGCGACGCGCAGCGGCACGATGCGGTACTGGTCGTCCCAGGTGCGGTCGTGCTCGTCGTGGCGCGGCACCCAGGCCCCGGGGCCGACGCCCGCCTGGAGCGAGGTGTCGGTGCGGAAGTAGGGTGCGCCGGGAAACACCTCGCGGCGGGCGCTCGGCACGTCGGCGTCGTAGGCGATGTTGGTCTGCGGCGCATACGTCGTATGCCCGCTCGCCAAGCGGAAGGCCTTCGGAGAGGGGATCAGGATCGGGTCCGGACCCTTCAGGCGGCCGGCGGCCTCGTTCTCCAGCGGGTAGCCCTCGCGCCGGTCCTCCCGCCGCAGGTAGAAGACGAGACCCGCGAAGAAGATCCAGAACGCGTAGAGCGTGACCTGCGCGACGTCGATATAACCGGTGATCTCGCCTCTGGGCATGGCACGCCTCCCGATCAGGTGGGACGGTTGACGAAGGATTCGAACGGACGGGGCCGGATCTCGTCCGGACGGTCGGGCGCGCGCGCATCCGCGCGCACCAGCGGACCGATCGCGACGAGGGTGGCGAAGAGCAGCGCGATCTCGACGTGGTAGACGATGAGGTAGCCGATGGCCGGCTCGTTCATGCCCTCGCCGAGGGCACCCGACTGCGCCACCGCGGCGCCGAGATCGCGCAGGATGCCGCTCGCGGCGATGGCGCTGCCCGCGGCGGTGGCCTGCGCCGCCCCCCAGGCGCCGAGCGCCAGCCCGGTATCCTCCGGCCCGGCCTTCGCCATCGAGGCGGTGAGCGTGCCGTGGGCGAACAGGCCGCCGCCGATGCCGATCAGCGTCACGCCCGCCGCGAACAGCCGGGCGGAGCCGAGCGGCGCGGCGAAGACGACGGCCGAGAAGGCGGCGATGCCGATCACCGTGCCGACGGCCGCGACCCGGTAGGGGTCCCCGCCGCGGTTGAGCCAGCGCGCCGCCGCGATCAGCCCGAGTCCGCCGCCGGCGGCGAGCATGGCGGTGAGCGCCGTGGTCTGCCCGACGCTGAGCCCGAGGATCTGCCCGCCATAGGGTTCGAGCAGGATGTCCTGCATCGAGAAGCCGGCGGTGCCGAGGGCGATCGCCGCCAGGCGCCGCCGCGCCGCGCCCTCCCCGGCATAGCCGCGCCAGGATCGGGAAAAGCTCGGCCGCGGCGCGGATTTGTCGGTGCGGGCGGGGTTCCGCGGCTCCTGCTTCCACAGGGCCACGCCGTTGAGCACGAGGGTGATCAGCGCCGCGCCCTGGATCACCTGGATCAGGCGGATCGCCGAGAAATGCGCGAGCGCCAGCCCGAACAGCAGGGCGCTGCCCATCATGCCGGCGAGCAGCATGGCGCAGAGGAGCGCCACCACCTTCGGCCGCGCATGCGCCGGCGCGAGATCGGTGGCGAGCGCCAGCCCGACGGTCTGCGTGGTGTGAAGCCCCGCGCCCACCAGCAGGAAGGCCAGCGCGGCCGCCGCATGGCCGACCCAGAGCGGGCCGGTGGTGTCGCCCGACAGGATCAGCAGGGCGAACGGCATGATGGCGAGCCCGCCGAACTGCAGCAGCGTGCCGAACCAGATGTAGGGCACGCGCCGCCAGCCCAGCACCGAGCGGTGCGTGTCCGAGCGGAAGCCGACGAGCGCCCGCAACGGGGCGAAGAGCAGCGGCAGCGACAGCATCACCGCGACGATCCAGGCCGGGACCGACAATTCGACGATCATCACCCGATTGAGCGTGCCGATCAGCAGCACCGCCGCCATGCCGACGGTGACCTGGAACAGCGAGAGACGCATCAGCCGGCCGAGCGGCAGCTCCTTCGTCGCCGCATCGGCGAAGGGAAGGATCGCCGGGCCGAGGCGCAGGAACGCCCGGGTGATGGCGAGGCCGGATTTCATGCGGGCCTCCCCCCCATGTTCCCATCCTCTTCCCTCATCCCGAGGCCTCCGCTGCGCTGCGGCACCTCGGGATGGGGGCGTGGGTCGGAGGAAGCGATTCTGGTCAGCTCGATCGCGTTCGACAGGTAGAACCCGCTGTTCACCCGCCGCGTCCGCCCCACGGCGAAACGCTGCAAGGCGCGCTCCCGTGCGATCCGCCGGCGCAGGCCGCCCTCCGTCACCGGGACGATGGCCGGCGCCCGGTCGGCCTTCGGAAACAGCTTGCCGGCGGCGTGCATCAGGGTCAGCAGCGCAGTGCGCGGGGCGACGGTGAACAGCAGGCTGCCGTCGGTGCGCAGCGAGAATTCGGCGAGCGCCCGGACGATGTCCGGCGCTTGGTAGTGGATCAGCGAATCCATCGCGACGACGTGGTCGAAGCGGCCGAGCCAGGGGTCGAGCATGTCGCCGACCCGGAACGCGACCGAGCCGGGACCGGAGATCGCCGGCAGTCGCTCGCGGGCGAGCCCGATCAGCGTCGGCGAGACGTCGATGGCCACGACCTCCGCACCGCGGCGCGCGGCCTCGACCGCGAGCGCGCCGGTGCCGCAGCCGGCGTCGAGCAGGCGCCGGCCGGCCAGATCCGCCGGCAGCCAGCCGAGCAGGTTCGCCCGCATGGCGTCGCGCCCGGCCCGCACCGTGGCGCGGATCTTCGAGACCGGCGCGTCGGAGGTCAGGCGCGACCACGCCTCGACCGCGGTGCGGTCGAAATAGGTCTCGAGCTGCGAACGGCGGGTGAGGTAGGGCGTGCTCATCGGTCGAACCCAAGATCAGTCGAAGCCAAGGAACTCGAACAGGTCGCGGTCCTTCATCGGCGCGGCCTCGCAGGGTTCGACGCCGGCCCAGAGCGCTTCGGCGAGCCGCATGTATTCGTCGGTGACGGCGGTGAGCTCCGGCGACGGCTCCATCTCGAACAGCGTCGACTTCTTGAGGCGCGAGCGGCGCACCACGTCGAGGTCGGGGAAGTGGGCCAGCCGGCGCAGGCCGACCGCCGCGTTGAAGCGGTCGATCTCGTCGGTCCCGGCCGAGCGGTTGGCGATGACGCCGCCGAGCCGGACGCCGTAGTTCTTCGCCTTGGAATGGATCGCCGCGACGATCCGGTTCATCGCGAAGATCGAGTCAAAATCGTTGGCGGTGACGATCAGCGCCCGGTCGGCGTGCTGGAGCGGCGAGGCGAAGCCGCCGCAGACCACGTCGCCGAGCACGTCGAACACCACCACGTCGGTGTCCTCCAGCAGGTGGTGCTCCTTGAGGAGCTTCACCGTCTGCCCGACGACGTAGCCGCCGCAGCCGGTGCCGGCGGGCGGTCCGCCGGCCTCGACGCATTTCACGCCGTTGTAGCCTTCGACCACGAAGTCTTCCGCGCGCAATTCCTCCGAGTGGAAGTTCACGGATTCGAGCGCGTCGATCACCGTCGGCGCGAGGCGCTTGGTCAGGGTGAAGGTCGAATCGTGCTTGGGGTCGCAGCCGATCTGAAGGACGCGCTTGCCCAGCTTCGAGAAGGCGACCGAGAGGTTCGAGGAGGTGGTCGACTTGCCGATGCCGCCCTTGCCGTAGACCGCGAAGACCTTGGCCGTCTCGATCCGGTCGGCGGGATCGAGCGCGACCTGAAGGCTGCCCTCCTCGCGGCGCAGCGGTACGGGGTTCCGGATGGCGATGTTCATGCCGCGACTCCTGCGGTGATGCCGGACAGCGATCCTGGCGTGACGCCTTCGAGCCGGTCCTCCAGCGCCTCCTCGGCGCGGTCGAGCGCGTCGCGCATCGCCGCGTCGGGGGTCCAGAAGCCGCGGCGATGCGCTTCGATCAGACGGCTCGCGACCTTGGCGCAGGCGGTCGGATTGAGCGTCGCCATCCGGTCGCGCATGGCCTCGTCCAGGACGAAGGTCTCGGTGATGCGCTCGTAGATCCAGGGCTGCACCGCGCCGGCCGTGGCCGACCAGCCGACGGTGTTGGTCAGCGTCGCCTCGATCTGGCGCACGCCCTCGTAGCCGTGGCCGAGCAGGCCCTCGTACCATTTCGGATTGAGCATCCGGGTGCGGGTTTCGAGCGCCACCTGCTCGTCGAGCGAGCGGACGCGGCCCTCGCCGCGGGTCTGGTCGCTGATGTAGATCGGCACGCTCGCGCCCTTGGCGCGGGCCACCGCCCGGCCCATGCCGCCGAGCCCGTCGAAATAGTGATCGACGCTCGTGACGCCGAGTTCGACCGAGTCGAGGTTCTGGTAGGCGAGATCGACCCGCGACAGCACCGCCTTCATCAGGTCGCGCTGCGGCGCCGGGCGGCCCGAGCGGCCGTAGGCGAAGCTCTTTCGCTTCGAGAACGTCTCGCAGAGTTCGTCCGCGTCGTCCCAGCGGCCGGATTCCACCAGATGATTGACGTTGGCGCCGTAGGCGCCCTCCGCGTTCGAGAAGACGCGAAGCGCCGCCGTCTCGATGTCGCAGCCCCGCTCGGCCTGGATCGCCAGCGCGTGCTTGCGCACGAAGTTCGCCTCGGCCGGCTCTTCGGCGCTTGCCGCGAGGAAACTCGCTTCCGCCAACAGCTTGGTCTGGAGCGGCAGGAGATCGCGAAAAATGCCCGACAGGGTGACGACCGCGTCGATGCGCGGGCGGCCGAGGCGTTCGAGCGGGATCAGTTCGGCCCCGGCGAGCCGGCCGTAGCCGTCGAAGCGGGGCGCGGCGCCGATCAGCGCCAGGGCCTGGGCGATCGGGCCGCCCTCGCTCTTCAGGTTGTCGGTTCCCCACAGCACCAGGGCGACGCTTTCCGGCAGCGGCCGCCCGTCCGCAACGTAGCGCTCCAGCACCCGCGCCACCTGGCGTGCGCCGTCGGCGAGCGCGAAGGCGGAGGGCAAGCGGTAGGGGTCGAAACCGTGCAGGTTGCGGCCAGTCGGCAGGATGGCGGGGTTGCGCAGCAGGTCGCCGCCCGCCACCGGCGCCACGAAGCGCCCGTCGAGGGCCCGCAGCAGGGCCGGGATCTCGTGGTCGCGGGCGAGGTCGCGGTCGATCCGGGCGAGGTCGGCGAAGGCGGCGCGGTGGGTCTCGTCGCCGGGCAGGCCGGCGGCGGCGAGCGCCTCGCCGAGGCTCGCGCCCGCGATCAGCCGCTCGATCCCGGCGCGGGCGGGCTTGAGGCCGTGCGAGGCATCCGCCAGGGCGAGCAGGAGGTCGACGCGTTCCTCGGGCGGCGTGCCCTGCCCGACCACGTGCAGACCGTGCGGGATCAGCGTCTGTTCGAGTTCGGCGAGAGCGGCGGCGAGCGCCGCGACGCGAGGAGCGGGGTCGCCCTCCCAGGCCGGTTCGGCGGGAGCGAGATCGACGGCCGCGCCCTGGGCCTGGATGATCGCGGCGAGCGCCGTCCGCTCCGCCGTCGCCTCGGGTTCGAGGCCGCGCCAGCGCTCGACCGAGGCCTTGAGATCGGCCAGCCCGCGGTAGAGCCCGGCCGCGGCGAGGCTCGGCGTGAGGTAGCTCACCAGCGTCGCCGCCGAGCGGCGCTTGGCCAGCGTGCCCTCGGAAGGGTTGTTGGCGGCGTAGAGATAGACATTCGGCAGATCGCCGATCAGCCGTTCCGGCCAGCAGGCGGCGGACAGGCCGGTCTGCTTGCCCGGCATGAATTCGAGCGCTCCGTGCGTGCCGAAATGCAGCACGGCATCGGCGCAGAAATCCTCCCGCAGCCAGCGATAGAAGGCGCAGAAGGCGTGCGTCGGCGCGAAGCCGTGCTCGAACAGCAGCCGCATCGGGTCGCCCTCGTAGCCGAAGGCGGGCTGCACCCCGACGAAGACGTTGCCGAACGGCGCGCCCAGCACGAAGATCTCGGCGCCGTTGCTCTGGTGCCGGCCCGGCGCCGGACCCCACTGCGCCTCGATCTCGGGCAGGTACGTCTCGCGCCGGACATGGGCCTCGGCGCCGACGCGGGCATGGACGTTGGCCGGCGTGCCGAGCCGGGCGGCGTTGCCGCCGAGGATTTTTTCGCGCAGCGCGTCGGCGTTCTCCGGCAGGTCGACCTCGTAGCCCTCGGCCTTGAGGCCGCGCAGGGTGTTCAGCAGCGAAGCGTAGACCGAGAGGAAGGCGGCCGAGCCGGTCGCGCCGGCATTGGGCGGGAAGTTGAACAGCACGACGGCGAGCCGCCGCTCGGCCCTGGCCTTGCGCCGCAGGGAGACCCAGCGCGCGACGCGGGCGGCGAGCCGTTCGGCGCGCTCGGGATGCACGCGCATGTCGCGGGCGTTGCCGGGGCCCGACGCCGAGGAGCGGCCACCGAACACCGTCGGAGCGGTGGCGCCGTCGAGTTCGGGAATCGCGACCATCATCGTCGCCTCGACCGGCGACAGGCCGCGGTCGCCGGCCTCCCACTGCTCAAGGGTCTGGAATTCCAGCGCGTGGGCGGCGAGGTAGGGCACGTCGAGCCGCGCCAGGGTCGCCTCGGCGGCGGCGGCATCGTTGTAGGCCGGACCTCCGACCAGCGAAAAGCCGGTGAGCGAGACCAGGGCGTCGATCGCCGGACGGCCGCCGGCCATGAAGAAGGCTTCGACCGCCGGGCGGTTGTCGAGCCCGGCGGCGAAGGCGGGCACCACCGAGAGGCCCCTGGCTTCGAGCGCGGCGATGACGCCGTCGTAATGCGCCGTGTTGCCGGCGAGAACGTAGGAGCGCATCAGCAGCAGGCCGACCCGGCCCTTCGCGCCGGGCACGCTCGGCAGCGCCGCGGCGTCCTCGCCGATCCGGCCGGCCATGCGCGGATGGTAGAGCCCCGTCTCCGGATAGTGCTGCGGCGCGGGCGCGGCGGCGATGTCCCGCCACGCCGCGCGGGGGCCGGCGGCGTAGCGCTGCACCAGGAAGCGCACGAGGCTCGCCACGTTCTCGTCGGAGCCGGCGAGCCAGTATTGCAGGGTGAGGAAATAGGCCCGCACGTCCTGCGCCGAGCCGGGGATGAAGCGCAGGATCTTCGGCAGCTTGCGCACCAGCGCCATCTGCCGGGCGGCGTTGCCCTCCGCGCCCGGCTTGCCGCGCAGCCGCTTCAGGAAATCGAGGGCCGAGCGCTTGGCGCCGCTCATGTCGAAGCGGTTGAGCCGGGTCGTGCGCACGATCTCGGCCGCCGAGAGGCAGCCGACCATCGCGTCGCAGGCCGGGCGGCGCGCCTGCAGGGCCGGCAGGATCGCCCGCACGTGCTCGTCGAGGAACAGCATCGCCGAGACCACGATGTCGGCCCGTGCGATCTCCGCCTCGCAGGCCCGGAACGCCTCGGCGTCGGTCTCCCACTCGGCGGCGGCGTGGAAGCTCAAGGAGAGCCCGGGCATCTCGGTGGCCAGCCGCAGGCGCGCCCGCTCCACCGCGCTCGCCAAATGGTTGTCGAGCGTGACGATGACGACGCGGATCGTGGGCCTATCGGCCGAAATGCGCCTTGGCATCGTAGAGGGTCTCGAGGGTGATGAGCGGGAGCTGCCGCTCGCGGGCGAAGCGCTCGGTGTTGGCGCGGGCCTTTCCGCGCACGAAGAACGGAATCTTCCTCAGCTCCTTCTCGGCATCGGGGGCCCAGGCGGTGCGGATCGCGTCGAGACCCTCGACGCGGATCGGTGCGGACGCCGGAGCGGGGGGCGTGGCCTCCGGCGCCCGTTCCACGGCTTCTGCGGACCTGCCCGGCCCGCGGCCGAGATGCGAGGGGGCGGCGCCATCGTGGAATTCGGGATCGTCGCGGAACATCCCGAGGAGATGTTCCTCCAGCCCCATCATCAGGGGGTGGACGAGCGTGTCGAACAGGACGTTGGCGCCCTCGAAGCCCATCTGCGGCGAGTGCCGGGCGGGAAAATCCTGCACGTGGACCGGCGCCGAGATCACCGCGCAGGGAATCCCGAGCCGCTTGGCGACGTGGCGCTCCATCTGCGTGCCGAGCACCAGTTCGGGCGAGGCCGCCTGGATCGCCGCCTCGACGTCGAGGTAGTCGTCGGTGATCGTCGCCTCGATGCCGTGGAGCGCCGCCTCCGCCCGCACCTCGCGGGCGAACTCGCGGGTGTAGCTGCCGAGGCCCACCAGCTCGAAGCCGAGTTCCTGCGTCGCGACGCGGGCGATGGCCAGGGCGTGGGTGGCGTCCCCGAACACGAAGACGCGCTTGGCCGTCAGGTAGGTCGAATCGACCGAGCGTGCGTACCAGGGCAGGCGCGAGGACGCGTCGGCGAGGACGGGGCCGGGATCGACCTTCGCGAGCGCCGCCACGGCGTTCACGAACCGCGTCGTCGCGCCGACGCCGATCGGCACCACGTCGACGAAGGGCTGGCCGTGCGCCTTCTCCAGATACTGGGCGGCGCTTCGCGCGATCTCGGGATAGAGCACGACGTTGAAGTCGGCCGCACCCAGCCGTCCGAGATCGGCGGGCGTCGCACCGAGCGGCGCGACCACGTTCACGGCGATGCCGAGCCCGTCGAGGATCTTGCGGATCTCGATCAGGTCGTCGCGGTGGCGGAAGCCGAGCGCGGCGGGGCCGAGGATGTTGCACGAGGGCCGGCCGGCCTCGCGGGAGGGCCGCGCGACGGGCGCACCGGACAGGGCCCGCACCAATCGATAGAAGGTCTCGGAGGCGCCCCAGTTCTCCTTCTTCTGGTAGGCCGGCAGTTCGAGCGGGATGATCGGGATCGGCAGATCGAGCGCCCGGGCGAGGCCGCCGGGATCGTCCTGGATCAGCTCCGCCGTGCAGGAGGCGCCGACGATCATCGCCTGCGGCCGGAAGCGCTCGTGGGCGGCGGCGACGGCGTCCTTGAACAGCGCCGCGGTGTCGCGGCCGAGATCCTGGGCCTGGAAGGTGGTGTAGGTGACCGGCGGGCGCTTGGCGCGCCGCTCGATCATCGTGAACAGGAGGTCGGCGTAGGTGTCGCCCTGCGGCGCGTGCAGCACGTAGTGCAGGCCCTCCATCGCGGTGGCGACCCGCATGGCGCCGATATGCGGCGGTCCCTCGTAGGTCCAGACGGTGAGTTGCATCGCGGCTACACCTCCAGCCGCGCGCGCCGGTCGAGCGGGCGCGCGAACAGTTCGGCGAGGTCGCCGGCCTGCTCGTAGCCCTGGATCGGCGTGAACAGGAGTTCGATCGACCACTTCGTGCTCAGCCCCTCCGCCTCCAGCGGGTTGGCGAGGCCGAGGCCGCAGACCGTGAGGTCGGGGCGCGCCGCCCGGCAGCGGTCGAGTCCGTCGTCGAGACTCTGGCCCTCCACCACCGCCGTCCCGCCGGGCAGCAGCGCGATCTCGGCCGCCAGGTGGCCGCGATGCAGGTAGGGTGTGCCGACCTCGATCAGTGCCGCGCCGAGTTCCCGCGAGAGGAAGCGGGCGAGCGGCACTTCGAGCTGCGAATCGGGGAAGAAGAACACGCGCTTGCCCGCGAGTTTTTCACGGTGGGCCGCCAGCGCCTGCCGCGCCCGCCGCAGGCCCGGCGCCGTCACCGATTCGAAGCGGGCCGGATCGACGGCGAACGCTCGCGCCGCAGCGCGCAGCCACGCGGTCGTGCCCTCGGCCCCGAGGGGGAACGGCGCGGCGATGCACTTGGCGCCCCGCTCTTCGAGCGCCCGCGCGGTCTGTGCGAGGAAGGGCTGGGCCAGGAGCAGGCGCGTGCCGCGGCCGATCGGGGGCATCTGTCCCGCCCGGCGCGCCGGGAAGAACCGGACCGCGATGCCGAGGGCGGAAAACAGCCGCGCGAACTGGTCCTCGACCACGTCGGCGAGCGCGCCGACGACGAGCAGCGTGTCGCCGTCCGCCGGCCCGGCCGCGGGCAGCTCCGGCACCAGCGCGGCGAGGCAGGCATCCTCGCCCTGCGTGAACGTCGTCTCGATGCCCGACCCCGAATAGTTCAGCACCCGCACGTCCGGTGCCAGCCGCTGCGACAGCCGCAGGGCTGCGTGCGACAGGTCGAGCTTGATCACTTCCGAGGGGCAGGAGCCGACGAGAAACAGCAGCCGGATGTCGGGCCGCCGCTCGATCAGGCGGGTGACGACCCGGTCGAGTTCCTCGTTCATGTCGGCAAGGCCGGCGAGGTCGCGCTCGTCGATGATGGCGGTCGCGAAGCGCGGCTCGGCGAAGATCATCACGCCGGCCGCCGACTGGATCAGGTGGGCGCAGGTGCGCGAGCCCACGACGAGGAAGAACGCGTCCTGGATCTTGCGATGCAGCCAGACGATGCCGGTGAGCCCGCAGAACACCGCCCGCTGCCCCCGCTCGGAGCGGATCGCGACGCCGCAGGCGGCAGCGGGAACGGGCGCATGCGCGTTCACCGGGCGCCCTCCCCGGCGAAGGCGGTGGAGGGCGGCGCTTCGAGGCGGGCCGCGCGCAGTTTCAGCAGGAACTGGCCGGCATTGACGAGGTAGGCCGCGTAGGCTGCGAGCGCCAGGGCGAGCAGGCCGGGCACATCGAGAAGACCGGTGGCGAGCGCGACGAGATAGGCCGTGTGCAGCGCCAGCACGAGCATGCTGAACACGTCCTCCCAGAAGAAGGCCCGCGCGAACAGGTAGCGGCCGAACACGGCCTTCTCCCAGATCGAGCCGGTCACCATGATCGCGTAGAGGACGAGCGTCTTGACGACGACGGAGGCGTTGGCGGCCTCCGCCCCCTGCCCCGTGGCGAGCGTGCGCAGCACCAGCCCGAGGCTCGCCAGGAAGACGAGGAACTGCAGGGGTGCCAGCACGCCCTGCACCAGCGTCCACGGCGAGGCGTCGCGCCGCTGACGTTCCGCGCTCGTGTAGAGCGGTCTGTGCCGGCCCTGGCGCTGACGCATGGCGTCCGCCCTCGCTCGCTCCCGATCCCGTCTAGCGCGGGATCTCGACTGATGCGGAGCCTAGGCCCAGCCCCCGAAGAGTGTCAATCCAAGTTGACGATCATAAACAATGACAGGCGTCCCGGACGTAACGCATGAAAGGGATGTTGCGATTCCCGAAAGGAAGCGTATCGTGGCCTTACACGCATCCGTTGCTCAGGCACGACGTGCTGCATTAAATTGCAGTTGAACGTGCCGGGTCGCGTCCTGGGGAGGGGCCCATGGGAGGCTGGAGGCATTTCGGCGAGCGCCTTGAGCTTCCGGCCCTGGCACCGGGATGCGGTGCTCTGGCGGAGTCGCTGGCGGCCTCGGCCTTCGATTGCACGCCCGACGCGGAGGGGATGCGCGGCCGGCTGGCCAGCGTGGTCGAGGCCGAGATCCTTCCCCGCCTGATGCTGGCCCACCGCGATCGCAGACTCACCGCGGTTCCGGCTTCGGACCATCGGCCTGCGGCAGAAGAGGTCGAGCGTCTCTGCGGCCTGCTCCTCGCTCGGGCGGATACCGACCTCGCTCCGCATCTCCTGCGCTTCCTCGACCGGGGACTGACGCTCGAAGGCGTGCTGGTCGAACTCCTCGCGCCGGTCGCCCGGCATCTCGGGCGTCTCTGGGAGGAGGATGCCTGCGACTTCCTGCAGGTGACGGTCGCTCTCGGCCGCCTTCAGGCGGCGGCGCGCGACCTCTGCCTGCGGTTCGAGAACGATGCCGTCGAGCCCGCCGGGCGCAGCGTTCTGCTCCTGCCCTGCCCGGGCGAATCCCACGTCTTCTGCCTGTCGATCGTCGCGGCCGTCTTTCGCGAGGCGGGATGGGACGTGACCATCGCCGGCCCCGGATCCGACCCGGAGACGCTGATCGGCTCCGATTGGTTCGACGTGGTCGGCCTGACGCTGTCCTGCGACGTATACCTGCCCGCGATGCCGGTCGCGATCCGCACCTTGCGGACCGCCTCGTGCAATCCCGCCGTCAAGGTTCTGGTCGGCGGTCCCTATTTCGCTCGGAATCCGAACCAGACGCGCCTCGTCGGCGCGGACGCCACGGTGGAGGACGCGCGCCTCGCGCCGCTGATCGCCGAAAGCTTGCTTGAAATGCGCGCGCGGGCCTGTTGAAAGGGCGCCTCCCGCGCCATCACGAAGTGTTGATCTTGAGCAGCTTGGCGAGCCCCTCTCCTCGGCGCCCCTCTCCGGCGCTGCAGCAGGCAGCCGGTCTCCTCGACAGCGAGGCCGCCGGTCTTCTGATCACGGCTACCTCCGACCTCTCCCTCGTCGTCGATCAGAAGGGCATCGTTCGCGACACCGCATCGAGCCGCGCCGAGTTCGAGGGCGAGGGCATCGAGGCCTGGCTCGGCCGCCCTTGGATCGACACGGTGACCGTCGAGAGCCGGCCGAAGATCGACGCGCTGCTGCGCGACGCGGCGCCGGGCGCGATCACCCGCTGGCGCCAGGTCAACCATCCCTCGCCGAGCGGCACGGACCTGCCGATCCGCTACGCCACTTTGCGCACGCGCGAGGATGGGCCGATCATCGTGGTCGGCCAGGACCTGCGGGCGGTCGCGGCACTCCAGCGGCGCCTTGCCGAGACGCAGCAGGCGCTGGAGCGGGACTACGATCGCCTGCGCGCCGCCGAGACCCGCTACAAGCTGCTGTTCCAGCTCTCCGGCGAGGCGGTGCTGGTGGCCGATGCCGGCACGCGGCGCGTCACCGAAGTCAACCCGGCGGCGATGCGGCTGCTCGGCCGGCCGCAGAGGCGGATCGTCGGGCAGGACGCCGTCGACCTGTTCGATGCGGCGAGCCTGCGGGATCTGCACAGCCTGTTCGCCGGCCTGCGCGTCACCGGGCAGGCCACCGACTTGGTGGCGCGGCTGGCGGGCCGGCGGGGCGAGGCGCGGGTCTCCGCCTCCCTGTTTCGCGGCGAGAGCGCGACCTCCGTGCTGTTGCGGCTCTCGGCCCTCGCGCCGAAGCAGGCCGAGCCCTCCGGCCTCGACGGGGCCGCCCTCGACCTGATCCAGCGCATGCCGGAAGGGTTCGTCGTCACCGATCCGGCGCGCCGCATCCTCACGGCCAATCCCGCCTTCCTCGATCTGGCGCAGCTCGCCACGGAGGAGCAGGTGCGCGGGCAACCGCTGGACCGTTGGCTCGGCCGCGAGGAGGCCGAAACCCCGGCGCTGTTCGGCATGCTGCGCGACCATGGCTCCGTCCGGCACGTCTCGACCGTTCTGCGTGGCGATTACGGATCGGTGGAGGAGGTCGAGGTCGCGGCCGTTTCCGCGACGCAGGCCGAGCCGCCCTGCTTCGGCTTCACCATCCGGGCGACGCCGCGCCGGGCGGCGCCGGTCCATGCCGGCGGACACGATCTGCCGCGCTCCGTCGAGCAGATGACCGAGCTGGTGGGACGCGTCTCGATGAAGGCCCTGGTGCGCGAGACCACCGATCTGATCGAGAAGCTGTGCATCGAGGCGGCCCTGCGAATCACCCGCGACAACCGCGCTTCCGCCGCCGAGATGCTCGGCCTCAGCCGGCAGGGTCTCTACGCGAAGATGCGCCGCTACGGCATCGGCGATCTCGACGGCGACGACCCTGAGTTGACGGCCTGAAGCCGGCTTCGGTTCTGTCGCACTATAATGCGATCACTCCGGCGCTGTGGCCGGAGCGGACGCGTCGGCAGCGTTGTGTAAAGTTTGCTTGACACATGCGGCGGCGAACTCCTAGCTTGCCGCCATGGCCACGCCAGCTCCGAGCGCCGTCGTCGAGCTTCTCAAACCGCTCACTTGGTTTGCGCCGATGTGGGCCTTCGGCTGCGGCGTGGTGTCCTCCGGCCAGACGCCCTCCGGGCAATGGTGGGTCATCGCCGCGGGCGTCGTGCTCGCCGGGCCGCTGGTCTGCGCCACGAGCCAGGCGGCCAACGACTGGTTCGACCGCCACGTCGACGCGATCAACGAGCCGGACCGGCCGATTCCCTCCGGGCGCATCCCGGGCCGGTGGGGGCTCTACCTCGCCGCCGGCTGGACGATGCTGTCGCTGCTCGTCGCCGCCATGCTGGGACCGTGGATCCTCGGCGCGGCTCTGTTCGGCCTCGTGCTGGCCTGGATCTACTCCGCGCCGCCGCTGCGGCTGAAGCGCAACGGCTGGTGGGGCAACTCCGCGGTCGCGCTCTGCTACGAGGGGCTGCCCTGGTTCACCGGCGCGGCGGTGATGGCCGCCGCGATGCCCGACCGGCGGGTGCTGCTGATCGCCCTGCTCTACTCGGTCGGCGCCCACGGCATCATGACCCTCAACGACTTCAAATCGATCGAGGGCGACCGCGCCATGGGCCTGCGCTCCCTGCCCGTGCAACTCGGCTCGCAGCGCGCGGCCCGCTTCGCCTGCCTCGTCATGGCGGTGCCGCAGGTCGCGGTGGTGGCTCTGCTCCTCGGCTGGGACCGGCCCTGGCATGCCGCGCTCGTCGGAGCCTTGCTGGCCGGACAGCTCGTCCTGATGGCGCGCTTCCTCAAGGAGCCTCGCGCCCGCGCCGCTTGGTACAACGGCACCGGCACCACGCTCTACGTGCTCGGCATGCTGGCTTCGGCTTTCGCCCTTCGCCCCCTCGTGCAAGGGGTGGGGCCATGACGCGGCCTTCCCTGACGCAGCCTTCCCTCGCCTTTTCCTGGGCTCGGATCGTCCGGCTCGGCCTGGTCCAGACTGCGCTCGGCGCGGTCGTGGTGCTGATGACCTCGACCCTCAACCGGGTGATGGTGGTGGAACTGGCGCTGCCGGCGATCGTGCCGGGCGGCCTCGTCGCCTTGCACTACGCCACGCAGGTGCTGCGGCCGCGCTGGGGCTACGGCTCCGATGTCGGCGGACGCCGCACGCCCTGGATCGTCGGCGGCATGGCCGCGCTCTGCCTCGGCGGCTTCGGCGCGGCGGCGGCGACCGCGCTGGCCGCGCACCACGTGGCGGCGGGATTGGCGCTCGCCGTCCTCTCCTTCCTGCTCGTCGGGATGGGCGCGGGCGCGGCGGGCACCTCGCTCCTCGTCCTGCTCGCCACCGGCGTCGAGGCCGGCCGCCGGGGAGCCGCGGCCACCATCGTCTGGGTGATGATGATCGCCGGCTTCGCGGTCACCGCGCCGCTCGCGGGGCATTTCCTCGATCCGTTCTCGGGCGCGCGGCTGGTCGCGGTCTCGGGGACCGTCTCGCTGATCGCCTTCGCCGTCGCCGGGCTCGCCGTGACCGGCATCGAGCCGCGCCGGCCTCCCGTCGGCGCGGCGCGACCGGTCGAAAAGCCGCCGTTCCGAAAAGTGTTGGCGCAGGTTCTGGCGGAGCCCGCGGCGCGGCGCTTCACCCTGTTCATCTTCGCCTCGATGCTCGCCTACAGCGCGCAGGAACTGATCCTCGAACCCTATGCCGGCCTCGTCTTCGCGATGACGCCGGGGGCGACGACCAAGCTCGCCGGGCTCCAGCACGGCGGCGTGCTCGCCGGCATGCTGGTCGTCGCCGGCATCACCGTCTTCATCGGCGGGCCGGTGCTCGGGTCGCTGAAGCTCTGGACGGCGATCGGCTGCGCGCTCTCGGCGGCGGCGCTCGCGGCGATCGCCGTCGGCGGGCCGATCGGGCCGGATTTTCCGTTGCGCGCGGCGGTGGCGGGGCTCGGTTTCGGCAACGGCGTCTACGCGGTGGCGGCGATCGGCTCGATGATGGCGCTGGCCGGCCGCGGCGGCGAGGCCGAGCGCGGCACCCGCATGGGCGTCTGGGGCGCGGCGCAGGGCGTGGCCTTCGGCGCCGGCGGCTTCCTCGGCACGCTCGCGGTCGATCTCGCCCGCCTCGTCGCGTCCGAGCCGGTCACCGCCTACGCCGCCGTGTTCGCCGCGGAAAGCGTTCTCTTCCTCGTCGCCCTGCTGATCGGCCTGAGCGTCGAGCACGCCACCGTCGGCCGGCGCAAGAACCCGCGCAAGAATCCGCTGAGCGGGAATCCGCTGGCCGAGACGGCCTCCTTCCAGCTCAGCCCCGGCTTCGACGCGAGGTAGCGGCATGGTGGACCACGGCGCTTCCGACATCTTCGACGTCGTGGTGGTGGGCGGCGGTCCCGCGGGTGCGACCGCGGCGGCCGATCTGGCGACCGCCGGGCGGCGGGTGCTGCTCCTCGACCGGGCCGGACGCATCAAGCCCTGCGGCGGCGCGATCCCGCCGCGGCTGATCCGCGATTTCGCGATCCCCGATTCGCTCCTCGTCGCCCGCATCCGCAGCGCCCGGATGGTGGCGCCGAGCACCCGCCACGTCGACATGCCGGTCGGCGAGGGGTTCGTCGGCATGGTCGACCGCGAGCATTTCGACCCCTTCCTGCGCGAGCGCGCGCGGCTCGCCGGGGCCGAACTGCGCGACGGCCTGTTCGAGCGCGTCACCCGCGAAGAGCCGGGCCTCGCCACGATCCATTTCAGGCTCGGAAAATGCGGCGAGGCGGGCCGCGTGCGCGCCCGCCTCGTGATCGGGGCCGACGGGGCGACCTCGGCGCTGGGCCGCGCCGAGATTCCGGGCCACGCCCGGATGCGGCAGGTCTTCGCCTATCACGAGATCGTCCGGCGCCCGGCGGATGCGGGGCACGACGGCGCGCGCTGCGACGTCTACTATCAGGGCCGGCTCTCGCCCGATTTCTACGCCTGGATCTTCCCGCACGGCGAGACCGTCAGCGTCGGCACCGGCAGCGCCCGCAAGGGCTTCTCCCTGCGCGGCGCGATCCGCGACCTGCGCGCCGGCACCGGCCTCGATGCCTGCGACACGATCCGCCGGGAGGGCGCGCCGCTCCCGCTCAAGCCCCTGCGCCGCTGGGACAACGGCCGCGACGTGCTGCTCGCGGGCGATGCCGCCGGCGTGGTCGCGCCGGCCTCGGGGGAAGGCATCTACTACGCGATGCTCGGCGGGCGCCTCGCGGCCGAGGCGGCGCAGGCCTTCCTCGCGACGGGCGATGCCCGCACCCTCGCTCAGGCCCGGAAGCGCTTCATGCGGCTGCACGGGCGCGTGTTCTGGATCCTCGGGATGATGCAGTGGGTCTGGTACCGCAGCGACGCCCTGCGCGAGCGCTTCGTCGCGATCTGCAAGGACCGGGACGTCCAGCAGCTCACCTGGGACGCCTACATGAACAAGGAGCTGGTGCGGGCCAAGCCCGCCGCCCACGCGCGGATCTTCTTCAAGGATCTCGCTCACCTGTTCCGCTGGGTCTCGCCGTGACCGGGGCGCTCGCGGGTGGCTGGGGACCGCCGGTCGTCGCCGGCCTCGTGGCGGTCGCCGTCGCCGTGGCCGGCGGCGTCGCGACCCGCACCGACACGTGGTACCGGCGCCTGCGGGTGCCGGCCTGGAAGCCGTCGGACTGGGCCTTCGGCCCGATTTGGGCCGTCATCTTCGCCCTGACCACGACCTCGGCGGTCCTGGCCTGGAACGCCGCTCCGGAGCCTGCCGTCCGCGCCCGGCTCCTCGCGGTCTTCGCCGTCAACGGCGCGCTCAACATCGCCTGGAGCGTGATCTTCTTCCGCCTGCGCCGGCCGGACTGGGCCTTCGCCGAGGTCGTGCTGCTGTGGCTCTCCATCGTCGCGGTGACGGTCAC
This sequence comes from Methylorubrum populi, assembly GCA_036946625.1. Taxonomy (NCBI): domain Bacteria; kingdom Pseudomonadati; phylum Pseudomonadota; class Alphaproteobacteria; order Hyphomicrobiales; family Methylobacteriaceae; genus Methylorubrum; species Methylorubrum populi. The sequence continues at coordinate 706,711 of JAQIIU010000002.1, forward strand.
CGTCGGCCACGTCTCGACCGTCGCAGGCCTCCTCAACCTGCCCTATCTCGCCTGGGTCGGCGTCGCCGCCTGCCTGAATCGCACCATCGTCCGCCTCAACCCTCGCTTCCGGGAGGCGTGAGCGGTGGCCGAACTCTTCGCCTCGCTCTTCGCCTCGGGGCGGATCGTCGACGCGATCCTCGTCCTCGTCGCGCTGGAGGCGCTGCTGCTGCTGGGCCTGAGGATGCGCCTCGGCCGCGGCCCGGCGGCGGGCGCGCTCCTGAGCAACCTCGCCTCAGGCGCCGCGCTGATGCTGGCCCTGCGCGCGGCGCTCGTCGGCGCCGTCTGGCCGGTCGTCGCGGGCTGGCTGTCGGCGGCACTCCTCGCCCACGTCGCCGAGATGCTGCTTCGGTTTCGTGCAGGCCGCCGAACAAGCTCGCACGGCTGTGACGAGACACTCTGGAACAACCGACGGTGGCCGGCGTTCGGTGCGCGTCCCCCCGTGACTTAAGAACGATTCTTCCCGGAGCCGTCCCACCATCTGGAGATCGGGCCCATGACACGCCTCACCGCTCTCGGCTCCGGATGGGTGGCGCTCGCCGCGCTTCTCTCCACCACTCCGGTTCTCGCACAGGGAGGCGATGCCGATCTGATCAAGCGCGGTGAGTACCTCGTCACGGCGGGCGATTGCACCGCCTGCCACACCAAGTCCGGCGGCAAGTTCCTGGCCGGCAACTACACCCTCGATACGCCGATCGGCGCCATCAAGACGCCGAACCTCACGCCGGACGACGAGACCGGGATCGGCAAGTGGAGCTACGAGACCTTCGAGCGGGCCTTCCGCCAGGGCATCGGCGACGACGGCGAGTATCTCTACCCCGCCTTCCCGTTCGGCTGGTACACCAAGGTGACCGACGACGATACGCGGGCGATCTTCGCCTATCTCAAGTCCCTGCCGGCGGTGAAGGAGAAGCGGGAGGAGAGCAGCATTCCCTTCCCCTTCAACGTCCGCACCGCGCTCATCACCTGGCGCACCGCCTTCTTCACGGAAGGCCGCTTCAAGCCCGACCCGAACGCCAGCGAGGAGGTGAACCGCGGCGGCTATCTCGTCGAAGGCCTCGGCCATTGCGGCATGTGCCACAACGAGCGCAAGCTCGTCGGCAATTCGAGCCTCGCCGGCCGGTTCGGCGGCGGCGTCATCGACGGCTGGTACGCGCCCAACATCACGCCGGACGGGCATCAGGGCATCGGCGCCTGGAGCGATGCGGACGTCGTGACCTACCTCAAGACCGGCACGGCGCCGGGCAACCGGCCGGGCGTGGCCGCCGGCCCCATGCGCCAGGCCATCGAGGAATCGCTGTCGAAGATGACCGACGCCGACCTCAAGGCGATGGTCGCGTATCTGCGCACGGTCCCCGCCAAGCAGACCTACAAGGAGAAGGACCTCCAGGCCTTCAACCAGCCCGGCGCGCCGGGGGCCGACACGTATCTCACCTACTGTTCCTCCTGCCACCGGCCGGACGGCAGGGGCGTCGAGGGCGCGATTCCCGCGCTCGCCGGCAACACCTCGATCCAGTCGGCGGGGCCCGAGACCGTCATCAACGTCATCGTCGGCGGTCTGGCCGCCCAGAACGGCTACGCGCCGATGCCGGCCATCGGCCAGGAGATGACCGACCAGCAGATCAAGGACGTCACCGACTACATCCGCAATTCCTGGGGCAACAAGGCGCCCGTCGTCTCCGAGACCGGCATCGTCGCGACGGCGCGCGGCAAGATCAGGACGATGATGGCCGGCAACGACACCTGCTCGACCATCGACGACGCGACGCTCAAGAGCGGGATCGAGGGCGCCACCGGCGGCGACACGCTGAAGGGGCTGAAGCCCGACGACTTCGTGCCGGTGCTCTCCCGCGTCATTCCGCAGGTGAAGGCCGCGGCACCTCAGGCGGGCGACGCTGCCATCGTCAACGGGCTTCTCTCGGCCTTCTGCAAGGCGAACCGTGGTGAAGGCGAGGCGGAACCGCTTCCCTGGTCGGCGACGATCGGTTCCTTCGGCAACGTCGCCTACAGCCAGGTCAAGAACCCGGAGAAGCGCGCGGAGGCCGCTCCCGGCCAGCCGCCGGCTTCCGCGACCACGCCGCCGAAGCCTTGATTCCGCGCGTTCCGGCCTGCCCTTGGCGGGAACGAGGCCGGTGCCGAAACGTTCGAACCGCGAACCGTGAGGGGTCGCGCGGCGGGTCCTGACCGCCCCCGTCTTGGGAGTTCGAGCGAATGCAACTCGGCATGATCGGCCTCGGCCGGATGGGCGGCAACATCGTGCGCCGCCTCCTGCGCAACGGACACACGGCCGTCGTCTACGATCACGATCCGAAGGCGGTCGAGGCGCTGGCGGCCGAGGGCGCGACCGCCGCCTCGGGCCTGGAGGATCTCGTCGCCAAGCTGGAGGCGCCGCGCACCGCCTGGGTGATGCTGCCCGCCGGGCAGGTCACGGAGGAGACGGTGACCGCGCTCGGCGGCCTGATGAAGGCCGGCGACTGCATCATCGACGGCGGCAATTCCTTCTACCAGGACGACGTGCGCCGCGCCCGCGACCTCGACGCCGAGGGCATCCACTACGTCGATGTCGGCACCTCCGGCGGCGTCTGGGGGCTGGAGCGCGGCTACTGCATGATGATCGGCGGCCACAAGCAGGCGGTCGATCGCCTCGACCCGATCTTCCGCACCCTGGCGCCGGGCCTCGGCGAGATCCCGCGCACGCCCGGCCGCGAGGCGCGTGACCCTCGCGCCGAGCAGGGCTACATCCATGCCGGGCCGAGCGGCGCCGGTCATTTCGTGAAGATGATCCACAACGGCATCGAGTACGGCCTGATGCAGGCCTACGCCGAGGGCTTCGACATCCTGCGGCACGCGAACGCCCCCGACATACCGGAGGCACGCCGCTTCGATCTCGATCTCGGCGACATCGCCGAGGTCTGGCGGCGCGGCAGCGTCGTCTCCTCCTGGCTCCTCGACCTCACCGCCGCGGCGCTGGCCGGCGACGAGCGTCTCGAAGGCTATTCGGGCTTCGTCGAGGATTCGGGCGAGGGCCGCTGGACCATCAACGCGGCGATCGAGGAGGCCGTCCCGGCGACCGTCCTCTCCAGCGCTCTCTACCGCCGCTTCCGTTCCCGCGAGGACGAGAGCTACGCCGACAAGCTGCTCTCCGCGATGCGGAAAGGCTTCGGCGGCCATCAGGAACCGCCGCGCCGGGGTCCCGCGTCGTGATCCCGCTTCCCGCGAACACCGAATTGACGGCCGATGCGGAGGCGACCGCCCGCGCGGCGGCCGAGCATCTCCTCGCCATGGCCGCGAGCGCGGAGGGCGAGCGCGTCGCGATCTGCCTCTCCGGCGGCTCGACCCCGAAGCGCCTCTACACGCTGCTCGCCTCGCCCGGATTCGCCGAACGGGTGCCGTGGCCGCGCATCCACTGGTTCTTCGGCGACGACCGGGTGGTGCCCTGGGACGATCCCCTGAGCAATGTCCGGATGGTCCGCGAGGCCTTCGGCCGCGCCGCGCCGGTGCCGGCGACGCACCTGCACTTCATCCCCTCCGACGAGGGAGCGGAGGCCGGCGCGCGCGGTTACGCGGCGACGTTGCGCGATTTCTACGGGGCAGACCGGCTCGATCCGAACCGGCCGCTGTTCGATCTCGTGCTGCTCGGGCTCGGCGGCGACGGACACACCGCCTCGCTGTTTCCGGGCAAGCCGGCACTGGCCGAGCGCGAGGCCTGGGTGGCGCCGGTGCCGGAGGCGGGGATGGAGCCGTTCGTGCCGCGCGTCACCCTGACCTTCCCGGCCCTGGCCTCGTCGCGCTCGACGCTGTTCCTCGTCAACGGCGCGGGGAAGCGCGATCCGCTGCGCAGGCTCGCCGAGGGCGAGGATCTGCCGGCCGGCCATGTCGAGAGTGCCGGAAAGGTGACGTGGTTCATCGACCGCGAGGCGGCCGGGGCCTGACCCGGCGCAGGGCGATCCCGTACGCCGAATTGAGTTTCCCGCTCCCGGAGCCGTCGTGCCTCATTTCTGCCGCCGACCTTGCCGGTGTATGAACGGCCGATCATCGACGACTCCGAGGTATTCCGATGTCGCTCGCCGACACCGCTTCGGCGCCGGACCCGTGGCCGCAGCTCCGTCAGCCGCGCGTCGTCCTGCGCCGAAACCGCATCCTGCCCGGTCCGCTGAGGACGCTGGATCGTCCGGGCCGCAGACCCGTCTGGGCGATGAGTGCCGGTCTGGTCGGCCTGTCGCTGGCCGCGACCCTGGCCGTCGCGCCGCAGATCCGGGGCGGCGCCTCGGCACCGCCCCCGCCGGCCCTGGTCGAGGGCGCCCTGCCCGACCGGGAGGTGGCGGAGCCCGTCCGCATCGTCGGCGCCGCTCCGGCCCCGCAGACCGCTCCGATGGCCGGGGCGCCGACAGCCGCCGTTCCCGACAGTCCGGCCCTGCCGGTTTCGTCGGAACCGCGGACCCAAGCTCCCATCGCCGTGACGGCGGCCGCGCCGCCCGCCAAGACGCCCGCCAAGGTGCCAGCCAAGCCGACACCTGCCCCTTCGGTCGATCTCGGACCGCTACCGGTGCTGGAACTCGACGAGGCCGCCTTCGACGGGCTGGCGGCCCCGCGTGTCGAGACCGCTCCGCGGCCCGCCGGGCGGATGGCCGTCCGTCCGTAGAGCCTCCTCGGTTCGCAGGGCCGACGATCCGCCCGGCTGATACGACTCCGGCTGATGACTTCGGCCTGTCCTGCGTCCTTGCGAGGCGAAGCCGTGGCCATCCAGGGCGCGCCCTTTCCGGACAGGTCGCGCCCTGGATCGCTTCGCGGCCGCTCGCGAGGACGGGTGAGGAACCGAGCCGATCAACCGGAAACCGTATGACACGGCTCAGGCGGCGAGCGGCAGGTCTTCGTCGTCCTGGGCTGCGTCGTCCTGGGCCGCCATGAACTGGGCCCGGGCGAGCGCCGCGAAGCGCTGGTTGAGCGCGACCAACGCGTCGAAATCGCCGGCCTCGACGATCCGGCCGTTCTCGAAGACGAGGATGCGGTCGGCGTTGCGGATGGTGGCGAGGCGGTGGGCGATCACGAAGGTGGTGCGCCCCTCCATCACCGTCTCCAGCGCCTGCTGAAGCTTGCGCTCGGTCGCCGCGTCGAGGGCACTCGTCGCCTCGTCGAGGATCAGCACCGGCGGGTTCTTCAGCAACGCCCGGGCGATCGACAGGCGCTGGCGCTCGCCGCCCGACAGCGACCGGCCCCGCTCGCCGATGATCGTGTCGAGGCCGTCCGCCTGACGGGCCATGAACTCGCCGGCCTGGGCGCGCTCCAGCGCGTCGAGCATTTCGGCATCGGTCGCGTCGGGGCGGCCGACCTGGAGGTTCTCGCGGATCGAGCGGTTGAACAGCATCGGCTCCTGGAACACGACGCCGATGTTGTGGCGCAAGCTGGAGAGGCCGATGTCGCGGATGTCGGTGCCGTCGATGCGGATGGCGCCGCTTTCCGGGTCGAAGGTCCGGTGCAGCAGGCCGAGCGTGGTCGACTTGCCCGAGCCGGTGGTGCCGACGAGCGCCACCGTCTCACCCGGAAGGGCGGTGAAGGAGACGCCGTCGAGCGCCCGGCGGCGGCCGTCGTAGGAGAAGGCGACGTCCTCGAACGCGACGGCGCCGTCGAACCGGGCGACGGGCTTGGCGTTCGGCCGGTCGCGGACGGTCGGCACCGTGTCGAGCACGTCGAAGAACTCGCGCATCTTCGGCGCCTGCATGAACACCCCGTTCACGAAGGTGACGACGTGGTCGAGCTTGGTCACCAGCATGGTGGCGAGGCTCATGAAGGCGACGATCTCGCCGACCGAGGCGGCGCCGTGCTGGTGCAGGGCGATGCCGGTGATGAAGATCGCGGTCATGGTCAGCGTGCCCGAGGCGCGGGTCGCGACGTTGGCCATCGCCCACCACGACAGGACCGGGATCTGCACCCGCAGCAGGTCGTGGATGATGGTGCGCATCGCCTCCTTCTCGGCCCGGGCGCGGGTGAAGGACTGGATCACCGCGACGTTGCCGAGCGCGTCGGAGGCGTGGGCGGCCAGCCCCGACTGGAACTGCTCGACCTCGCCCTGGAGCGTCTCGGTCCGGCGCAGCACGTAGCTGGCGAGTGCGGTGAAGACGAGGACGAGCACGACGAGGATCGCGCCGAGGCGCCAGTTCACGAACAGCGTCAGCGGCAGCAGCACGCCGACGGAGAGCAGGGCGGAGAAGTGCTCGCGGAAGAAGTTGAGCCAGACCCAGGCCATGCCGTTGGTGCCCTCGAGCATCGCCTTCAGCACGCGGCCGGAATGGTTGGAAGAGTGGAAGGCGATCGGCAGTTCGAGCACGTGCTCGAAGAAGTTCGCCATGGTGGCGAGCCGGTTGCGGTGGGCGAGCCGGTCCGCGTGCAGGGCGATGGCGACGCCCGCGCCGATGGTGAACAGGCCGAACGCCACCCAGGCCACGATCCACGGCACCAGCGCGGTGGCCGGCGCATCCTTCGAGAGATGGGTCAGGCCGTCGATGATGCGGCCCATGATCAGCGGCTCGGCGAAGGCCGCGACCGCCAGCGCGACGTTGGCCACGATCAGGCCGATGGCCAGCCGCTTCTCCGCTCCGAGCAGGCCGAGCACCCGCGCATAGAGTCGAATCATCGACATCGTGTTCTCGCTCCCCGCCCCGTCGGGCCCGAGCGCCGAGGGGTGTTCGAAGATGGGCCGGACCGTTCCGGCGCCTCTCGGTCCGCGGCCCCCTTGCGAGGCCGGCCGGACAAGCGGCGCGGGAACCTATGCTGCGTTTCCCCTGAACGGCACATGACGGCGAAGGGGGCCGGAACCCAAGCCCTTTACCGTTCTTTCAGCCTGTTTTTTTAGGATCGGGCCCGGGCTCGATCATGGGCCGGGCTCGGGCGTCGCGTCATGGATCTCGCAACCGGTGTGGGGCTGCTCGGCGGCATCGGCGTGGTCTTCACGCTGATCATGATCGACGGCGGCAACTTCGCCGCCTATTTCGACAAGCACGCGGTGATCGTCATCTTCGGCGGCTCCGTGATGGCGACGATCATCCGCTTCCCGTTCTCGACCATCGCCCACGGCCTGCCCATGGGCCTGCGCTACGCCTTCACCATGCGCTCGGTGAAGCCGCACGAGCTGATCGAGGAGATCACCAGGATCGCCGAAGTGGTGCGCAAGTCAGGGCCCATCGCCCTGGAGAACATGGAGATTTCCGATCCGTTCCTGGCGCAGGGCGCGCGCTACATCGCCGACGGCTACGACCGCGACTTCATCCGCGACACGATGGAGCGCGACCGCGACAACTTCCTGATGCATCTCGACGAGGGCTCGAAGATCTACCGCGCCTTCGGCGACTGCGCCCCGGCCTGGGGCATGATCGGCACCATCCTCGGCATGGTGACGATGTTCGCCAACATGTCCGATCCCTCCAAGCTCGGCCCCGCCATGGCGACCGCGCTGCTCGCGACCCTGTACGGCGCGCTGATCGCCAACCTCGTGACCCTGCCGATCGCCGACAAGCTGCACGTGAAGCTCGAGGAGGAGGACGTGTCGCGCTCCCTCATCATCGACGGCATCCTGCTGATCCGCGACCAGAAGAGCGCCTCGCTCGTGCGCGAGATGCTGATCGCCTACCTGCCGCACAACCACCGCGAGGATCTCGCCGCGGAACCGGCGTGAACCGGGGCGGGATGGGGGGCTGACCGGTGGCCAGGAAGAAGCGCGGCGGCGCCCATGGCGGTCACGGCTGGTTCGTGACCTTCGCCGACCTGATGGCGCTCCTGATGAGCTTCTTCGTCATGATCGCCGCCTACTCGACGCAGGATCAGAAGAAGCTCCAGGTCGTCGCCGGCTCGATGCGCGACGCCTTCGGCGTGAACAAGGAATCGAAGTTTGCCGGCATCCTCGAAAGCGAGGGGATACCGACCGCCGACAAGTTCAAGCACCTGCGCGACGTGCCGCCGGAACGCGCCACCGACCGCACCACGCCGCCGCAGATCGACAGCGGCCTCGACGACGGCATTCCCGACCGCGGCTACCCCGACGCCTTCGGGCAGGCGGCCGCCTCCCTGCGGCAGGCGATGCAGGACATGCCGGAGGTGGCGGAACTGTCGAGGAACATCATCATCGCGCCGAGCCGCAAGGGGCTCGACGTGTCGATCGTCGATCAGGACGGCCGCTCGATGTTCCCGGAAGGATCGAGCCGGCCCAACGACCGCACCCGGCGCCTGCTGGAGCGCCTCGCGCCGACGCTGATGAAGCTGCCGAACCGCATCGCCGTGACCGGATTCACCGCGACCGTCCGCCCCGGCACCCGCGACACCGCCCCGCCCTGGGAACTCTCGGCCAACCGCGCGCTCAGCGTGCGCGACGTTCTGGCCAATGCCGGCCTGCCGGACGGCCGCTTCGCCTCGGTGACCGGCAAGGCCGATACCGAGCCGATGTTCCCGGACAACCCCTATCTCGCGGCCAACCGACGGGTGACGGTGACGCTGCTCTCCGAGGCGCCCCCGACACCGAACGGCAGGATCGTGCCGTGATACCGTTTCCGATCGATCGCTTCGGGTTTCGCCCCCCTCCGTCATCGCGAGCGGCCGCGAAGCGATCCAGGGCGCGACAGGTCCGGAAAGGGCGCGCCCTGGATGGCTTGCGCCGAGCCTCGCAATGACGGAGGAGAGGCCGAAGTCATCGACCGGAGTCGTATGACTCCCTACTTCGCGACGAGCAGCGCCCAGTAGACCTTGTATTTCGAGCCCGGCGCGTAGGCCGTCGCGATGCCCATCCGGGTCGCCTCGGGCGCGAGCATGACGGCGCGATGCGGAGGGCTGTCGCGCCATCCCGAAAAGGCTTCCGCCAGGGTGTGATAGCCGGCGGACAGGTTGGCATCCGCTCCGTCGTAGCCGAGCCGGGTCACGGCCGCGCGCACCGTCTGGCTCTTGCTCGGCCGGTCGGAGGCGGCCATGGCGGCGGCCTCGGTCTCGGCCAGCCGCTGCAATTCCGGATCGATCGCGAGCGGCGCGGCGCCGTTGTTGCGGCGATAGGCCGAGATCATGTCGCGCGCCGCCGCGGTGTCGACCGACGTGCTGCCGGTGGCGAGCGGCAGGTACAGGCTCGGCAGGCCGGTCGTCTCGGGTGCCATCCGACCGGCGCAGCCCTGAAGAAGGGCGGCGAGGGCGAGCGCCGCCGGGGCGGCGAGGAAGGTCCGGCGTCCGAGCACGAAAGAGGGTTTCCCGTGGGTAGACGGCTCAGGTGGGGCCGACCGCGCACGAACTCAAGTGTCGCGACCGGGCCGGCCGCGCCATCCTCGGGGCCGGCCGCCGGTTTTTCGCGGATCAGCCGTGGCGGCGGCGGCCCAGATCCTGGGGCTGGCTGTCGGGGCGGCGGGCTTCCTCCCGCGCCGCGGCGTCGGCGGATCGATCCTCCTCGTCCACCGCCTGCGCTTCGGATCGGGCCGGGGCGGCGATGACCTGCGTCGTCGAGGCGCCCACCGCGGTGGCGATCTGGCCCAGGGCGTCGCGCACCGGCTCCAGGCCCTGCACCGTGATGAAGCTCGAGGCCGGGCCCATCGGCGGGATGAACTCGGAATCGGCCAGGGTCTTGAACACGGAGAAGTTCAGGTCGCTCTGCACCTTCTGTCCGAGGTTCACGTCGACCACCAGGGCGATCAGCTCGAACTCCAGGAAGGGGTCGCCGATCTTCTTGAACACGACCCGGGGCGGCGGCTCCTTCAGCACGTCCGGATGGGCCCCGGCGCACTCGACCATCATCTCGGCCGCCCGCACCGGATCCTTGCTGCGCAGGACGTTGACGGAGATGACGACCCGCCCGGTCCGGTCGCCGCGGACCCGGTTCTTCACGATGCCCGAGATCAGGTTCGAGTTCGGCACGATGACGGCCGAGCGGTCGAAGGTCTGGATCTCGGTGGACCGCACGGAGATGCGCTTCACGATGCCCTCGCTGTCGCCGATCAGCACCTGATCGCCGACGCGGATCGGACGCTCCCACAGCAGCAGCAGGCCCGAGACGAAGTTGTTGACGATCGATTGCAGGCCGAAACCGATACCGACCGAGAGGGCGCCGGCGACGATGGTGAGCTTCTCCAGGCTCAGGCCCAGATACGAGAAGGTCAGCGCCAGGGCGAGCAGGAAGCCGACATAGCCGGCCACCGTCGAGATGGAGTTGCGCAGGCCCGCATCGAGGTCGGTCGCCGGCAGGTAGGTGTTCTCGAGCCAGCGCTGCACCGCCCGGGTGACGAGGATGCCGACCGCGAGGATGCCGATGCCGAAGACGATCGACGACGGCGAGACCGTCACGTCGCCGATCTTGAAGCCGAAGAAGGCGGTGCGGATCGACGAGAACACGTCGGTGGTGTCGAGGCCCCAGGGGGCCAGCGCGAACAAGGCGGCGAGCGCGATCAGCACCACGCGGGCGAAGCCCGTCACCAGCACCGCGATCTGGTTGAGGGAGCGCTTGCGCAGGCCGGTATTGGCCTGGAGCGTCGTGGCGAGGCGGGTCTCTTCGCACAGGGAGCCGCCGACCAGCACGTCGGCGCTGACGATCAGGAGCCAGAGCAGGACGAGGATGCTCGCGGTCCAGATCAGTTGGTCCACGAGGAAGGCCGAGAGGGCGACGTAGCCGACGAGGGGGGCGAGCGCGATCACCGCCACGGCGACCCAGCCGAGCAGCCGCAGCGGACCGCCGATGCCCGACGAGGTTTCCGTGGCGACGTAGGGGCCGAAGCACTCCTCTTCCTTCTCCGCCGTGTCGGCGAAGCGGTGCAGGCCGATCGCGAGCAGGAGGGCCGCCGTCACCGCACCGATGCCGCGGGTGGCGATCGAGATCGGCAGCGCGGCGTAGATCGCCGAGTTCAAGGCCTCCGTCGACTTCGACACGGTGATGACGATGGCGATGCTGACGGCGAGCGCGGTGATGCGCCACGCGGCGGCGTCCGAGACCGGCGCCGGGCGCCAGGCCGGCTTGTTCACGGCGAGCAGCGCGTCGGCGGTCGCCTCGACGAAGGCGATGAAGGCGATGCCGCCGAGGATGGTGCTGGCCACCGGCAGGAATCGCGACGGCAGCAGCTCGGTGGCGTCCAGCGCGTAGTAGACCGCGTAGCTTCCCGCCAGGGCCGGCAGCGTGCCGAGCAGGAGCACGCGCCACGCGCCCAGGAGCTTGGCGCGTTTGGAGGGATTGGTGTTGTTGATGTCCCGGCGCCCGAGTGCCGGAGCGATGTTGCGGCGCCCGAAATACAGGGCGAAGGACAGGCCGAAGGCGAGGCCGAGGAACAGCAGGTTCCACAGGCTGCCGTTGCGGCCGAACAGGGCGACGGTGTCGTCGAGGCCGCTGTGCAGGGAGCCGAGATCCCGCGGGATGTCGGCCGCTACCCGCATCCACAGATCGGGGCTGAGCAGCGACGAGGCGCGCTCGAACAGGCCCCGGGTGAAGGCGGCGCGTCGGCGGTTCGAGATCTGATCGACGATCTGGTCGCTCTGCACCAGCAGCGACTTGGCGAGGCGCTGCGTCCCGTCGATGTCGTTGACCGCCTGTTCGCGCTCGGCGCGCTCGCGGGCGACGTCCTCGCCCTCCTCGCCCTCCTTGGGCTTCGGGCCGATCTGGGCCAGGCGCTCGCGGGCGGCTTCCAGGCGCGGGCCGAGCAGGTCGATGACGGTGCGCAGCCGGTCGGCCAGCGGGTCGAGACCGTCGCGGGCGCGGGTCAGGTCGCCGGCGTCGACATTGGCTCCGGTGATGGCTTTCTCACGCGCCTCGAGGTCGGCCTTGATGGTGTCGAGCCGGTCGCGGATGGTCTGGAGCGCCTCCGAGACCGGAGCCTTGGGAGCCGCCGGTTTCGCGGCCGGCGCCGGCTGCGGGTTGGCCGGCGCGGGCTGGCCGTTCTGCGGTGCCGGAGCTTCCTTCTGCTGCGGGGCCGGCGGCGGGCTCCCCTGCCCCGTCGCCGCGTTCGGAAGCAGGGCCGCCGCGCTCAGCGTCGCGACCAGGGCCGTGCCGCGCAGCGTGCGGCGGAAACGGGCGAGGAGGGAACGTCGTAGCATCATCGTCCTTCGCGGAAGACGCGGATCGCGTCGGCTCTTCGGCGCCGGAGCGGCCAGCGGACCGCCCGCAACCGTCCGATGCCCGGGTGCCGGACGATCGTTCGGGAGCGCGGCTCGGACCGCACAACCCCCGAGCTAGGGCCGTTTGCCCGTTCGCCGAGGGGGAGAGGCCCGAAACCTTCCGCAGCGCACAAACAGTGTCGAGGGGCGCTGTCTGCCCCCGCAATGGGGCGAAAGCGTGCGGATGCCGGCGGCGGACGTCCCCTTATCCGGGAAAATCCGGAGCCGCGACGTCAGCGCCCCACGGTCCGCCTTCACAAGCCTGTCACGCTGATATTACACTAAGCGGCGATGGACTTGGCCATATCCTCACGCAGCGAGGAGGCGGCGCTGATCGTCCGCTCCGTCCTGCTTCGGCGCGAACCGGCACGACTCGCCGGTCGGGGAAGCCGTCGCCGTCGCGTCCCCATCAGACCGATTCTCGTTCGCCGCCCCGCCGGAGCGCCTGTGCGGCGTGTATCGGTGCGCACGCATCGCTCCGGAACCGATCTCCGGCACGGTGCGCGAGAGAGCGCGACAGACCGGAGACTCGTGCCGGGGCGCAACGCCGTCCGGTACGGTTCCGAAGCGCCCCCTGGGCTCCGGTCGTCGCGGGCACGGCATGGCCCTTCGGACCTTCGAAGTCCGGGGCCGAGGCGCCCGAGGGGCGCCGTCACGAGCAGTGAGTGGCGTCGATGATCGATCTCCAGACCCTGGTGCTCAACGCGGATTACCGGCCGCTTTCCTACAATCCGCTCTCGTTGTGGTCCTGGAAGGACGCGTTCACGGCCCTGTTCCTCGACCGCGTCACGCTGGTCGCGAATTACGACGTCGAGGCGCACAGCCCGAGCCGGTCCCTGAAGGTGCCGAGCGTCGTCGCCCTGAAGAGCTACGTGGCCCTGGCCCGCAGTCCGGCCTTCACCCGCTACAACATCTACCTGCGCGACACCTTCTCCTGCCAGTATTGCGGCCTGCGCCTGCCCTCGGGCGGCCTGACCTTCGACCACGTCGTGCCCCGCTCCCGCGGCGGCCTCTCCACCTGGGAGAACGTCGTGGCGGCCTGTTCCCCGTGCAACCTGCGCAAGGCCAACCGCACGCCGGACGAGGCGGAGATGCCGCTCCTCAACGAGCCGCACCGGCCGACCCGCTACGAGCTGCACCGGCGCCAGCCGGAATTCGACCACCGCCAGTACCATCACACCTGGCTCGACTATCTCTACTGGGACAGCGAGCTCGACACCTGACGGACCACCCCGTCACCGCAGCGGCTGCGGCGGCTCGTTGAACATCGGCTGGTAGGTCGGCCGCGGCACGTAGGCCCGGACGGCGTAGGCCGCGACCGGCGGGCGCAAGCGCGGCCGCGGATCGCGCACCTCCGGCGGAAGCGGTTCGGCGTAGCGGCGTGCACGATCGCCGGCCTCCGCTGCCGGGACCAGGGCGGCGAAGCCGGCGAGCGACGCGACGGCGAGGGAAAGCGGACGGCGCATGGCGGCCCTCGATCTTCGCACGCGCGTCAGAATTTGATCGCGGCGCCGCCGCGCACCGTGTTCAGTTCGGCCTTGTGGCCCTGGAAGTCGTTGAACAGGACGTACTGGTACTCGCCGCGCAGCAGGAAATTCGACGTGATCGCGTATTCGAGGCCCGCGCCGAGGGCGATGCCTGCGATGGTGACCTTCTTGGTCGCCCCGTGGACGATGCCGGGCGCCGGGATGCTGCCGGCCGGATCTCCCTGGTTGAAGACGGAGTAGCCGTAGTTGTTGATGTAGGTCTGCGTACCGCCCGACTGGTTGGCGGCGTAGGCGGCTCGGTCGTAGCCGTAATTCTGCACGTCCACCGTGTCGCTGACGACGGCCCGACCCACTGCGAGGCCGCCGGTGACGTAAGGGAGGAAGCTGCCGAAGGCGTAGCCGAGCCGGCCGCGGACGGTGCCGTAATCCTCGATTTTGGTGGTCGCGCGGCCCGTCAGGGAGACCGTCGTCCGGTAATTGTCCGTGGTGTTCATGAAACGGCTGATCTGGTCGAAGGTGCCGCCGACCCGGCCGAGATACGTATAGTCGGCTTCGATGCCGACCACGACGTCGTCGAACTGATAGTTGACGCCGACGAATGCGCCGTAGCTGCCGCCGTTCACGTGCGTCGCGCGCGGTGCCAGCAGTTGCGAGGCGTTCATCTCGGACTCGGCGACGGTCTGCCTGAGGGCGTTGCCGACGATCGTCTGGAAGGAGTTGCCGAAGCCGAGCGAGGCGGAAGAATAGCCGCCGTGACCGCCGACATAGAAGCCGCTCCAATCGACGATCGGCGCGGGCGCATCATAATCGTCGTCGGAGCCGCGCAGGACCCCGTAATCTAGATCCGCTGCCAGAGCCGGGGATGTCAGAACTGCTGCCAGGAGAGCCAGGGTCGCGCCGCGCATCGGTATCGTCCTCAAGCATCGGATGCGAAGAATGCCCCGAGCTGACCCTGCCGTCTTACTTCGGTAACCTTAATTTTGCGTTCCAAGACCCGTCGAGGATGTGCCTCGATGCAATCTCTGCGCGCGAATGCGAGCGGCGCCCGGAACGAGTCCGGGCGCCGCTCGGTCTTCGAGAACGAAGGGCGGAAGGCTCAGAGCCTGTTTGACCGGCCGCCGTGTCTTCGTCAGGCAACGGCAAGGCGAGAGGAAAGCCCTGCTCCCATCCTGAACCCTCGTCCTGAGGTGCCGGAGCGCAGCGGAGGCCTCGAAGGGGGCTCCAGGGATCGCGCGCGGGATCTGGAACACCCTTCGAGGCCGCTCACGCGGCACCTCGGGATGAGGGTCGAAATGGGATCACCGCTGTCAAAAAGGCTCTCAGTAGCCGTAGGTCTGCGCGGGCAAAATCGGCAGCAGGCCGTTGGCGAAGCGGTAGCGCAGGCCGACCCGGAACTCGTTGGCCGAGAGGTCCTTCAGGCGAGTGCCGCCGCCGTAGATGTCGAGGCCGCTCCGGATCTGGCCGAGATCGATGTAGCGGTAGGCCGCGTCGAGGCTGAAGCCGGCGCCGATGTCGTAGGAGAGACCCGCGGTCAGCGCCCAGGCGAAGGTCGTGACCGAATGGTTGGCCCGGAAGGCCGGCTCGCGCGGGCCGGTTCCGTCGAGGCCGTCGCAGCCCTCGATCAGGCAGGTGGTCTGGGTGTAGTTGCGGCTCATCCGCTTGTCGGCGAAGCCGACGCCGGCGCCGACATAGGGCGTGAAGCCGTACCACGTGCCGAGATCGGCGTAGACGTTGACGAGGCCGGTCAGCACGTCGACCTTGCCGGCTTCGAGGTTGTAGCCGGTCTGGAAGATCGACCGCGAGGAGTAGCCGCGGAAGGACGAGGCGGCGCGCTGGTCGATGGTGGCATCGACGCGCAGCCACGGATTGATCTGATAGCCGACGCCGCCACCGTAGCCGCTCTCCGGGCTCAGCCGGAGGCCCACCAGCGGCGGCATGCCCGGATCGCTCGGATCGGGAATGGCGTTGTCGCGCGGGTGGTCGTACCAGCTCTGCGTGAAGTCGCCGCGCAGGTACCAGCCGCTGCCGATGGCCACCGGTGCGGCCTCGACGGGGGCCGGCGGCAGCGGCGGCAGATCCGCCGCCACGGCGCGGCCCGGCAATGCGAAGGCGCCGGCCAGGATGCCGACGAAGGTTCCGGTCGCCAGCGTCGCGGCGAGTCCAAGTCGATGCAGTGCGATCATGGAGAGCCTCGGTCGGAGGGGCTGCGGCAGCAGGGGGCGGCCGCACTTCCGCTGACCGGCAACTTTGCAGAAAAAGGTTATGATCGACTTAACCTTAACCGGCCGTCGACGCTGAAAACACGAGCGGCGCGGATCGTCTCCGCGCCGTCGAGCGTCATTCGAAGGGATCGTGGAGCTGAAGATCAGTACTTGCGCACCAGCGGCGGGGGCGGCGCGTAGTCCACCGCCGCGACGGCGACGGGGGCGCCGAACAGGTAGCGCAGGCCGACCCTGACGTCGTGGGATTCGAGTTCCTTCACGCGGTAGACCGTCTTCGGGCAGTCCGGGGCGCAGGTGACGGTCCCGGTGGTGGCCTCGCCCATGTTCAGGTAGCGGTAGGCGACCTCGAACCTCACGTTCTGCGTCACGTCGTAGCCGAGACCGGCATGAAGCGCCCAGGCGAAGTTCGTCCGCTCGTTGTGGCGGCCGATGCCGTAGCCGCCCTCGTAAGCCCCGAAGCCGCGGTCGGTCGTCCCGCCGAAGCCGTGATGGGCGACGCCGACGCCCGCGCCCAGGAACGGCGTCACGCCGTACCACGTACCGAGATCGACGTAGCCGTTGACGAGTCCGACGATGGAATCGAACTGGCCCTCGGTGACGTTGTACCCGCCGGTGTCGCCCCAGGTCTTGTCCTCGGCGACGAGCTTCCACTTGGAGCGGAAGCGGTATTCGCCCGTCGCGTCGACGCGCAGCCACGGATTGATCTGGTAGCCGACGCCGCCGCCGATGAAGTACTGGTTCGAGACCTTGTCCTGCAGGGCGACGTAGTCGTAGGGCTTGGGTGGGTGCGACACGTCCTCGGCAATGGTCTTGCGCAGATCGAGCGAGCCGTAGCCGCCATCGACACGCAGATACCAGCCGCCCGCGAATTCGGCGACGTCCGGCAGCGGCGCGGGCGGAGGCGGCGGGAGCAGGTCGGCGGCCTGTGCAAGGCCGGGCACCCCGACGCCCGCGAGGAGCGTGAGGGCGCGCGCCATTGCGGAAAGGTGAGAGCGGCGGCGCATTGAGATTTCCTTCACCCGTCGAGCGCGCCGGAACGGCAGGTCGGCCCGAGATGCGAGGGGAAGGATGACCGAGGGAGGTTAAGTCGCGCTTAACGGTAAAAATTAGTCTTGCCGATCTGTCTCATCGACCGGAAAAACTGCAAAAACGCCGCCGCGATCCCGTTCTGATCTCGTCGATGGGAAGCGCGGCCGGGGTCGGAGCCGCCGCGCTTCCGTTCCTGCCCCGCTTATACGGGCGCGAAACCTGCGCTTGTGCTTGGGCTCAGGCCGCCGCGCGGGTCACGGCATCGACCACCTCGTCGACCACTTCGGCCACGAGCGCGCGGTCGTCGCCCTCGGCCATCACGCGGATGACCGGTTCCGTGCCGGAGGGACGGATCACCAGGCGGCCCGACTGGCCCAGGCGGTCCTTCGCCTGCGCGATCGCGGTGACGACCGAATCGGCCCGCAGCGGCTCGCCGGAGCGGAAGCGGACGTTCTTCAGGATCTGCGGCAGCGGCTCGAAGCAGTGGCAGACCTCGCTCACCGGAAGGTCGCGACGCTTGACGACGCTGAGAAGCTGGAGGGCCGCCACGAGGCCGTCGCCGGTGGTGGCGTAATCCGACATGATGATGTGGCCGGATTGCTCGCCGCCGAGATTGTAGCCGTGCTCCCGCATATGCTCCAGCACGTAGCGGTCGCCGACGGCGGTGCGGGCGAGGGTGAGGCCGAGCCCGTTGATGAAGCGCTCCAGGCCGAGATTCGACATGATCGTGGCGACCAGACCTGGCTGGGTCAGGCGCTCGTCCTCCTTCCACGAGCGGGCGACCGCGGCCATGAGCTGGTCGCCGTCGACCTTCTGGCCCTTCTCGTCGACGATCAGCACGCGGTCCGCGTCGCCGTCGAGCGCGATGCCGACATCGGCGCGCAACTCGCGCACCTTCTGCACGAGGGTCTCCGGCGCGGTCGAGCCGACATCCTGGTTGATGTTGAACCCGTCCGGCTCGACGCCGATGGAGATCACTTCGGCGCCGAGTTCCCACAGCGTCTCCGGCGCGACGCGGTAGGCGGCGCCGTTGGCGCAGTCCACGACGACGCGCAGGCCGTCCAGGGTGACGTGGCGGGGCAGCGTGCGCTTGGCGAACTCGATGTAGCGCGCGTGCACGCTCTCGATCCGCTTGGCGCGGCCGAGATCGCGCGAGCCGGCGAGCCGGCGGCGCATGTCGCCGTCGATCAGCCCCTCGATCTCCAGTTCCAGTTCATCGTTGAGCTTGAACCCGTCGGGACCGAACAGCTTGATGCCGTTGTCCTCGAACGGGTTGTGCGAGGCCGAGATCATCACGCCGAGATCGGCGCGCATCGAGCGCGTCAGCATCGCGACGGCCGGCGTCGGCATCGGCCCGAGCAGCAGCACGTCCATGCCGACCGAGGTGAAGCCGGCGACCAGCGCCGTCTCGATCATGTAGCCGGACAAACGCGTATCCTTGCCGACCACCACCCGATGGCGGTGGTCGCCGCGCTGGAACACGACGCCCGCCGCCTGCCCCACCTTGAGGGCGAGTTCGGGCGTGATGACGCCGTTGGCCCGCCCGCGGACGCCGTCGGTTCCGAAATACTTGCGCAACGTCGCTTCTCCGCGCTCCGCGTGGTCCGCGAACGGCCACGATAGCAGATCGAGGCCCGGCCGGCGGCGCGGATCACGGGCGTGGTGAATCGGTTGCTCAGCGACAAAGGCGGTCGAAATGCGGCGGCTCAGCGTCTCCGGCCGTCGCGGCGGCGACGATTCTTACGGATCGCCAGCAGGACGAGAAGGGGTCCGAGGATCGTCCGAGCCAGTTCACATCGGGATGCGGCCTCGTCTGCGCCGGTCACGGGAGCGGTCTTCGGCGGCCGGCCGCCGCTCATGAAAGAAGGGGCGCCTCGCGGCGCCCCTTCTTTTCCGTCGCTTCGCCGGATCGCTTCAGCCCTGCGGCTGCGGGCTCGGCTCCAGGCCGCCGTCGCTGCCGCGCGGCCGGCCGCGGCCGGTCGAGGGCACCGGCGAGCCGCGGGCCGGGGCCGGCGGCACGTCGCCTGAGTCGCGCACCGGCGGCTCGCCCTGGAGCAGCTTGCGGATCTCGTCGCCCGAAAGCGTCTCGTACTCGAGAAGGCCCTGCGCCAGCGACTCGAGGTCGTCCTTGTGCTCGGCGAGGATGCGGCGCGCCTCCTCCAGGCCCGTCTCGACGAGGCGGCGAACCTCCGCGTCGATCTTCTGGGCGGTCGCCTCCGAGACCGTCTGCTGCCGCCCCATCGACATGCCGAGGAAGACCTCGTCGTTGTTGTCGCCGTAGGCCACCGTGCCGAGCTCGGGCGAGAAGCCCCAGCGGGTCACCATCATCTTGGCAAGGCGCGTCGCCTGCTCGATGTCGGATTGCGCCCCGGAGGTGACCTTGTCGGCCCCGAAGATCATCTCCTCGGCGATGCGGCCGCCCATCATGATCGCCAGCCGCGAGGTCATCTGCTCGAACGACATCGACAGCTTGTCGCGCTCGGGGAGCTGCATGACCATGCCGAGGGCCCGGCCCCGGGGGATGATGGTCGCCTTGTGGACCGGATCGGTCGCCGGCACGTTCAGCGCGACGATGGCGTGGCCGCCCTCGTGATAGGCGGTAAGGCGCTTCTCGTCCTCGGTCATGACCAGGGTGCGCCGCTCGGCGCCCATCATCACCTTGTCCTTGGCGTCCTCGAACTCGTGCATCGTGACGATGCGCTTTCCGCGACGCGCGGCGAGGAGTGCGGATTCGTTGACCAAGTTCATGAGGTCCGCGCCGGAGAAGCCGGGGGTGCCGCGGGCGATGGTCTTCAGGTCGACGTCGGGAGCCAGCGGCACCTTGCGGACGTGGACGCGCAGGATGCGCTCGCGGCCGGTGACATCCGGGTTCGGCACCATGATCTGGCGGTCGAAGCGGCCGGGACGCAGCAGGGCGGGGTCGAGCACGTCGGGGCGGTTGGTCGCCGCGATGATGATGACGCCCTCGTTGGCCTCGAAGCCGTCCATCTCCACGAGGAGCTGGTTCAGGGTCTGCTCGCGCTCGTCGTTGCCGCCGCCGAGGCCGGCGCCGCGATGGCGGCCGACCGCGTCGATCTCGTCGATGAAGATGATGCAGGGGGCGTTCTTCTTGGCCTGCTCGAACATGTCGCGCACACGGCTCGCGCCGACGCCGACGAACATCTCGACGAAGTCCGAGCCGGAGATCGTGAAGAACGGCACGTTGGCCTCGCCCGCGACCGCCCGGGCGATCAGGGTCTTGCCGGTGCCGGGCGGCCCGACGAGGAGCACGCCGCGGGGGATGCGCCCGCCGAGCCGCTGGAATTTCTGGGGATCGCGCAGGAACTCGACGATCTCCTGGAGATCCTCCTTCGCCTCCTCGACGCCGGCCACGTCCTCGAAGGAGACGCGGCCGTGGGCCTCGTTCAGGAGTTTGGCCTTCGACTTGCCGAAGCCCATGGCGCGGCCGGCCCCGGACTGCATCTGGCGCGAGAGGAAGATCCAGGCGCCGATGAAGACGAGGATCGGCAGCCAGCTCACGAGAAGCTGGATGAACCAGGGCGTGTTGTCGGAGGGTGGACGCGCGGTGATCTGCACGCCCTTGCCCTGGAGCTTCGAGACGAGGCCCGGATCGTTGGGGATGTAGCTCGAGAAGCTGCCGCCGCCCGCATAGGTGCCGCTGACGTCCTGACCGGAGATCGTGACGGATTGGATCTTGCCGGCATCGGCGTCGTTCAGGAGCTGGCTGTAGGCGATCTCGCTGCCGCCGCCGCGGTGACCCGGATTCTGGAACAGGGTCACGAGGGCGAGCACCAGCAGGAAGATGACGACCCACAGGGCGAAATTGCGGAAATTCGGGTTCATCGATCGGTCCTGGGAGGCGTGCGGGCGTCTTCCCCGCAGTTGTTGCGGCATGCTCCACGCGCTCGGGGCCAATGTAGGCGGCGCCCCTCCCCTTGCCAAGTAAATCGGACGCACCCGCGGCGAGGGAGGGCGCGGAAGCGTCAGCGGCCGTCTTCCCCGCTCCCGGTCGCGATTCCGCGCGGCGGCGCCGGCGCGAGGCGGACGACGCCCTTCGCTCGCGCCTCGACCAGCACGCCGCGCAGGGTCCGGCGCAGCGCCCTCCCCTCGGCGAGAGCCGGCAGCAGCGCTTCGAGGACGAGGCTTTCGAGGCGCTCCAGCCGCCTGGGAGCCGTCGCCTCACCGTCGGGCACGACCCGTTCGAGGGCGGCATCGAGAACGCGCAGGGCGATCGCCGCGGGTTCGCGCAGCAGGCGCAGTCCGTCGAGAGCGAGGCTCTTCTCCGCGGGGCGGGCGATCTCCGACAGCACGGTCTGCGCCCGCTGCGTCAACGCCGCCTCGTCCCGGGCCGCACGGGCGGCGAGGCGGCCGAGGCGCGCGGCGCTCAGGCCCTCCGCCTCCAGCAGGGGCAGGAGCCGGCGCAGCCGCGCGCGGGCGAAGCGCTCGTCCGCGTTGGAGGGATCACGCAGGAACGGCAGCCGGTGCACCTCGCAATAGGTCACGAGGCCGGATTTCGGGAGGCCGAGGAAGGGCCGCGCCAGCCGGATGCCCGGAGCCAGGGGGCGTTCGCGACGCATTCCGGCAAGCCCGGCGGGACCGCTGCCGGCGATGAGCCGCATCAGCACCGTCTCCGCCTGATCGTCCAGAGTATGCGCGGTGAGGACGCGTTCGGCGCCGATCTCGGCCGCGTGCCCGGCCAGCAGGCTGTAGCGGGCGGCGCGGGCCGCGGCCTGGATCCGGCTGCCGCGTCGTGGTGCGTCCCAGGTCAGGACGGTGTGAGCGAGACCGAGTTCGGCGGCCCAACGTCCGACGGCGGCCGCTTCCCCGGCGGAGCCCGGGCGCAGGCCGTGATCGACGGTGGCGACGCGCAGGCGGCCCGCGGCGTCGATCCGGGCCGCCGCGTGCATCAGGGCGGTCGAATCCGGTCCGCCCGAGACGGCGAGCAGAACCTTGGCTTCGGCCTTGTCGAGAAACGGAGCGAGGGCGCGGGCGAGGTGTTCGTCGGGGGAGGCGGGGGCGTCGCTCAAGCGGCGCAGCGGGCGCGCTTCTGCTCCCGCTCGACGCCCTGGCGCACGGTGGCGCCCGCGCTCGGGAACTTGCGCTCCACCTCGGCGAGCGTGGCGCAGGCCTGGGCCTTGGCGCCGAGCGCGTGCAGCGAGGCGCCGAGCTTCAGCATGGCTTCCGGGGCGACGGGCGAGTTCGCGTAGTCGGTCGACACCTTCAGGAACTGCTCGGCGGCCTCGCGGGAGCGATTGCGCTGAAGGTAGCTCTCACCGAGCCAGTAGGTCGCCTTGGGGACGAGGCGGTCGCGGGGATGCGACTGGATGAACTGGCGCAGGCTCATCTCGGCCTGCTCGTACTGCCGCTCGCGGATCAGGGCGTAGGCCGCCTCGAAATCGGCCTGCGCGTCGCCGCTGCCGGTCGCCGCGATGCTGGCGCTTCCGCCCGGTGCTTCGACCGGACCGATCGAACCGGTGCGAGCGGGCGGCGGCGACAGGTCGACCGGGCCGCCGAGACCGGGCGGCGGCAGGTCCATGTCGTCCGAGGCGGCGCCGTCGGCATCCGCCGCCGTCGGCGGGACCGGGCGGCGCGATGGCGACTCGGCCTCGGCGATCGCCCCGGACGGCAGCGGCAGGGAGGGCTGCGTCGTGCCGAGCGGCTTCGGCGCGCCCAGCGCGTTCGGGTTCTGCTCCGGGTCGAAGGCGTCACCGCGCTTGCCCGGTCGTCCGTCGCCGGGATTGGTGCCGTAGGGCGCGGCCGAGGGAGGCGATGCGGCGGGAGCCGGAGCCTTGCGGGCCGGGGCGGCCCCACTCCCCTTCCCTTCCTGGAAGCGGAACTCGACATCCTCCTGGAACTTGCGAAGCTGTTCCTTGAGCTGTCGGTTCTCGTACTGGAGCGTCTCGATCTGCCCCGAGAGCTGCCGCGAGACGTTTTCGAGGCGATTGAGGCGGACCACGAGTTCCGAGGCGTCCTGCGCCCGCGCAGGTCCCGAAATCGCGAGGCCGAGGCCGAGGGTCAGGAGCAGGCGGCGGAGCATGGCGGCTGGCACCGATCAGTCTTCTCGTTCGCGGGCCGGCTTGGTGTCTCTCACGAAACTCCCGCTGCGCCGTCGTGCCCGGAGTGGGCGCGGATGGTGATCGAGAGTTTCGTGAGGCACTCTTACCCGTTAGCAGATGGCCCGGCCGGCCGCAAAACCGGGCCGCCACCCGAATGTCAGGAGCCGGCGCCGCCGTCCAGCACGCTGACGGCGCGGCGGTTCTGCGACCAGCAGGAGATGTCGTTGCACACCGCCACCGGCCGCTCCTTGCCGTAGGACACCGTCCGCATCCGCGAGGCCGGGATGCCGCGGGAGGCGAGATAGTCCTGCACGGTCTGGGCGCGGCGGGCGCCCAGCGAGTAGTTGTACTCGCGGGTGCCGCGCTCGTCGGCATGTCCCTCGATCAGGAAGCTGTAGCGCGCGTAGCGCTGAAGCCAGGCGGCCTGCTTGTCGAGGGTGGCGGTGGCGGTCGGGGTGAGATCGGTGGAATCGGATTCGAAGAACACCCGGTCGCCGACGTTCACCACGAAGTCCTGGGCGCTGCCGGGGCGCGCCACGCCGCCGGCACCGCCCGCGCCGAAGCCGGAGGCATCGGCCAGGTCGCTGTCCTTGCTGCAGGCGCCGAGGCCGAGTGCGGCGCACAGTGCCAGCGTCAGGCAAAGCCCACGGAAACGCGCGGGTGTCGACATCGTCTCTCTCCTCACGGCCGAGCCGTGCCGGTTGTCCGTTCTCCGCCGGTTCCGATCGTGCGATCGTGGGCCGGCTCCGCCTTCCCCGTTTCGACGCATCCGCGATCATCGGCCGGGGCACTCTCATCCCGAACGATAGCCGCGGACGGTTAAGCGTCCCTCACGCAAGCGTCCGCTTCGTCGTCCGCCCGCGGGACGGACCGCCCCGAATGTCCGGAGCCTCCTCCCGAGCCCGACCGCAGCGCGCCCCAGGGTTCTGCCGAAGATTGCGGCGCGGCGGCGGCACCGTCGAGATTCGCGCCGCATCGGCGCTCGATGTTGCAATGCAGCAACAGGTGCGGCGTCAGGCGGCGCGCAGGGTCGCGATCGCGTCCCGGGCGCAGCGGGCGGCCTGGATCGCCGAGCCGAGGGCCGCCTTGATCTCGGCCCCGCTCAGGCAGGCCTGTTCCAGGGCGGCGCAGGCGCCCGAAAGATCGTGGAAGGACAGCGCGCCGCTCGACGAAACGAGCGCATGCGCGTCGCGGGCGAGGTGCGCCGGTTCGGCTGCGGGCGCCTCGATCCGGGTCGCGATCTCTCGATCGAGAGCGCCGAGCAGTTCCATGAGACGTGGCTTCCCGAAGAGAGCTTCGAGTTCGGCCAAAATCTCGGGATCGAAGGCGGCTGGCCGGGCAAAGCCGGATACGTGCGTGTCGGCCCGGTTCATTCCATCGCCCAGCTTTGCAGGAGACTGCTTTGGGCCTTGCGGGTTAACGAAGCATTAACCGTTCGACCGCGTGATGGGCATGCCGCAAACTGGACGAGGGCCATGCTCGCCGCGCCGACCGTCCTCATCGTCGAGGACAACTATCTGTTGCTGGAGATGCTCACGCGGCTGTGCGAGCAGGAAGGCATGCGGGTGCGCGCCGCGTCGAGCGGAGAGGCCGCGCTGACGATGCTCCGGTCCGGCGGCGAGACCATCGATTGGCTGTTCACCGACATCAACCTTCCCGGCCTGATCGACGGCTGGACCGTGGCCGCCGCCTACCGCGAGCGTCGGCCTCACGGACCGGTCATCTACGCCTCGACCGCAGTGCAGGTCGGGCGACGCACGGTCCCCGGCAGCATCTATGTCCGCAAGCCGTTCCGGGCGCGGGAAATCCTGGCGCTGGCGAGCATGATGGCCCTCTCGAACGAGGCCGAGAACGAACCTTGCGTGGCCGGTTGACGGCCCCCCGCGCGGGATTGCCCCGGGATGGCCCTATGCCGCGTCGAAGAGTGCGCGGATGCCGGGGTTCGCCTCCCATGCATCGATACGGGCGCAGGTCAGGTCCTCCGCCCGGTGCCGGGCGTAGAGGGCGAAGCTCTCCGCGATGAAGTCGGGAAGGTCGAACAGGCGCGGCGGATCGCGGCGCCCATCGCCCTTGAACAGGGTCGAGGCTGCCACGCCGTAGCGCTCGGCGACCGGCGGCAGGACAGGCCAGACGGGTTCGGCGGCCAGCGCGTCGGGGGCGTAGGCCTCGACGGGGATGTCGAGCGGCCGGCAGCCGGCTTCATGGGCGAGCCGCCGGGCGATGTCGCCGAGCACGGGCAGCCGCGGGTGGTTGATGACGTGCATGAAGACGCCCGAGCGGGTCCAGAGGGCGAATTCCCGGCTCAGGTCGAACCCGACGTCGCGGGCGATCCGCAACAGGTACTCCGCACTCGCGTCCCACAGGGCGAAGTACCCGAGCCGCTCGAACACGGCACCTGTATAGAGCCGCAGGGTCGCCTCGACGCTCAGGCCCCGGCGGAAGGCCTGGAGGGCGATGGCCGAATGGTAGGGGCCGACCGGCGAGGCGACGAGCCGCGAGAGCCGCAGGCTCGCCTCGTCGCCGACATGGACCAGATCGGGATGGAAGCCGGAGAACAGGATCGTCGGGTAGAGCCGCAGGCGCGGCACCCGCCCGGCCAGCGCGTGGACGTTGCCGCCGGCGATGAAGCCCTCGGGGAAGAAGTGCGAAAAGACGTGGTCGGCCCGGTCGAGATGGTTCGCGAGCCGGTCGATATGCCCGAAACGCCGACCGAGCCCACCCAGGAGGATCGTCTCGACCGCGGCGCCCGGCAGCAGCAGCCGCAGCGCCTGCGCGACGCCGGTCGCCTGGCAATTGCCGATCACGGCGATGCGCGGGCTCCCGGCGGCCTGCCGCCACGGTCTCGCCCAGGATCGCGGGGAGAACGCGCGGGAGGACAGCGCCTGGACGGCCGGTGCGACCGGCCCGAAAAGGTGGGCAAGGGAGGCCAAGCGGCGCGCGGCCTCTCGTGGGCGGGCGTGCAGGATCGGATCAGGCGATGAACCCTTACCGCGATCTACCGGCCGAGCGATTCTGGCGCAAGGCGGTGGCCGGCGTCGCCCCTTTCGCCCTCGATCCGGGCCCGCGCGGAACCTTCTCGATCGCCCGCACCGACCGGGTCGCGACGGCCGGTTCCTGCTTCGCGCAGCGGGTCTCGCAGGCGCTGGCGCGCGGCGGTTTCCGCTACCACGTCACCGAGGCGGCGCCGGAGGGCATGACCGAGGCCGAGGCGGCTTCGCGCCAGTACGGCACCTTCTCGGCCCGCTACGGCAATCTCTACGGCCCGCGCCAGTTCGTGCAACTGTTCGACCGTGCCTTCGGCGCCTTCGATCCGCAATTGAAGGCGTGGCGGCGCGAGGACGGGCGCTTCGTCGATCCGTTCCGACCGACCGTCGAACCGGACGGTTTCGCCGACGAGGCGGCGGTGATCGAGGCCCGCGCCGGCCACCTCGCCCGCGTGCGCGACCTGTTCGAGAGCCTCGACGTGCTGGTCGTGACGCTCGGCCTGACCGAGGGCTGGCGCTGCCGGGCGGACGGGGCGGCGCTCTCCCTCGCGCCGGGTGTCGCCGGCGGCCGGTTCGATCCGGACGAGGTCGCCTTCGTCAACGCGGGCACGGCGGAGGTGATCGCCGATGTCGGCGGTTTCCTCGACCGGCTGTGGAGCGTCAACGCCGGCGCGCGGGTGATCCTCACCGTCTCGCCGGTGCCGCTGATCGCGACCTATCGCGACCAGCACGTGCTCGTCGCGAACGCGCATTCGAAGGCGGTGCTGCGGGCCGCCGCCGGGGAGTTGTGCGCGCGCGGCGACCCGCGCCTCGTCTACTTTCCCTCCTACGAGATCATCACGAGCCACACCAATGGCGGGCGCTACTACGAGGAGGATCAGCGCAGCATCGCCGAGGCCGGCGTCGCCCACGTGATGCGCGCGTTCATGACGACCTTCTCGCCCGCCTCCGACGACGGGGGGCGGGTCGACCGTCCGGCCCATGCCGGCGAGGTGGAGTTCGCCGGCACCGCGGGCGTGGTCTGCGACGAGGAGACGATCGAGCGCAGCCTCGCCTGAGGCGGCGCTATTTCAGGTGGGCGAAGTAGACATCGCCCGCCGCCCGCTTCAACTCGGCCCCGGCATCGCGGCCGAGGGCATCGGCGTCGGCGGCCGCGCCCTCGCGTTGGACGGCCCAGTGGCGGCTGCCGTCCGGCAGGAACAGGAGCCCGTCGAGGCTGATGCGATCGCCCTTGACCTGCGCCAGGGCGGCGATCGGCGTGCGGCACGATCCGTCGAGTTCGGCGAGAAGGCCGCGCTCCGCGTTCAGCGCCGTCGTGGTGACCGCGCAGGCGACCGGGGCCAGCAGCGCCCGGATCGCATCGTCGCCCGCCCTGCACTCGACGCCGAGGGCGCCTTGCGCGACGGCCGGAAGCATCTCCTCCACCGAGAGCACGCTGCGGGCGACATCTTCCATGCCGAGCCGTTGCAGCCCGGCGAGCGCGAGCAGCGTGGCGTCGCATTCCCCCGCCTCCAGCTTGCGCATGCGGGTGTTGGCGTTGCCGCGCAAGGGGACGATCCGGAGATCCGGGCGGTGCATCAGCACCTGTGCGCCCCGCCGCAGGGACGAGGTGCCGACCCGTGCCCCGCTCGGGAGATCGGCCAGACCGTTCGCGGACCCTGCGCCGAGGAAGGCGTCGCGCGGGTCGTCCCGCTCCAGGATGCAGCCGATGACGAGGCCGTCGGGCAGCCAGGTCTCCACGTCCTTCATGGAGTGGACGGCGACGTCGATGGTGTCGGCGAACAGCGCCTGCTCCAACTCCTTGGTGAACAGGCCCTTGCCGCCGATCTCCGAGAGCGGCCGGTCGAGCACCCGGTCGGCCACAGTGGAGACGACGACGATCTCCGTCTCCAGCCCCGGATTGGCGGCGACGATCCGGTCGCGGACCATGCCGGTCTGGGCCAGCGCCATCGGGCTGCCGCGGGTGCCGATTCTCAGGGGTCGCGCGAGGGTCATGCCCCGCGCTGTAGCCGAGACCGCGGCGCCCGTCACGCCGGCCCGGCCCTGGACCGCGTGCGGACGCGTGGCCGGCCGCGATGCTTTGTCGGAAAACTTCGGGAAAGGGGCTGGACAGCCTGCCCGGCCATTGCTAATCCGCCGCCACCGCACGGGACTGGTGGCCCGGCGGTCCGGCCTCTCCAAAAGAGGCTTCGGGCGCATAGCTCAGTTGGTAGAGCAGCTGACTCTTAATCAGCGGGTCCTAGGTTCGAACCCTAGTGCGCCCACCAATCTTTACAATCACTTAGCCGATACCTGCAGCGCCGTTTCGACACGGCGTCAGCGGCTCATTTCGACAAACCCTCTCGCTTCGTTCTCGCATCCAACCGCTTGCGGGCGCCCTCGCGCCGCTGCGCGGCCGTGGTCTGGGCGTAGCGGAGCAGTGCGGCCGTGGTCAGGTGACCGCTGAGCGCGCGGAGTTGCGCGTCGGTCAGGCCGGCCTCGGCGCCCTCGACATTGCCGCCGTGGCGCAGGCCCATGAACTTCACCTCGGCATCGATCCCGGCCGCCTCGCGGATCTCCGCGACCTGATGGCGGAAGTAGTCGGGCTGCCAGGGCAGATGCACCTTCCTGCGGCGGTCGAGCTGTTCGCGCGTGACGATCAGCGTCCCGAGGCGCACCTGCGCATCGAGGCGCGCTGTCATCTCCGGCCACAGCGACGTGCCGTCCGTGTCGAACAGCGGCACCTCGACCAACTCGCCGGTCTTGTGGTGGAAGACGCGCACGATGCCGGGCGCATCCGCCGGCCGGTAGTGCGTCCAGGCGAGCCGGGTCAGGATGTCCTCCTGACGCTGCAGCCAGAAGAACGCGATCATCGCGGCCGTGCCGATCGACCCCTCTCCGGCCTTGTCGGCGGCGGCGTGCGTCACCGGCCGCGTCGCCTTCGCCTTTAGGCGAGGCCCATCTTGGCGAACGGGTTGCCGAGCGGGATCTCGCGCGGCCGATCCCGGCGCGCCACGTTCCAGGCCCGCTTGCAGACCGTCATCGCCAGGATGGCGGTGCGCACCCGCAGCGTACCGTCGGCCTTGGTCTTGAGCCGGTCGTAGAGCCGGTCGGCGACGCCGGGCTGGATGCTGGCGAGCGCGAGCGATCCGAAGCGCCGGCCGTCCTTCATCTTGTAGTCGGCGACGAGCGCCAGCGCCGAATCGTAGCTCTTGCGCGTGCGCGGCGGCCGATCCGTGAACTTCGGCGACGACCGGTAGATGCCGGTGAGCCAATCGAACGTGCCGACCTTCGCCGCCGCCTCGACGACCGGCGCGGTCGAGCGCGTGCGCCACGCGTCGAACTGCGGGTTCAGGATCTCATCGCAGCGGCGCTTCGCCTCGCCGTAGGCGGTCCCGAGCTTTTCGAACGTGAGAGGGCAGCCGCCCTTGGCCGCCCAGGTCGGCGGGCCCCAATAGTAGGCGGTGGCACCCGTCGAGAGGCGGCGGGCGACCATCAGCTTCGGCCAGCCGACGGGCTTCGTGCGCGGCATCAGATCAGCTCCGCCACGTCCTCGGCGACGACCGCCGTTTCGAAGGCGAGTCCGTGCCGGCGGGCAATGTCCGAATCGAGCTTGGCCCGATGCCACTTCGGCAAGCATCCTTGCTGCCGGCGCGGCCGGCAATAGATCCCGCGTTCGACCTTCGACAGGAACGCCTCGACGCTCGGCTCGTCGCAGTAGGCGGCGGCGGTCTCAACGCGCATTTCGAGCGGCCAGGACCCGGGCGGGTAAGACACGGCGCGCACCGTCATTCCATCACCACGAAGCAGCCGACGGCCTCGCACCGGGCGTGGATGTGGCCGTTGATGGCGTCCTTCGCCCACCGGACCCGGCCGGCACACGTCGGGCACGTGTCCTCGCCCTCTGCGGCCGGGCTCAATGCGATCCGGGCCACCATGGCGGGCACCGCGTCGGCCGGCCGGGTCTCGGCCTTCAGACCCTCGGCGAAGCCGCGCAGCGCCTCGATGGCGGCGCGCTGGCGCAAGTCACCCGCGCCGTCGTCTCGGATCTCGATCGCCATGGCGGCGAGCAACGCCACTCGGCGGCCTGTCGGATGCCGGCACGGAAGATCGCAAGATCGCGCTCGGTCATGCTGAACCGTCCCGGCGCTGCGCAGCGCGCGCCTGATGGCAGCGAGCGACCACCGTCTCCAACCAAGACGCCTGGGCGTTGGTCGGGGTGCGGGCGCCCGAGGCGATGTCCCTGACGATCTTAAGCTCGAAGTCGCGCAGGAAGCGACCGCCATGCTTTCTCGGGATCGTGCGGTTGAGTTCCAGGCAGTGCCGGCCCACGTCCCACCAGGAGCCAAGCGCTCCTCGGTGTAGATCGGCAAGCCGAAGCTACGGGTGAGAGCGTCGGCGGGCTCGTGGATGCTCACCGGCGGACGGGCGCGTCGGAAGGCGTCGGCATAGTTATAGCTGGGCGTCGCGTAGGGGACGTCGCGGTAGACAACGCGGGGCGCTTCGGTCGTCTGCGGGCCAATGCGACCGGCCAGGGCGTGAAGGTCCAGGCCAGCGCTTTTCAGGGTCCGGCCGATCGCACGCGCGGCGCCCAGCGCCTCGCCGTCCTTGTCGCTGCCAAGGAGCGGGATCAGCTTCGTCAATTTGTCGGAGACGTCGGGCGGGATCATTCCGCGAAATCCCCGTCGTCGAACGGGTCGAGCCCGATCGCGTGAAAGCGATGGACGAGGACGAAGAGAAGCCCGGCCGGCTCCTCCCGGCGATAGCGGTCTCGGGCCCATACGAGGACGCGGGCGGGATACCACTCCGACCGATCAGCCGCGTAACCGGCTCGAGCCGCCGCCTCTACGAGATGCAGGACCGATGGCACGCTCAGCAGGCGGTCGAGCTTTTCGCAGGCCCAGAAGCGGCCGAGCGTATCCGTGTAGGGAGAGGATCGGGTCATGCCGCTCCCCCAACTGCTTCCTCGAACGCAGTGGAGTCCAGCTCTGCGGCCCTGGCCCACACCTCGGTGAAAACCTCGGGCGTCAGCAGTTCCTTGGCCGCTTTGACGAAAGCGCCGCGCTTGCGGTCCGTGTGCTCTGCGGCGCGTATCTGCGCTGCCCTGATGCGGACCCGGTCCGCCTCGGCTTCGTCCCGATTTTCAGCCCGGCGCAGTTCGCCGATGCGCCGTTGCAGGGCCGGCCGCTGACGGCGCTTCACCTTCAACGCGATCTCCGCCCGTTTGCGCCAGTCGGGGCCGTTGCGACCGTCGTCGAAGGCAAGTTGATCCTCGATGCCGAGGATCGCTCCGTCCAGATCGTCGAGGATGGCCTGCCCCTCGGCGGCGGTGGCGATGCCCTCTCAGAGCTATGCCTTTTAAGGTTCGTTTATATTAACTATATCCTTGCAATGAGCGAAGCATTGCAAGGATCCGATCCAGTCTGGTCTGCCGTCATTGAACGGTTCGAGAACTATGCGCCGACGAGCCTGATGGCCCGCACGGCCTTGGAACACGCGCTGCCGGCCGGCTGGATCGACGAGGTGTTCGAGCAGCATCGCCAGCGGCAATACACGCGGGAGTTGCTGTTCTCCACTGTCGTCAGGCTGACGATGCTCGTCGCTCTCGGCCTGCGCTCGTCGTTGCACGCCGCTGCGCGCGAAGCCGAAGACCTGACCGTCTCGCTGCCCGCCCTCTACGACAAGGTCAACCGCACCGAGCCCGACCTGCTGCGCGCCCTCGTGCGCGGCAGCGCGACCCGACTGGCCCCGGTGATGACCGCGGCGGGCACCGGCCATCCGAGCCTGCCGGGCTACGCACTGCGCGTGCTGGACGGCAACCATCTGCCCGGCAGCGACAAGCGCCTGAAGCCTCTGCGCGCGCATCGCGGCGCCGCCCTGCCGGGGCAGACCCTGGTCGTCTACGATCCCGATACCGGCCTGGCCGTCGATCTGGTGGCGGCCGAAGATGCTTATGCCGACGAACGGGCGCTGGCCCGGGCCCTCCTGGACGCTGCCGCGCCCGGTCAGGTCTGGGTCGCCGATCGGCACTTCTGTGTCCGGACCTGGCTGCAGGGTCTGGTTGAGGCAGGCAGCCACTTCGTGGTGCGTCGGCACGGCAACCATCCCCGCCTGGGCGCGCAGGGGGATTGGCAGGCGTGCGGCTCCTGCGAGACCGGCACACTGTGTGAGCAGAGCATTACGCTGGAGGGGAGCGGCGATGCGTGGCGGCGCATCGCGCTGAGCTTGACGGCGCCAACGACGGAGGGAGACCGGACGATCTGGCTGTGGAGCAACCTGCCGGCGAGCGTCAGTGCGGCGCAGATCGCGCAGGTGTATCGGCGACGCTGGCGGATCGAGGGTCTGTTCCTGCAGATGGAACGGGTGCTGCACAGCGAGGCCGGTCGCCTGGGTCGTCCGCGGGCGGCCCTGCTGGGGTTTGCCGCTGCCGTTCTGGCCCACAACGTGCTGAGCCTGCTGAGCGCGTGCATCGAGCAGGTGCACGGGCCCGAGCCGCGGGTCTCGGTGTTCCACCTGAGCCGTCAGATCGGTGCCGGCTACGAGGGGCTGATGGTGGCGCTCGGACACGGCTCTGTGTTGACGGGCCAGGAGGATGCGGCGAGCGTCGCGGCCCGCTTGCTCGCCTTGGCGGAGCGGGTCGACCCAGGGCGGATTGCAACCAGCCCGCGTGGTCCCAAGCGCAAGGTCGACAAGCCCTATGTAGCGGCGGCTACGGCCCGAAAACACGTCGCCACCGCCAGGGTCCTCGAAAAGGCCAAGCTAATGGCTAAGAAAACACCTTAAAAGGCATGGCTCTCAGAGCCCGTCCGAGATCATATTGTTTTCTGGCAGAGCTTTCGCGTCATGAGGCGGATGGAGGCGAGCAGCAGGAAGGCGCGCGCCGTTCTGCTCCGGCATTCCCAGTCCTTAGCCAGACGCCAGCAGCGGTTGAGCCAGGCAAAGGTCCGCTCGACGATCCAGCGCTTGGGCAGCACGACGAAGCCCTGGGCCTGATCGGACCGCTTGACGATCGTGAGCTTGAGCCGGCGGCAGGCCCGGCGCAGACCAGCCTTGAACGCTGGTCCCTGGTAGCCGCCGTCGGCATACAGCCGCAGCAGGAACGGGTAGAGGCCAAACAAGCTCGCCATCACCCACACGCCGCCGGTGCGGTCTTGCACGCTGGCCGGATGCACCAGGGCGTGCATCACGAAGCCCTGCGTGTCGACGAGGATGTGCCTTTTCTTGCCCCGGATCTTCTTGCCTGCGTCGTAGCCCGACGGGTCGATCGCCCGCCCCCTTTTTCCGCGCCCTTCACGCTCTGGCTGTCGAGGATGGCCGCGCTCGGGCTGGCCGCCCGGCCCGCCCGCTCGCGGCAGGCCACGAACAGCGCGTGGTGGATGCGCGCCAGCGTGCCGTCGTAGTCCCACAGATCAAGATAGCCGTGCACGGTCGAGCGCGGCGGCAGGTCCGTCGGGATCGCGCGCCATTGGCAGCCGGTGCTGAGCACGTACATCAGCCCGTCCACCACCGCGCGGATGTCCACGCTGCGCTTGCCGCCGCCCGGCTTGGCCGGCGGAATCAGCGGCTCGATCAGCGCCCACTCCTCATCGGTCAGATCACTCGGATAGCGCAGGGCACTGCGGTCGTAGCGGGCCCGGTTCTCCTGTGTCCACATCGCAAGCTCCCAGACCGAGGCTGCCTTCCACCACAACCCACTCCAGCGTATCAATATGTCGTCGGACAGACTCTAACATTACAGTTGCGTTTTAAAGCATTTTTGCTTGCTGTTCATTGTGCTGGGCTTACGCCGTTGACGTCCCCTGTCGGCTGACGCACGGCGTTTGAGATGGGCGTTTCGGGCGGTCGCCTGATGCGCCCGTCGCCAGAGCGACCATGCGATGACGTGAGCGGGCTGGATGCGCCGCTGTGCCAGCCGCACCGCGATGCGGCGGATCTCCTGGACCGACCAGCGGATCAGCGCGCGGGCGGTCTCGGCCGCGCCCGTCTTTTTGGGGGCGGCGCGTTGGCGTGATGGCGGATTACGGCCAGCAGGGCGAAGGCCATCATCACCAAGCTGACGTGCCGGTGCCAGCCGTGCCAGGAACGGGTCTCATTATGAGCGAGCCCAAGTTCGGTCTTGGCCGTCTCGAACGCGTCCTCGATCGTCCAACGCTGGCCCTCGACCGTCGCCAGGGTCGCGACCGACGTGCCGGCCGGGCACCACGTCGTGAAGTACGCCCGCTCGCCGTCAGTCAGGCTACGGCGGATCAGCAGGCCGCGCGTCCACAGGCCGGCCTGATCGTAGTCGGCACCGTCGAGGTCGGCCAACTCGCAGTAAGCCCAGTCGTACAGCCGCGCGCCCTTCGTGCCCTCGCCCGCCGACAGGCGCGTCCAGGCCGTCGGAGCGAGGCCGTTCGCGATCGCCTCGGCGGTGCCGGCCACCAGCGGCTTGCCGACCCAGGAATTGAACAGGTGATCGGTCTTGACCCCGAGCACGTAGCCCTTGCCCGCGCGCCGTAGAGCCATCTCGATGTCGCCGACCCCATAGACGGTGTCGGCCGCAACCCAGGAGAACGGCACGTCGGCGGTCATCGCCCGCTCGATCATCGTTAGAGCCAATCCCGGCTTGGTCGAAAAGCTCGTCCCCTCCGGCACGTGGGCGGCGGCCAGCCGGGCCGGATCCGAGGTCCAGGTCTTGGGCAGGTACAAGGCCCGATCGATGAACGCGTGACCGTGGTGCGAGGCGTAAGCCGCGAACACGCCGATCTGACAGTTCGTGATCTTTCCGGCCGAGCCGGTGTACTGGCGATGCACACCGCACGAGGCTTTGCCCTGCTTGAGAAAGCCAGTCTCGTCGAGAACCAGAACCGCGTCCGGGTCGGCCAGGGTTTCCAGGGCATAGTCCCGCACGACGTCGCGCAGGGCGTCGGCATCCCAGCGTCCGCGACCGAGCACGGCCTGCTGACGCCAGGGCCCGGGATCGCCCGCAGCTTCCGCCCGCATCCAACTGGTCTTGCGCCGCTCCGCGCCGAGCAGTCCGTCCAGGAATGCTCCCGCCGAGGCCGCCACCCGCTCCTGAGAAAACAGCGGGCGCATGCGTCCCTTCACCTCCCGCAGCGAAGAGGCCCAGAGCTCCAGCGTCGCCTCAATCGAGGCCCCCGGCGTCCATGATGCACGAATCATGGTGCCGCATGGAGTCAGAACCTCGCCAAAAACGCAACTGTAATGCTAAGGCAACGATGCGCCCGTCGCGCAGCACCATCACGTTGACGCCGATGACCGGGCGTTCGATGAGACGCGCGCTCATGCCGCCTCTCCCGTGTAGTGCGTCTTCAGGCGGCCACAGATGGCGGTGTCGATGTCGAGCGCGAGCCGGCCGTCGATGTGATAGGCTTCACGATCGTCGCCGTGATGCCAGAGATCCGAGTATTGTAGCCACGCCAGGGCGAGCGCCTTGGCCGGCACGTTGCCAAGCCCGACCGGTAGCGCTTCGGCTGCAGCGCAAAGGGCGGATCGTTCCGCGTCCAAGCGCTCGTTGGCAGCCAATCCCTGCTCAGTTTTATCGAAATCGATGAGAGCAGCCCATTCGCGCCAGCACGCGATGATCTGGTCGGAGAGCGATGGCCTGACCTGTCGCCCCTCTTTCGTCTTCTCCATCGCGATCAGATTGGCGACGATGCCGCTGGCGATCTCCTCGACCTCGTGCTCGTGAGCGAGGCGCGCCTTGAAGATCAGGCCGTCCATGGTCGCGGCTCGGATCTCGGCGAGATCGATCAGGGCGTCCAGCAATTCGCTGTCGGCCGCGTTGTAGGCGGCGTTCGCTGTGTCGTGACCGTTGCGCGCCTGCTCGGCTCTCAAGCGCGCGAACCAGTCCCGGCACTCCTGGGTGTGGGCTTCGGGCGCCTGGCCAACGACGCGCATGGCGGCGAGTTCGGTGTCGCGCGAGGCCGGATAGAGGCTGTCGCGGCGCCCGGCCAACTCAGTGATGGTCGGCCCCATGGCCAAGAGCGCGTTGTCTGGATGGACTTCACCCCCAACGGCCGGATGCGGGCTTACCGCCACCGCCAGCGCCGCCAAGTCGGACAGCGCCTCCTCGGCCCCGTCGAACAGGTACAGAGACACCCGCGCCTTCCATGCAAGGGCCGGCAGGGTCGTCATCGGCAGGGACATGAACGGCTCGAACGCCACGGCGATGGGCTCGTCCAGATCGTTGGCGAGGTCGGCAGCGGCGCTGTAGCCGTTCTCGCGCCAAGCCTTCTCCAAGGCCGGAGACCACGCTTCGCCAGCGACCGCCATGCCCTCCTCGTGAAGACGAGAGGCGCGGTTGCGAGCCTCCTCACCCTCGGGGACGACTCGGGCGAACCACGGGATCAGGGCGAGGAAGCGGGTCTCGTGATCGGGGAGGACGGGCGCAGCGGCACGGATCTCCGCCTCCTGCGCCGCCAGAAGCGCCCGCAGCCCGTCGCGCCAAACCGGATGGTCGTCGTCCGGCGGTCCGCCGTCGGCCATACCGGAGGCGGCGATCTCGTCACGCACGAATTGGACAAGGGCGGCTCGGCCGACCGGCGTGGTCGGCACGGTTGCCAAGACGGCGTCGCGCGCTGGGGTAAGCTCCGCGATGAGCCGATCCTCCTCGGAGATCTTGCTGCCCACGAAAGAGCCAGCGTCCACCTGAGCATCGAACGCGTCGTATGCTGCGGTACGCTTTCGCCAGACCTCAATCACGCCAAGGATCGGATCCGGCTGGGCCGGCTCAGCATCGGCCGACGCCAAAAGCATCCGGGCGATCCCGGCTTCGGCGCGGGCGGGCCCCGGCTCGGGCGGGGCGGTGTCGGCCGGCGGTTGCGCGGCGGGCATGGGGGTGCGATTGCGGGAATGGTCCTGCAGCATGGCATTTATCCGATGTGTGGGGTGGGGCTATGGCCTCCGCCGGTGTTCCAGACCGGCGGGGGCCGCTTGCGTTCAGGGCGGCGTGCTCAGGGCATGGCCGTCCTCAGGCCGGAACGGCGGGAGCCGCCCGGAAAGCTCGAAGAGGTGGGCGCGAATCGTCCCCACGCGTGATAGGGCGCCGCGATGAGCCTGATCGCGAACGAGCGCACGAAGCTGACCGCCAACGCCCTGGATCGTGCCTCCACGGCCTGCCTGACGGTGGGGGTGCTCGGTCCGACGGTCGCGACCCTATATGGAATCGGTGGGACGAATGGTGGTACGGTCGGCTTCCTGTTCGTGGCAGGAAGCGTGTTCTGGCTGATCGCCGCGGCCGCGCTGCACGGGATGGCGCGCCACACGCTCGGAGGACTGCGATGACCGGTCTCTGGATCTACGCCTACGTCGCGCTGCCCCTCGTCGTGATCGGGCTCGGCTACGCGGCGATGCGCGTGAACGAGCGGTCGGTTCAGCAGGGCCGGCAGGGGCCGGCCGAGTAGGTCGATCCCGGCGACCGCAGGACCGGCCTGATGAATTTCCGTATCTACGTTTATTGACCCCTGCCGAAAGGCCTGCGATCCTCCGCGATGACGATCACCTTCGACCCGGCCAAGCGGGCCAAGGCCCTGGCCGAACGTGGCCTGGATTTCCAGGCGGCCGAGGCTGTGTTCGCCGGTCCGGTCCACGAGTTCGAGGACACCCGGGCCGATTACGGCGAGACCCGCATCATTACGGTCGGCCTCCTGCGAGGGCGCATGGTGATCGTCGGCTGGACCCCGCGTGGCGCGGATCGCCACGTCTTCACGATGAGGAAGGCCAATGACCGCGAACAGGTTCGCTACGCCCCGCTTCTCCGCTGACGCCATAGGGGAGACCGACTTCGCCAAGGTCGATGCGCACGTCATCACGGCCGAGGAATACGAGGAACTGCCCGAACTCACCGACGCGATGATGGACCGGGCCGACTTCCTCGTGGGCGGCAGGCTGGTGCGGCGCGGACGCCCGGCCAAGCCCGACGCCAAGGAGCCCGTATCGCTGCGGCTCTCGCCGAGCGTGCTGGCGCATTTCCGCGCCGGCGGGCCGGGCTGGCAGACCCGGATCGACGCGGTGCTGCTCGAAGCGGTCGAGCGGGAGAAGGCCGGCTCGCGGGGCTGAGCGGAGGGGATGGTGACGGCCATCGCTCAAGCCCCCTCCCCGGCATAGAGCGCCGCGGTCTCTTCCGGCGTCAGCGCACGAAACTCCCACGCCGGCTCGTGGACGTCCTGAAGATACTGTCGGCGAATCAGGCGGCCTGTGCCAAGGCTGCGAAGCGTGTCGTGCGCGTCCTGGCTCGCGGCACTGCCGCCAACCAGTGTACGACCCGCGCGGCGTTCATCGCTGCGGCCACGCACACCTGCTGCAGTCCGGTCCTGGCTTGGCCGATGTATCGGCTCCTGCGTAGTCCGAAGGCCCGCACGCCCTGCGAGAGCGTGCCTTCGATCCCGGCGCGGATGCGATACCGCTGCTTCCAGGCTGGATCCTGCATCCGGTCTCGAGCGGCGTTCAGCGCCTCGTATTCCGGGCGCGGCAGGAAGTAGACGGAGCGGCGCGCCTCCTTCGACGCGGTGCAAAGCGCTCGCGTCGCGCAGGCGCCGCAATCGGTCCGGCTGAACACCGCCTGGAAGCGCGGGGCACCGACCTCGTCGCGGGTAGCGCGCCACGTCACTGACGTCTTGCCCTGGGGACAGGTGACCCGCTCGCCTTCCCAGTCGATTGCGAAGTGGCGCTGTTCATAGGTCTGCTCAGCCTGCGTCGCCCGCCTCGGCATGGCGCGGACCGGCCCTTCCAACGCGACGTCATGGTCGCGTCAAGGCCAACGCCGATTTCCGCGACGCCGTGGAGCACTACTGCGTCCAGCTCGGCGCCGCCGTTCAGGAGATACTGTCGGCGAATCAGATGGTCGGGGGTGTTGGCACGGAGGTGCGCGATGAGCCTGCGACCGGAACCGATCGGCGCGATCCCCGTCGAGACGGCGCGCGTGGCGCGCGCGGCTTTCCCCAAAGGGACGGTCGCGACGCGGTTGCGCGATGAGTTCAGCGCCCTCTACCAGGACGAGGACTTCCGCGATCTCTATCCGACCCGCGGCCAGCCCGGTCTTGCGCCCTGGCGGCTGGCCCTGGTCACGGTCCTCCAGTTCTCCGAGCACCTGAGCGACCGTCAAGCGGCCGACGCCGTACGTGCACGCATCGACTGGAAGTACGCGCTCGGTCTCGAATTGACCGATCCGGGCTTCCACTTCAGCGTGCTGACCGAGTTCCGTGCCCGTCTCATTGCCGGCGGCGGCGAGCAGTTGCTGCTGGACCGGATGCTCGCCCGCTTCAAGGCTCGGGGGCTGGTCAAAGCGCGCGGCAAGCAGCGCACCGACAGCACGCACGTGCTGGCTGCCGTTCACGATCTGCACCTCCTTGAACTGGTCGCCGAGACCCTGCGCGCTGCGCTCGACGATCTCGCTGCCGTCGCTCCGGACTGGCTGCGCGGCATCGCTCGACCGGTCTGGTTCGAGCGCTATGGACGCCGGGTGGAGGACTATCGCCTGCCCAGGGCTCGGACGGAACGCGAGGCACTCGCTCTTGCGATCGGTACGGACGGGTTTGCCCTACTCGAAGCGCTGGACGCGCCGGCGGCACCGCCTGAGGTGCGGGCCGTGCCGATGGTGGGAACGCTGCGCGATGTATGGCGAGTGCATTATGCCCGCGAGGGAAGCGGGCCGCCACGGTGGCGCAGCGGCGCCGAGTTGCCGCCGGTCGGCGAGCGACTGCAGTCTCCCTACGACCCGGAGGTCCACTACAGCACCAAGCGGCAGATGGAATGGTCGGGTTACAAGGTACACGTCACCGAAGTCTGCGATGCGGACGCGGCCCATCTGATCACAAACGTGATGACCTGTCCGGCGATGCAGCCGGACATGGCGAGCACGGCCGCGATCCACGAGCAGCTGGCGGCAAAGAACCTTCTGCCGGCCGAGCACTTCGTGGATGCCGGCTACGTCGATGCGGGACTGCTGGTCGGTAGCCGAAGCGCGCCGACATCTCGATCAGGGCCGCCATCGCCGCCTCGGTCGGCGGCGTGTCGCCGCTCAGGCCGAACAGCAGGCTCGGCCCGGCGACCCGGCAGAAGTGGACGGAGACCTCGATGCCGCCGTCGGCGGCGGTGTCCATCAGCCTCTCGGCCCGGCGGGGCTCGGGAAACATCTCGATGACGTCGCTCATAGGGTCTCTCCGTAGCGGGGCGTATCCGCGCCTCGATCGACCAGCATCGACAGACGGCGCATGGCCACTGCGATGGCCGCGATGGCATCGGACAGATGCCGGCATTCAATGGCGTAGACGCCGGCAGCCACGTCGCTCCGGCCGTAGGCGTGGAGGCTGGCCACGTAATCGGCGAAGGCTTGGAGGTCGCCCGGAGAGGCGATCAGACGGGCGCTGCGCACCAGACCATCGGTGGCACCCTCGTAGGCCTCGCGGGCGGTCTGGTATTCATGCCAGTGCTGGCCGCGGTGACGGCTGGCCCTGGCGTGGAACGAGCGCGCCTCGGGGCAGAAGTCGGCCCAGGCCTTGCGGTGCGCGTCGATCGCGGCGGAGACCGACCCGCTCATGACAAGGCCCCCGCCGGGATCTCGATCGCGTACGCCTCGCGCCACACCTCGGCGTGATAGGCTTTCACGGTTCCATAGTTGTTTGATCCCAGGGTTTGATGGTGCACTCTTCACGTTGGAGTGGAGGGACGCGCTATGGGCCAAGTTCTTCACGGCAGCGCCACCACGACGGAGGCAGTCCGTCGAGCGATCCAGCATAGTCAAGCGAGCCTGAGGGCGCTCTCGAAGCGCTACGGGATCAACCGGAAGACGGTCGCCAAGTGGCGGCAGCGGACCTCGGTCGCCGATCAGCGCACGGGTCCGAAGGATCCCCGCTCGACGGTGCTGTCACAGGAGGACGAGGCGGTCGTCGTCGCCTTTCGCCGCCATACGCTCCTGCCGTTGGACGACTGCCTCTACGCGCTCCAGGCGACGATCCCGCACCTGACCCGTTCGTCGCTGCATCGGTGCCTGCAGCGCCACGGCATCAGCCGACTGCCGGAGGTCGACGGTGACAAGCCCAAGCGGTCACGCTTCAAGACCTGCCCGCTCGGCTATTTCCACATCGATCTGGCCGAGGTTCACACAGCCGAAGGGCGACTCTACCTGCTCGTCGCTATCGACCGCACGACCAAGTTCGCCTTCGTTGAGCTCCACGAGAAGGCCACGCGGCGGGTCGCAGGTGACTTCCTCCGCCATCTCATCGAGGCCGTGCCTTACAAGGTGCACACGGTGCTCACCGACAACGGCACCCACTTCACCACGCCCGGCAACGTCGCCTCGGCCGCTTCCGTCATCAAGGAGGCGATTGTAGCCGGCGAGACCTTCCGAGCCCACAGCTTCGAACTTGCCTGCGCCCGCAACGATATCGACCATCGGCTGACCAAACCGCGCCACCCCTGGACGAACGGTCAGGTCGAGCGGATGA
This sequence comes from Methylorubrum populi, assembly GCA_036946625.1. NCBI lineage: Bacteria > Pseudomonadati > Pseudomonadota > Alphaproteobacteria > Hyphomicrobiales > Methylobacteriaceae > Methylorubrum > Methylorubrum populi. The sequence goes on from JAQIIU010000002.1 coordinate 748,049, forward strand.
ACCGCACGATCAAGGACGCGACGGTCAAGCGCTACCATTACGACAGCCACGCGCAACTCCGTGCGCACTTGGCCGACTTTGTCAGCGCCTACAACTTCGCACGCCGTTTGAAGACCCTGCGCGGCCTCACGCCCTACGAAGCCATCTGCAAGGCATGGTCCGCTGAGCCCGGCCGCTTCAGGTCAAACCCGCTCCACCAAATGCCGGGACCAAACACATAGTTCGCGTCGGGCACCGAAATCGGAAGCCACCCCTTCTGCTGCGAGATGCGCTTGAGGAGGCGCCAATCGAATTCCCGGCCGCGGTGCAGCGCCTCCATCCGCTTCACCGTCGCGTACTGACCCGAGCGGTCGAGTTCGATTTCCAGGCGGTTCGCCCTCTGAGCCTCGCGGCTGGCTGTCGCCATGGCCGTTGCCTCGCGGCGCGAGCCGATCTCGGCCTTCCTCCGTTCCGCCAGTACCCGTGCCTCGTACTGCTCGGCCCAGGCCCTGGCGGCAGCGGCCGGATTGGCGAAGTCGGGGATGGCGTAGGTGCCGGTCCGGCGGATCGCCGGCAGCACGTCGTGGAACACCCAGCGCTGGAAGCGGGCGATGAAGGCGCGGGTCCCGGCCGGGATCGCGGAGGTGGCGCGGCGCTGGACGATCGCCCGGTAGAGCCCGGCCTCGGAGATGACCGAGACATCCTGCTCTCCGCCAGGGGTACGCACTCGGTGCGTACCCTTTTCGTCGTCGTCCAGGCTGCGCTTCAGATCGGCAGCATCACGATGCCCCAGGAACGCGGCGACATCGCCGGCAATGAACCAGGGCTCGTCGCCAAGGAGCAGGCTACGCAGCGTGCGGCCTTCGAAGGCGTAGGGAACGAGCGCGGCCATGGATCAGGCCCGCCCGTAGACGTGATGGCCGATCAGCCAGAGGCTGGCGCAGGCGAGGATCGGAAGAAACGGGAGGGCGTTGGCGAGCATGGGAGGGCTCCACCGCGAGGGGCGATGGAGGCAAACTATGGTGGGAAATGTCCCACGTCAATCCAAAAATGGATATTTCCTACTTCTGCTGTGCCGCTATCTTGACAGTTTGCCCGCCACCTTATGGCAAACCGGCCATTCCATCCGTGAAAGTATTAATTCTTTCTCGGGGTTCCACTGCTTTATTGTCCAGTTTTCATCACTAATATTTGTCAGTATTCCAAATTTAACAGGTGTATACGATCGGCGATTATCACTAAATCCTTTGAATAAGCAGGTATTTCCCTTTACGGGAGGAAAGTTTGAGTCTACAAAAGCATTTTCCCCCGGCCGCAGTTCAGGCTCCATATCGCTGTCGTAGACTACAACGCCATAGCTTATTCTATATAGGCGGAAAAATCCCAGCGTCGGCATAAAGCTGCTAGGGCTTGGCTCGATCAGAGCCTTTCCATCATTGGTTTTAATAATATTGTATACTTCTACTGCCTCCTGAATTGAGACAATTTCTTCAGAAGAAAATTCCAAATCCGCAGATTTGGGCTCATTTTTATCAACCCAGTCAAGAAGCTCCTGTGACGGGACTGAATTGAGCGTTTCTTCCACTAATGTTCGCACATCAACTCTGAGGGCACTAGCTAGTTTAATAATATTGCTTCCCCTGACTGTAGACTTCTTTCCTTGCAATATATCATTGACAAAGCCTCTCTCGAGGCCAGCGCTCTTTGCTGCTTCAAACGGATTCGTTCCGATTTCAGCGAGTCTGCGCTCGACGAAGGCTTTGAGTGTGCGTTCCATGTAGTTTTTTCCCACGTTTCACAGGCCAAAGCGAGTAGGATATTTACACTTGATGGATGGGATTTTTTCTACTAAACTCCCATCATGGAAGACGATCTGCGAGCGCATCTGATGGCTTGTGCCAGGATCTATGGGGACGAAGGGATAAAGCTAACGACAATCGGTCGTGTTTGCGCGCGCGATTGGGGGTTCTTTGAGCGAATTTCTGACCCAAAAAGGTCATTTATAATAAGGACTTACGACAGCATCATTGGGTGGTTTGATAAAAATTGGCCAAAGGATTTGGCCTGGCCAGATGAAGTTGTCCGTCCTAGCGGATCGCGTCGGAACCTAGATATTAGCTCAAATAACTTGGCTCCCGAGGCCCACCCCTAATGCCCCCCTCATCCTCCATGATGCGCGGGCAACCCTCAGGCCTCAAGCCGCATCAGCGCCGCCCCCACGGCCCCCAGCATGGCCGCAGCCTCGCCCCCGAAGGCGCGGCCGTGTCCATCCAAGCGGTTGGCCACCCGCTCCAAGGCGGCGCTCCGATTGGCCGGATCGATCGCACCGACCACTTCGAACACCACGATCGCCAGGACTTCGGCCAGCCGTGCGGGCGGCAATTCGGCCGGCGCGGCCGTCACCGTCTGCAACGCGAGGAGGCCTGATCCCATGGTCTCGCTCAAGCTCTGGATGCGCCGCGAACTCGTCTCCGACGAGGTAATGGCCGAGCGCATCGGCGGCATCTCCGCCGGCACCGTCCGCAAGCTCCGGTTCCGAGAACGGGGCCCGTCGGTCCGTGTCACCGCCCGCATCGAGGCGGTGACGGCCGGCGAGGTCCGCGCGGTCGATTTGCTGCCGAAGGGCGCGCCCGCCGAAGCGGGGGCATGCCCGTGATTGCTCTGTTGATTGCTCTGTTTCACCCCGGCCCGATTGTGCGGCCGGACGCGCTCGCCTCCTACAGCACCGCGTCCGCCCCCGTTCATCGTGCCCTTCGTGTCCACCTGACGGCCTCCTGTTCCCTCTGTCGGAATCACTCTGACGGAAAGGTTTTGGGAGATGTCCCAAAAGTCTTGGGAGGCGCGGGTGCCCGCCTTCGTTCTTGAGGCGTCCGAGGGTCTGCGCGACCTCGCGCTGCCCCTCGTGCCGGGCGACCGGGTCAAGACGCAGATCGCGCGCGCCGCGCGCCGTGCCGGGCTTACGTACTGGCGCGCCTTCGACCTTTGGTATCGCAAGGCCCATCGCGTCCAGGCCGCAGAGATTGATGCGATCCGCACGGCGCGGACGAGTCGTAGCCGGGAGAGTACCGATGAGTTGGCGTGCCTGGCTGCCGAGTTCGAAGCGCTTGCGGAACGCGTGTCCGCTCTGGCTGCGCGACCCGCTGGGCCGGAGGCTGAGCGCGCTCGGCTTCTCGCTGACCGAGTTCGGCGTCTGGCTGCGGGAGACTGACGAATGACCCGCCCCGGCCTCCACGCTCGCGCGCCGCCGTGACCTGATCCGCCCGAACACGGCGCTCCCGCACCCATGGAGCTTTGGCCGATGCTGACTGCTGACCCGAGATGCCCCGTCGTCGAGCGGGTGACGGCCTATCGCAACACCCTGTTCGAGCGATGGGTCGAGGCCAAGCGGCACGCCGCGCAGAGCGACGACATCGCCGATCATCAGGCGGCGGCCGAAGCCTACACCCGGTTCATGCGCGCCCACCTCGTGCCCGACGAGCGGGCGCATCTCGAACTGGAAGACCGGATTGCCCGGCTGACGGCAGAGAACCAGGGCCTGCGCCAGCGGCTCGGCGAGCACGGCCATGCATGAGGCCGAAGACCTGCCGGCCGTCGATCAGCAGCGCCTGGATCGACTTCTGCGGTGGCACGAGAGCGTCGCCCGCCACGACAGCGGCCTCGCCCTCAGCCTCGAAGCCGAAGGGCTGGACGAGGCCGCCCGGCGCAACCGCGTGCGCGCCGAGGCCCACCGGGAGACCGCCCGCCTCCTCGCCCGGCTGCGGGAAGCGCCTCCGCCGTCCGCAGGCCCGTTCCGCGGGCATCTCGCCCCGAAGCCGACGGCACGTATCCGTGTTCCACCCTGAACGTTCCCAAACCCGCCCGCAGTCACAACCCCCTTCGACCGGCCGCGCCTGCGGTTTCCGGAACGGTGCCGTCATGTCCAGACCTTGGATGCCCCTCTATGTCGCGGATTACCTCGCGGACACGGGCCACCTGAGCACGATCGAGCACGGCGGCTACCTGCTGCTCATCATGCACTACTGGCAGAACGGCGGCCTCCCACGAGAGGACGCCAAGCTCGCGCGGGTTTGTCGGTGCTCCCCGCGTGAGTGGTCCTCCATGTGCGACACGCTCGCCGAGTTCTTCGGCGAAGGATGGAGACACGCCAGGATCGATCGGGAGCTTTGCTCTGCCAAAGCCGCCTATGAGCGGAGGGCAAAGGCAGGCTCGAAGGGTGGCAATGCCAAAGCAATGCTAAAGCAAACGGGTGGCGAAAAGGAAGCTGGGCTCAAGCAATCACAACCACATTCACAAGATACTCCTAGCCGTAAGGAAGAATCACTGGATGGGAGGGGTGGAGCCACACGTCGCCCGAGGCCGGCACCCCCCGAACCCGCGGTTTGGGACACCCCCGATCCCTTCGGCCACGACGACGCCGAGGGAGGCGCCCGATGAGCCGAGAGCTTCGTCCGCACCAGGCCCGCATCATCGAGCAACTGCGCCGGTCCCTCAGCACCGGGCACCGCCGTCCGATGGTCCAGGCTCCGACCGGTGCCGGCAAGACCGTGGTGGCCGGCGCGATCGTGAAAGGTGCCCTCGCCAAGGGGAAGCGGGTGCTGTTCGTGGTCCCGGCCATTGCCCTGATCGACCAGACCGTGCGCTCGTTCTTCGCCGAGGGCATCGAAGACATCGGGGTGATCCAGGGCAACCACCCGATGACCGACGGCACGAAGCCGGTGCAGGTCGCCTCGATCCAGACCCTTCAGCGCCGGGAGATCCCGCCGTTCGACATCGTGGTGATCGACGAGGCTCACCGCTGGTTCGAGATGCTGGGGCTGTGGATGGCGGCGCCGGACTGGGCGACCGTCCCGTTCGTCGGCCTCTCGGCGACACCTTGGACCAAGGGCCTCGGCAAGCACTACGACGACCTGATCCGGGTGACGACGACCGCCGAGCTGATCGCCGCCGGCTACCTCTCGCCGTTCCGGGTCTACGCCCCGTCCCATCCCGACCTGTCCGGCGTGCGGACGGTCGCCGGAGACTACCACGAGGGCGACCTCGGCGAGGCGATGAACAAACCGGAATTGGTGGCCGACGTGGTGACGACGTGGCGCCAGCGCGGCGAGAACCGCCCGACCTTCGTGTTTGCCGTCGATCGCCCGCACGCCAAGCGGCTGCAAGCCGAGTTCGAGCGTGCCGGCGTCGCCTGCGGCTACATCGACGCCTACACGAAACCCGACGAGCGTGAGGCGCTGTTCCGGCGCTTCACGGCCGGTGAGCTGCGGGTGATTTCGAGCGTCGGTTGCCTGACCACCGGCGTCGATCTCGATGTGCGTTGCATCGTCCTGGCTCGGCCGACCAAATCCGAGATGCTGTTCGTGCAGATCATCGGCCGGGGCCTGCGAACTGCGCCGGGCAAGACGGACTGCCTCGCTCGCGGCATGCTCGTCCTTACCGACCGCGGTGAGGTGCCTATCGAAGACGTGACGCTCGCTGATCGCGTCTGGGATGGCGTGAACTTCGTCCACCACGCCGGCGCCATCTGCAAGGGCGTGCAGCCCGTAATCACTCACGACGGAATTACCGCAACCCCTGACCACGAGGTGATGACCGATGAAGGATCGCTCTCGCTCGCGGAAGCGCGTCGTCTTGGCCTGCGGATCGCTCGCACCGGAGTGGGTGGGCGCCCGCTTCGGTTCGCTGACCGTCATCAGCGCCAAGACGGAAGGCTCGACCTGGAACTTGCTGGTGGAAGTGCGGTGCGACCGGTGTTCGCAGACGCACATGGGGCGCTTTCACAATCTGCGGAAGCGGCCCGGCACGGCAGCGTGCCCCCACTGCAATGGCCGGCAGCCGGTCACGGTGCCGCGATGGCTGTATCAGCGATGCCAGGCGCAGCAGGTGGTTTTCGGCGACGTCGATCCCGGCTTCGCTGGCCAAGCGGCGGCCTACGCCCTCGCCCAGCGCCTCGCCGCCCGTGATCGTATCGTCCGCGTCGAGCTGCCTCCGCGCGTGGGAGTCGATTGGAACGACATCCTGTCCGAGAGCGGCGGATCCTCCTCTGACGCCCGTATCGGCGCCATGCTGGCCGGAGGCGCGCCGTGACCGCCGATCTCTCGACCTTCGCCAAGGTCCGCGCCCTCCACGACCGGACCGACAGCCCTGGGGAGAAGGCAGCCGCCGCCGGTCGGATGGAAGCGATCGCCCGCGCCGCCGGCATGTCGGTAGCGGAGGCGGTGTCCAAAATGGACGATGCGTCTCCGCAGTCGGCGGCGGGCGCGGATTGGTCTGCCTTCGCGCAGGGCTTTGCGGACGCCTTCCGGGAGACCGAGGAGGCATTCGCGGCCGCGGATGCGCCGGCAGCGCGCCACGAGGCCCTGCGCCGGACCACCTCGACGAGGCTCGCCAACAGCAGGGCGTGGCCGAGATCGTCTCTCGGATCGAGGAAGAAGGCGGGCCAGAGGGCAACGTCTCCGGCATGGTGTTGCGCCCCGCGCGTCTCGATCCCGAACTGCTTCAGCGCTTCGCCGACGCGGTGGCCAAAGGCGAGATCGTAGCGCCCATGGGCGTCAGCGAAGGGGCCAGCGTCGTGGTGCTCACAGGGCCGTTCGCTAGCTTTCCGGCCGTGGTCGAGAAGATCTTGCCCGGCGATCGGCTGAAACTTGGGGTCAGCATCTTCGGACGGTGCACGCCGATCGAACTCGATCTTGCCGACGTCCGCCTCGTGTAATATGTGAGCAGACGCGCAGTAGCCGCTTAATTCTCCCCTCAGCGGGATTGAATGGAGCCGCTACGGAGACGGGCGAGACCGCTTCTCCACTTTGTAGGCTGGTCTCCCAGATCGTCCCCCAACAGGGGACGATTAGCCCTTTCCTTTCACGACGTGGCGTAGAGCAGCCCGGTAGCTCGTCAGGCTCATAACCTGAAGGTCGTCGGTTCGAATCCGACCGCCGCAACCAGTTTCAGAACGGAAGCGGGGGCCGAAGCCCCTTCCCTCTCAGATCCGGACCGCCTTGAACCGGGTGGTCTGGAAAGCGGCGTTCAGGTGATCCACTCGGATGTGAGCTTCGCGCTCCGAGACCTTGGCGAAGGCCGTCTTGTTGGTCTTGGTGTCGATGATCTTGAACACTTGCTGTCTCCGCCTCTGTCTGTGCTTGTAGTTCTACAGAACTATACTTGAGGCGTCAACAGTAAAAGCGCAGGTCGGCGCAAGTATTCGCGAGGTCTCGACATGACGGACTGGCAGAGCGTCGAGACCGCCCCGAAGGACCGCAAGGTCGACCTCTGGGCCAAGATCTGGCTCGCGGACGGCGACCGCTTCGTCGGTGAGCGCTTCCCCGACTGCCGGTGGGACGGCGGCGACAGCATGTGCAACCGCCCGGCATCGTGGAGCGGCCTCCCGAAAGGCTGGCGGGCGACGCACTGGATGGAGCGACCGGACGCGCCCGCGGGTGCGCTGGTGCGCCAGTGAGAATGGCGCGGGATCCTGACACCAGTCGCTACGGGCTCGGCAGCCTGAAGCCGACAGAAACCTGGCAGGTCAGGCGGCCACCGGATCGATCGCGGCAAGTTCCTCCGCCATCTCGGTCTCCAGCGTGCGCAGGTCGTAATCCCGCTGGAGGTTGACCCAGAACTCGGGGGAGTTCCCGAACAGGCGCCCGAGCCGCAGCGCCATCGCGGGCGTCACGGGCAGCTTCTCGCCCTCGATGTCGTAGAGGGTCTGCCGAGAGATGCCGAGCCGGCGCGCGACCTCGGTCTTCGACAGCCCGGTGGCCGGTAGGATGTCCTCGCGCAGCACTTCGCCTGGATGGGTTGGCGCGAGGCCGGAGAGAAGGGGGTTGCCGCTCATCAGTGGTAATCCTCCAGATCGACGTCGATGGCGTCCTGGCCGTTCCAACGGAAGGTGATGCGGTAGTTGCCGCTGGCGTTGACCGCGTAGGTGCCGGCACGGTCGCCGGTCAGGGCGTGGAAGCGATTGCCCGGCAGGTTCATGTCCTCAGGCTTCGTCGCCGCGTTGAGCTGGTTCAGGACGCGGGCAACGCGTCCGACGTGCTCGACGCTCAGCTTCTTCGCGTTGCCCGTTTGGGCGAAGAGGGCGAGGCCCTTGCTGCGGAACGAGCGGATCATGGTTGTAAGGTATCGCCTGACTTTGATCCTGTCAAGCATTGCCTTACAGTCGAAACCTGCAGGACCGTGAGGATTCCTTTCGAAGTCGCTCGTACGGCACCGTCAGTGCTATCCTCGTGGATCTCCGCGGCCCGAGGCGCCCCACGGTGCATCGGCGCAGGAGCAGAAGGCGATCGGCATGGGCCTGTTCAGCATCTTCAGCCGCAAGCGCCGCGACGAGACGCGCCGTCGCCGTGAGGAAGCAGCGCAGGGTCGTCGGTCGCAGTCCTCGACCATCAGCGATGGCGGCTACAGCCCTGCACTCTACGGTACAGGTTCCAGCGCCGGATCAGATCACCCGTCTTCGCACTGCTCGGGCTCGTCGTTCTCCGACAGCGGGTCGTCGTGCTCGTCCAGCGACGGTGGTGGTAGAGGTGGTGGGGACTGACCCCGCCCCTCGACCGTCAGGGCCCCTGGGGGCTCCGAACGTATACGGGTGGTCGGGGCCCCGGTTGTTTTTAGCGCCAGGGTCCGAAAACCCGTGAACGGTGAACGCAATGGGTGAACGCTCGACAGCCATGGGGCAGGCCGAGTTCGCCCGGCACCGAGGTGTCTCCAAGGCGGTCGTCACGAAGTGGAAGGGGCAAGGCCTCCTCGTTATGACCGCCGACGGCAAGGTCGATGTCAAGGCCAGCGAATGGAACCTCGACCAGCGGCCTGCGAACTATCGCGGCGGCACCACGCATCGACCGGTGCGGGCCATTCCGCGAGATGAGGATCTGGTTGGGAAGCCTGCCCGCCCGGCCTCGCCGCCGCGGCCCGCGGCTCCGGCGCCGCAACCGGTGAACGACGAGGCCGGGGGCGATCCGGTCGAGACCGATTGGGACGACCCGAACCTGTCGCTGGCCCAGGCCGCGCAGCGGAAGGAGAACTACCTCGGCCTGCTTCGGAAGCTGGATCATGCGGTCAAGCAGGGCATCCTCGTCGAGCGCCCCGCCGCGGAGGCCGCTTTCTTCGAGGAGGCCCGCGCCATCCGAGACGCGCTGATCGCGTGGCCGGCGCGCGTGTCGATCGAGATGGCGGAGGAGATCCGGATTGATCCTGCCACCGGCAAGGCCGACGCCCGCGAGCTGACCCAGATCTTAGCCGCCTATGTCAACACCCTCCTCACCGAACTCGGCGAGCCCTCCGACCTCGACCTATCTCGACACCCGCAGTCTTAGGCGGTCGTGGCGCCGCGGCCTGACCCCACCGCCGAACCTCGACGTAGTGGACTGGGCCGAAAACTTCCGGCGGCTGAGCAAGGAAAGCTCGAACGGCGGCAAGTTCATCACCGCGCGCCCGAGGTCGTGGCGGCCTACCTCACCGGCCACATGATCGCGACGACGCTGCCCGGCCTCGACGTGTCGGAGGCAATGCGGAAGATCATCGGTGGCGGCTGGACCGATCGGCGCCTGATCGAGCCGACCGAACACGAGTCGCCCGTGAAGGCGCTCCTCACCGATCCGATGCGCGAGGCGGCGGCTCAGGTCCGCGCTGGCGAGGCTTCGCCCGACCTGCCGCGCTTCCATCGCCCCGAGCCCGACTTCACGCCGTCGGTGTCCGAGGTGCAGATCTACGTCCTGACGCCGTTCCGGTACGGGACCGGCGAGGGGCGGATGCCGGCCATCGTCACGCGGACCATCGATCACGTTCTCCGGCCAGCCGGCCTACATCATCAACAACGCGGTGTTCGATTTCTGGATCGTGCTCGGCATCTGCGCGCTGGCGATCGGCGTGACGGTGCCGGACCTGTTCGGCAAGGACGTGCCGCCGGGCGACAAGCTGCGGCTCGGCGTGTCCTGGCTCGCGATGGCCGGGCTCGTCACCTACCTCGTGTTGGCACAGCCCGATCTGAGACCTGTCGCCGAGGCGGCGCGCCCCTACATCGACATGGGGCACGACTACCGCGACCCGGACTGATCGCCCCCACATCGGCCCGGCGATCGAGCGCATCCGCCCCTGGATCGGGGATTGGTGGCGGACCGGAGCGCTGGGGATGGGCGGGGCGGCGCCGACCTGACCACTGCCCGCCATTGCCGATCATCACCAAGCCCCGCCCGGTTCGCCGCGGCGGGGTTTTTCGTTTTGGGGCGGTCAGGTGTTGGGTGGGATGCGCCGGGCGTCGTCGTAGCGCTCTTGCGCCGTGCGAGCCCGGAAAAGATCGTACTGTGTTTTCACGTGCGCATCGACTTGCGGCTTGATGTAGGGCCCAACGTAGCCGGGAAACTCCGGTATCTCGTTGAACTTGAACACCTCGTCGATCTTTGCCAGCAACTGCGCCGTCGTGGCTGTGCGACCGCGCGCGATCATGTTTTCGACGTAGACGAAGAAGGCGTCGCCAGCGAGCATCTGCAGCCTCAGTTCTTCAGGGCTGAGATAGTTCTTGGCGATCTTCGCATTCGCCAGTGTTGGGCGATTGTTGATCTGGGTCGTCATGCCCACCCGATCCTTCGTGGCGTCCGCACGCGTAAGAAGGATCTGCTGTGCTGTCTGCTCACAGGCCGCGAAGTGAAACTTGTCCTGCATGCGGGCGAAGAAGCTGCGCACCTGCTCCGATGTGCCGTCGTAGTCGCTGGACACCAGCACCACGCAGTCCCGCACTCGGGCATACAAGTTCTTCTCGTCGTAGCGGATCGCGCGGACCTGCTCGGCGAGGGACTGGGCGGCCGTCGGGTCGTTCCGCAGCCGCTCCTCATTGAGGACAAATCCGTCGACAACATACCGCTCCAGCTTCTGGGCTGCCCAATCGCGGAATTCGGCAGCACGAGGCGAGTGGACCCTGAAACCGACCTTTAGGATTGCGATCAGGTTGTAGTGGGCCACCTGATAGATTTTGCCGTCCGCATCAGTCCGTGCAAAATCTGCACAGACTGCGGCCTCGTCTAACTCACCGCTTGCAAACAGGTTTTTGAGGTGGCGGCTGATCACAGACCGGTCGCGGCCGTACACTTCTGCGATCTCGTCCTGTGTCCCCCACAGCGTTTGGCGACCAGGATCGACCTGGAAGGGGCTCTTGCGGTTCGCGACCTCGAAGCTCTCAATTGGCCCCTCGATCCGATCAGCGACATTTCTGAGGGTGCTCGCTGCGGCATTCCTGACACCATCGGCGGCAGAGCGCACTCCATCCGTAAAGCGGCGACCAATCCCGCGCTTCGATCCGTTGTTTTTCCGCGACAGTTCGAAAACCATCCCTCAAAAGAGCTCTGAATCGAGCCGACCGAGGGGTGGACGCCATCAACGGATCGTGGTGATGATCCGCTTGCACAGGTGGTGTCTCGGTCTCGGCCGACCCCTCCGCAAAGCCCGTCCCGAATAACTCGGGGCGGGTTTCGTTTTGGGACAGCCAGCATCCACGGATCAGGCTTGCGAGTCTGTCACTGGCGGGTGGCACGACGGTGGATATCCACCGTTCTTGTGCGTCCTCATCTACTATCGGTGCACAACTCGGACTGGCGGTATCCACCGGCAACGGCAAGGCTGGGCTACAGTAGGCCGAAGCTTCAGCCTCCACGCGCCGCCGCGAGCGTCCACTTCCGCACCTCGGCCATGCGGTCGTCATCGCTGGCGCCGGCCGCCGCAGCTTCCTGTGGCCTGCTGCCGGTTTCACGGACACCCGGTTTGGGTGTGATGATGAGACCGGAGGTACAGGATGCAGCGGCGCAAGTTCGGACGTGAGTTCAAGGTCGAGGCGGTTCGGCTGATCCGGGAGCGCGGGGTGAGCGTCGCCCAAGCGGCCCGCGACCTCGACGTGCACGAGACGGTGCTGCACCGCTGGGTGAAGCAGGCTGCGGCCGATCCGCAGCACGCCTTCCCCGGCCACGGGCAGATGCGGCCCGAGCAGGCCGAGATCGACCGGCTGTGCAAGGAGGTCTCCCGGCTGCGGGCGGAGCGTGATATCCTAAAAAAGGCCACCGCGTTCTTCGCGCGGGACGTGCTATGAGGTTCGCCTTCATCGCCAAGCACCGGACGGTCTGGCCGGTGGCCTGGATGTGCGCGGCGCTGAACGTCTCCCGTTCCGGCTTCCACGCTTGGCTCACTCGATCCCCCAGCCAGCGTGCCCGTGACGACGCGGCGATCCTGACCAAGGTGCACACGAGCTTCGTGGGCAGCGACCGCACCTACGGCGCGAGGCGGGTCTGGCACGACGTGCTGGCCGAGGGCGTGGCGTGCGGCCTGCACCGCATTGAGCGGATCATGCGCGAGAACGCGATGCGAGCTCGTCCGCGGCGACGGCGCGGGTTGCCGAAGGACGAGGGCGTGCGGGCTGCGGCGGCCGCCAACCTCCTGGAGCGGCAGTTCGCGGCCGATGGGCCGAACCGGAAGTGGATCGCCGACTTCACCTAGATACTGTCGGCGAATCAGGCGGCCTGTGCCAAGGCTGCGAAGCGTGTCGTGCGCGTCCTGGCTCGCGGCACTGCCGCCAACCAGTGTACGACCCGCGCGGCGTTCATCGCTGCGGCCACGCACACCTGCTGCAGTCCGGTCCTGGCTTGGCCGATGTATCGGCTCCTGCGTAGTCCGAAGGCCCGCACGCCCTGCGAGAGCGTGCCTTCGATCCCGGCGCGGATGCGATACCGCTGCTTCCAGGCTGGATCCTGCATCCGGTCTCGAGCGGCGTTCAGCGCCTCGTATTCCGGGCGCGGCAGGAAGTAGACGGAGCGGCGCGCCTCCTTCGACGCGGTGCAAAGCGCTCGCGTCGCGCAGGCGCCGCAATCGGTCCGGCTGAACACCGCCTGGAAGCGCGGGGCACCGACCTCGTCGCGGGTAGCGCGCCACGTCACTGACGTCTTGCCCTGGGGACAGGTGACCCGCTCGCCTTCCCAGTCGATTGCGAAGTGGCGCTGTTCATAGGTCTGCTCAGCCTGCGTCGCCTGCCTCGGCATGGCGCGGACCGGCCCTTCCAACGCGACGTCATGGTCGCGTCGGCTACCGACCAGCAGTCCCGCATCGACGTAGCCGGCATCCACGAAGTGCTCGGCCGGCAGAAGGTTCTTTGCCGCCAGCTGCTCGTGGATCGCGGCCGTGCTCGCCATGTCCGGCTGCATCGCCGGACAGGTCATCACGTTTGTGATCAGATGGGCCGCGTCCGCATCGCAGACTTCGGTGACGTGTACCTTGTAACCCGACCATTCCATCTGCCGCTTGGTGCTGTAGTGGACCTCCGGGTCGTAGGGAGACTGCAGTCGCTCGCCGACCGTGTTGGAAAGCGACCTGATGCCCGACGGTTTGCTGATCCGCGAGACCAAGTTCCATAAAACCCGGCTCGTTCCCATCGAGCCGAGCACCCGAAGCGCGCTGAGTAATTATCTCGCGCTGAGGCGGTGCATGGGTGGTCCTGACCCACATCTGTTTGTGCTCTCGACGGGTAACCCGCCTAGTCGTGTCAGAGTCACGTGCGCTTTCATAAAGCTTTCAAGGCGGCTCGGCTTACGTGGGCCGCAAGGTGAGCGCGGACCCAGACTACACGATCTCCGGCATAGCTTCGCTGTTCGCGCGCTCGAACAGTGCGGCAACGATCGGGCCACGATCAACCGGCATATGCTCGCGCTCAGCACCTATCTTGGACACGCCTGTCTCTCCGACACCTACTGGTACCTGGAGGCGACGCCGGTGTTGATCCGCCAGATCGCTGAAGCAACCGAGGCGTTCCAGAAAGGCGGTGCAGCATGACCGCGCTCGCACCATACCTCAGCACCTATCTGCTGGAGCATCTGCCGCGTGACCGTGGCGCGAGCCGTCACACGATCGACAGCTATGCCTACAGCTTCCAGTTGCTCGTCGACTTTGCGGCCAAACGGCTGAAGGTCCGTCCTTCGGACCTGCAGATCGAGCAGATCGACGGTGGGCTGCTCCTCGACTTCCTGGACCATATCGAGGCGGATCGTGCGAACACACCTCGGACCCGCAATGCCCGGCTCGCAGCAATCCGCTCGTTCTTCCGGTTTCTGGAATACCGCGCGCCGGCTTGTCTCAATGTGGCCATGCAGGCGCAAGCGATCCCCGCCAAGCGCGTCGAGCACCCCCTCGTGGATTATTTGACCCGCGCCGAGTTGCAAGCAGTGCTCGACGCACCGGATCGGCGAACCCGGTCGGGTGTGCGTGACCGAGCGATGCTGCACCTTGCCTATGCCTGCGGCCTGCGCGTATCCGAGCTTACCGGCCTCCAGCTCGGAGATGTTAACCGCCCCGCGACGGATGTAATCCATGTGCTCGGCAAGGGCCGCCGGCAGCGCGTTCTGCCTCTCTGGAAGGAAACCCAGACGGTTCTGCGGGACTGGTTGCGCATCAGGCCATCCAGCCAGGATGACGCCGTGTTCCTCAATGCGCGTGGCGAAGCCATTGGTCGCCATGGCTTCGCCAGTCGCCTGACGACCCACGTCAAAATAGCGCAACGGTCGGTCCCCAGTCTCGCACGCAAGAAGGTTACGCCGCATGTTCTTCGGCATACTTGTGCGGTTCATACGCTCGAAGCGACCGGCGACATCAGGCGAGTAGCACTCTGGCTCGGTCATAGCAGCGTCACCAGCACAGAGATCTACCTCCGGATCGATCCTGCCGAGAAGCTCGATATCCTCGACGCAGGGACTGCCCCGCAAATCAGGAGAGGCACTTTCACTGGCGTATCCGATCGCCTGCTGGCTATGTTGAAGGCCGTCCATGACCAATAGTTATGGGAAGTAATCCATGCCTAGCGCTGCGAAAAGCGGCGCTAGGACGCCTCAAAACAACATAACTCCGAGCTCTACATAATGCGGTGTCTGATCCTCTCCGCATCCCGGTCGCGTTCGCGCCGATCGGGCGGGACGAACTCAACGCCTGCTTCCTCGCCGGAACCATCGTATGGGGCCGGTGCGGCGCCCGACGCGGGGATGGTCGCATGGGCTGCGGCACGACGGCGGACTCGTCGCCGGCTTCGACCGGCGCGAGGCGATCGAGCTCTCGTGCCTCTGCGCGTCCCGGCCCGATCTCTGCCGCGTGGCGCTACGGCTCTGGCGCGCCTTCGTCTTCCCCGCGCTCGGCGAGACGCACGGCATCCGCTGGGCCTTGAGCTACCAGGACGCCGCGCTGCATTCCGGCGATCTCTATCGCTTCGACGGCTGGGTGCGGATGGGGTGCTCGCGCAGCGGCGTCGATCCGCGCACCGGCCGGAAGGGTCACGCCAAGGTCATCTGGGGCTGGTGCGACGATGCGGGCGAACGGCGAGAGCGTTCGTCGCGGCCGGAAGCAACCCGTCTTGCGGGCGGCCGCCGCGCGTCCGGGTGGCCGGGCCTTGCGATTTCGTTCGAGCCACGTCGCGTTCCGGGCCCGGGAGCGCCGGAGGACGATCTTCGCGTTCCTCGATCACGATGCGAGCGGAGCGGTCGCTGGAGCCTCGGGCCCTCCGGCTTCAGCCGGGAAGGATCGGCTGTCGGTCCCGCCACTCTCGCCAGGCTGTGCGGGCGTTCTCGACGGGGGCGGCTGAAGGGAGAGCGGCGGTTCTCGTCGTCTGGCGGGCGATCTCTGGCGTGGCTGGCCGGCCGGGTGGCGCGGCGAGGGGATGCTGGGGCGCCGGGATGCGCTGTTGTGTTGCGCGGGGAGGGGAGCCGGGGCGCAGTTGTCCCGCGTCCTTCGCGGTGGTGCGATCGGCGCCCGGGGCGGGTCTCGACGGGGCCTGTCTGACCGAAGGGCGCCGGCAGGCCGGCTCGATCGGCGCCGCAACGCCCGCTGGCGACTTTCTTCCCCTGCTTCGCTGCGCTCGCATTCCTCGCGAACCAAGAAAGCCGCCTCTGGCCGTCCTCCACTGGCGTTCCGGCCCCTGTCGGGGTGCGGGCCGCCCGCCTCCGGTCTCACGACAGCCATCGAGACCGCGACGGGCGCGGTCCGGACAAGCGAAAGGACCAAGACCATGGCGACCATCGGCAGCTTCACCTCCACCGACAACGGCTTCACCGGCACGAGCGCCGCAATGGCAAGAGTTCTCAACGCCCGCATCGTCGGCCGCCGCGCCGGACCGGGTCAACGCTACATCGGTCGCCCGGATCCGCTCGGCAATCCGTTCGTCATCGGCCGCGACGGCACACGCGCCGAGGTGATTGCGAAATATGCGGAATGGGCGCCGAGGCAGCCGCACATCATGGCCGCACTGCCGGATCTGGTCGATACCGATTTCATCTGCTGGTGCGCGCCCTTGCCGTGCCACGGCGACGTGCTGCTGGACATGGTGCGGCGGTACGTCTGCGAAGAAGTCTGAGAGACAGTGGTGGAGCGGGCCTCGAGTCCGCTCCTTGAACCGAGCGGGTGGCGGTGCCGCAGACCACACTTTGGGACGGATTCGTCCACCGGCTCTACGCCGTATCATGGCTGCCCCGCGCGGGAGGGCCGAGCGTTCAAGGCCGCCATCCGCTGAGCGTCGATCCAGGCGAGAAGACTGTCCGACGAAGCTCCGCAGCGAGCGCGGCGATGGCCGCGGTTCCCTCGGCGGGAAACCCGATCGACATGCCGGTCTCCAGCGAGAAGCGGCCATGGCGGAGATCGCCCTGGGTCAGGAACTGTTCGGCTTCGGCGCCCACGAGTAGGTAGTCGGGGTGCTTGTTGCGAATGATCGAGGCGACGTCCTTTTGGAAAAGAGAGATTGGATCGATCATGCGGCATGGTCGTTCGCAGCCGCCTCGAGCTGCCGCACGGAATCAAGAATGGCGTCGAAGGCCGGGGGCTCTCCGAAGATCATGCCCGCGGTGTTGGCGTAATCGCGGCGCAGGGCATCGGTCATGCCTTCGACTGGCGCAAGGGCAAAGCTGCCGGGTTGCGCCGATGCAAGGTCGTAATCCGGCCGGTCAAAGAACATTCGCGCGTGCCGGACGCAGTCCTGCGCAAGGTCCAGGTCGGCCAGGGCTGCTCGCCCGACCTCAGAGCCAAGGAGCTGGTGGAGGTCGTAGTAGTGGCGGGAGATGCGCTGGCCCTCCTGGCGCAGAACGCCGCGCCGCTCGTACCAGCGTCTCAGGCCGTGAGCGATCACCACCTTGTCCCAGAAGGTCCGGCCGGCTTCGATGGTAGTCACGTCCGGGACCGACAGATCGAGATCGGGCGTTTCTTCGGCGATGTAGGGTCGCAGCGTGACCGGCCGGTTGGGATCGAGCGCGGATTTCGCGCCGGACTCGATCCGCACGGCCGGGCGCACATAGGTATCGTCCCGTGGTTCGACTTCAGGATACCAGACGAGCAGCGTTTGCCGGTCCGGGTCGGCCGCATCGACCTCGACGCGACCGGCCCCTTCTGTGGTGTCGGCGAGGAGTGCGGCGAGGCTCTCCCGGAGAGGTCCCGTGACATAATCGCGGCAGGCGTCGCGAATCGCATCGAGCCGCGCTCGGCGCCTCTTCCCCGACAGCGCCTCGAGCTCTTCGACGCTCGCGGCCCGATCGAGATCGTCGCGGAAGACCGTGACGTCGATATCCTCGGAGAAGCGCTCGATCAGGCCGTAGGCCTTCGAGAGCGATGTGCCGCCCTTGAAGAGGAGACGCGGCCGGTCGACCGGGAGGCGCTTGTAGAGCGCGTCGAGCGTCCAGCAGACCCAGAAGTCTTTCTCGACGTTGCCGACAGGTGCGCCGAGCCGGTTGGCCGTGCTGAGGAAGAGGTCGAGACGATCCCGCGCCGGGGCGCGAACGACGGTGGTGTAGGCTTCGGCCGTCATGGGGGCGGGCCCTCGCCGACGATCATTGGCCGAAGAAACTCCTGCATCCAGATGGGCAGCGCCGACAGGCCGTCGCGTAGATCGTCGCGAATCGCCCGACCGTGCTTCGGATCTGCGAACAGACTGCGAAGGATCTCGGTGACGCGGGTGCGTTCGTCGTCGTGGCTCAAGACGTCCTGCAGCCAGTGAAGGGCCTGGACCACCCGCATCGCTGGCCGCCCGGCCCAGTAGAGCCGGCTCGCGGCGGCGGGCTTGAAGTGGATTTCCTGCTTGCCGAGTTGGATGGGCTTGAGGCGAGCATCGACGAGGACCTCGATGCGTGCGGGAACGGCGGTGGTGAGGCCGAGGTCGTTTGCGGCGGTCATGCCGTCGACAATGAAGCGGGCCTTGTCGCGGCGGGCGACGGCACGGGTCACGGCACGATAGTCAGGAACGGTGGGCCGGGCGGTCAAGCTGTTGATGCCGGGGCGGTCATAGAGGCCGCGGTCGATACGCCGGAGTTCGCCAGCAGCAGTCAGGCGCTGGAGGGCCTTGTCGATCGCATCCCGGCTGGCGAGATCGGCGAAATCGCTGGGCGTCCAGACATCGCCGGGCTGCTCTGCGATGCGGGCGAGCAATCGGCTGCGCAGATCAGGTTGGGCTTGGGCGGCAAGCGACGGCATGTCCGAAGTATGCCGTATTCTTCGGACAAATGAAAGTCTGTCCGAAACATGCTACATTTTTCGGACTCATCCGGTTGCGAATCCAGCTTGACCTCGGCCCGGCCAAGGGTCACGGGGAAGACATGCTCACCCGATCCAGCCGCTTCGGGACCGAAAATGCAATGTCGCGCCATTCGCCAAAAATGGACGTCGCGCAGGGCCGGGACAAGCAGCGCTCCGGCTTCGAACCCCCTCGCTTTGGCTGGGCGGGCCGCTCGTTCCGAGCGGACGGCTCTATGCGCTGACGCGACCGAACCCGCTGGCGCGGTTTCGTCCGATGCCGGTGACGATCCTCCCGCGGAGAAGCGGCACCGTCGCGGTTCGCCGGCGAACGGAGGCGGCCGCCGCACCGCCGCAGGGCCGGCGGGCGCCGGCAAGCGGACCTCGCCCTTCGGGCTCGGGGTCTCTTCTCTCTGACGGCCCATTGTGCACCCGCCGCTCCGGCGTCAAGGACGGGCGGTGCCCCCAATTTCGCCTGCGCTGCGCTCCGACGAAATCGGCTCCTCCACCCGTCGGCGCTGCCGGTCGCTGCCGCGATCCCTGACCCCTCGCGGCTACGGTGCGGCCCTCCTTCCGTCAGAAAGACGAAAGGAGAGTTTGATGTCCAATGTCGATTTCCTCGGGCTCCACGCGAGCGCCGCCGGCTTCCGGATCATGGTGCTGGCCAACCGCCTCGGTTGCACGGACGAACGAGAGCGTGCGCTGCACGACTGGCTGGAACGGCAGCTCGCCGAATTCATCGGCTTCGCCCGTGCCGCTCTCGCGGCGGAACGCCGGTTCATCCTCAACACCGATCCCGGCAAGGCGCAGGCGCTGGGCGAGGACGTCTGGTACTACGAGGAGACCTTCATACCCTACTGGTGCGAGGGTGCCTTCGATCTTCGCGATCGCGTGCCCGTGGAGATGCAGGCACTGCACGGCATCCTCGACCGGATCGACCAGGAGCTCGGCATCTTCGTCACCGCGAGAAACCTGATCCTCCCGGGCGACCCGCGCCCGGTATACCCGGACTGGTTCGATGAAGACGAGGACTGAAGATCTGAACGACAGGCGGCGCTCGCCGCCTGTCGTCCTTTCCGTCCGAAGCAGGGCCGGCCGGATCGACCGCTCGGCCTTGCTGCCGAAGGGAGGGCCGCGTCGCCCCTCTCGCCGGCGACGGCATCGCAATCCGTCTCCGCATCTAGCGCGCCGTTCGGATGGAAATGGATGGATTATCGGTGGTCTCGCTCAACACGGCGACCTTGCGCATCACGCTGGAGATCCTGGCCCTCATCGCCGTGATCAACGGGGTTCGAGGGCCTATGGCGCGCTCGGCCGGATCGCGCCCGAACGCCTGTCGAGCCTGCGC
This sequence comes from Methylorubrum populi, assembly GCA_036946625.1. NCBI lineage: Bacteria > Pseudomonadati > Pseudomonadota > Alphaproteobacteria > Hyphomicrobiales > Methylobacteriaceae > Methylorubrum > Methylorubrum populi. The sequence goes on from JAQIIU010000002.1 coordinate 767,871, forward strand.
CGTCCGATCGCCGTGCGACGACGGATCAGGGATCCTGGCGGTAGAAGAGCACGCGGCCGGTCGGTACGAGCTGCTCGACGAGGTCGAGATCCGCGATGTTGCGCGAAAGCAGGGTGAAGCCGCTTTCCATGGCCTGAAGGTACAGCACGACATCGTTGAAGAGAGGCTGGCGATCGGTTTTCGCCGTTCCGCGCAGGCGGGCGAGAATGCCGGTGACGATCCCTGCTTCCGCCAGCACGCGCACACTCGGTGCGGTCAGGCGCCGGGCTGGAACGGCCAGGATGGTCGCCTTGATCGAAGAGATGACGGTCGCCGTCTCGGGATGAGCTGGATCGAGGCGGCCGAGGGGATGAGCCAGTTCGGCCAGCGCGACGGCCGAGTGATTGACCTGCCGGGAGATCAGCAGGGCCGTCACGACCGGCGGCAGGCGGTCCTGCAGCGCGTCGATGTACACGGTCGTGTCGAGCAGGAGCGCCGGGCCGGCTGCAGGCGCGGACGCTGCAAATGCCAGTTCGTCGTCATCCCGCCGGGCAAGCGCATCGACGCGCTTCTCGGGCTTCAGCCGGCGCAGCGCGCCGGCAAGATCAAAACTCAAGGTCGACGTCTTTGGCGATCGAGCCCTTCAGCGCGAGGAGCCGCTCGGTGAAATCGTCTTCGAGAGCGACTTTCGCGAGCGCATATTCGAGCAGGTCGTTGCCATCAAGGCCGGAGCGCGCGGCAGCGGCGGCGAACAACTGGTCGTGCGCCCGCCCCGAGATGCGCTTTCCTTTACGACCGGACAGCAACCCCGCAGAGGCCACGGTGTCGAGGGTCGCCGCGACCCGGCGGGCCACGATCTCACGCGAAACGGGCGGTACCACGACCTTTGGGTCGCTCTCATGCATGTCCCTGGTCTCCAACATAGTCTCCATGTGTGCAGGACAAATAGGCGATAGTGTCATGCAGCGCAAGGCGGCTCGCTGGCTCGCCGGCTCGGTTGCGGACTCGTGATCTGCGGGATGGCCGCGCCTCGAACTCCATCGGGATGGGCGGAACGTCGCCGGGGTGAGGACCGGCCCAGCGTGGCGAGGGATGGGATCGTCGCGTCGTTTCCCTTCGCTTTTCGACCTCGACCTGCTCGACGGGGCCGGCTGAAGGGAGAGCGGCGGTTCTCGTCGTCTGGCGGGCGATCTCTGGCGTGGCTGGCCGGCCGGGTGGCGCGGCGAGGGGATGCTGGGGCGCCGGGATGCGCTGTTGTGTTGCGCGGGGAGGGGAGCCGGGGCGCAGTTGTCCCGCGTCCTTCGCGGTGGTGCGATCGGCGCCCGGGGCGGGCCTCGACGGGGCATGTCTGACCGAAGTCCGCCGGCAGGCCGGCTCGATCGGCGCCGCAACGCCCGCCGGCGACTTTCTTCCCCTGCTCGCTGCGCTCGCATTCCTCGCGAACCAAGAAAGCCGCCTCTGGCCGTCCTCCACTGGCGTTCCGGCCCCTGTCGGGGTGCGGGCCGCCCGCCTCCGGTCTCACGACAGCCATCGAGACCGCGACGGGCGCGGTCCGGAACGCGAAAGGCACAGGACCATGGCGACCATCGGCAGCTTCACCTCCACCGACAACGGCTTCACCGGCACGATCCGCACCCTCACCCTCAACGTCCGGGTCAAGCTGGTGCGCATCGAGCGGCCCTCGGACCGCGGCCTGCACTTCCGCGTCTTCGCGGCGGGCAACGTCGAGCTCGGGGCCGGCTGGCAGCGCCAGAGCGAGGAAACGGGCCGGGACTACGTCTCGATCAAGCTGGACGACCCGAGCTTCCCGGCGCCGATCTACGCCAACCTCGTCGAGGTGGAGGGTGAGGACGCCATGCAGCTGATCTGGTCTCGCCCGAACCGGGATTGAGCCGAGGCGTAGCATCAGGCGGCGGAGACCGACGTCACCGCCGTCTCCGTCTCAACTTCGACGTGTTCTTAACGATGCGCGTGTTTCGTGGGCATCAGCGCAGAGCGTTCGGCACTCAGAGCTATGCCTTTTAAGGTTCGTTTATATTAACTATATCCTTGCAATGAGCGAAGCATTGCAAGGATCCGATCCAGTCTGGTCTGCCGTCATTGAACGGTTCGAGAACTATGCGCCGACGAGCCTGATGGCCCGCACGGCCTTGGAACACGCGCTGCCGGCCGGCTGGATCGACGAGGTGTTCGAGCAGCATCGCCAGCGGCAATACACGCGGGAGTTGCTGTTCTCCACTGTCGTCAGGCTGACGATGCTCGTCGCTCTCGGCCTGCGCTCGTCGTTGCACGCCGCTGCGCGCGAAGCCGAAGACCTGACCGTCTCGCTGCCCGCCCTCTACGACAAGGTCAACCGCACCGAGCCCGACCTGCTGCGCGCCCTCGTGCGCGGCAGCGCGACCCGACTGGCCCCGGTGATGACCGCGGCGGGCACCGGCCATCCGAGCCTGCCGGGCTACGCACTGCGCGTGCTGGACGGCAACCATCTGCCCGGCAGCGACAAGCGCCTGAAGCCTCTGCGCGCGCATCGCGGCGCCGCCCTGCCGGGGCAGACCCTGGTCGTCTACGATCCCGATACCGGCCTGGCCGTCGATCTGGTGGCGGCCGAAGATGCTTATGCCGACGAACGGGCGCTGGCCCGGGCCCTCCTGGACGCTGCCGCGCCCGGTCAGGTCTGGGTCGCCGATCGGCACTTCTGTGTCCGGACCTGGCTGCAGGGTCTGGTTGAGGCAGGCAGCCACTTCGTGGTGCGTCGGCACGGCAACCATCCCCGCCTGGGCGCGCAGGGGGATTGGCAGGCGTGCGGCTCCTGCGAGACCGGCACACTGTGTGAGCAGAGCATTACGCTGGAGGGGAGCGGCGATGCGTGGCGGCGCATCGCGCTGAGCTTGACGGCGCCAACGACGGAGGGAGACCGGACGATCTGGCTGTGGAGCAACCTGCCGGCGAGCGTCAGTGCGGCGCAGATCGCGCAGGTGTATCGGCGACGCTGGCGGATCGAGGGTCTGTTCCTGCAGATGGAACGGGTGCTGCACAGCGAGGCCGGTCGCCTGGGTCGTCCGCGGGCGGCCCTGCTGGGGTTTGCCGCTGCCGTTCTGGCCCACAACGTGCTGAGCCTGCTGAGCGCGTGCATCGAGCAGGTGCACGGGCCCGAGCCGCGGGTCTCGGTGTTCCACCTGAGCCGTCAGATCGGTGCCGGCTACGAGGGGCTGATGGTGGCGCTCGGACACGGCTCTGTGTTGACGGGCCAGGAGGATGCGGCGAGCGTCGCGGCCCGCTTGCTCGCCTTGGCGGAGCGGGTCGACCCAGGGCGGATTGCAACCAGCCCGCGTGGTCCCAAGCGCAAGGTCGACAAGCCCTATGTAGCGGCGGCTACGGCCCGAAAACACGTCGCCACCGCCAGGGTCCTCGAAAAGGCCAAGCTAATGGCTAAGAAAACACCTTAAAAGGCATGGCTCTCAGAGCCCGTCCGAGAATGGGTTGAGTGATCGGGGCGAGGCTGATTCCAGAAGGTATCTGACGCCTGATCTGGAAGCGCCATGTGGACCCCGACCACCCGATGGCAGCATAGCCGCAACCACTTGCGATACGAAACCGACCTGACGGATGCCGAATGGGCGATCGTCGAGCCCATGTTGCCGACAGGATGTTCGCGAGGTCGTCGCCCGGCCTGGCCAACGCGCGAGATCCTGAACGCGATCTTCTACGTCCTGCGGGGCGGCATTCCCTGGCGGTTGATCCCCAAAGACTTGCCGCCCAAGAGCACGGTGTTCGATCATTTCAGCCGTTGGCGCGACGCAGGCGTGTTCGTTGGCATCAACCACCGCCTCGTCATGATGGACCGCGAGCGGGTCGGGCGCGAGGCCTCGCCCAGCGCTGCCGTGATCGACAGCCAGAGCGTGAAGACCACCGAAGCCGGCAGGCCGAGAGGGTATGATGCTGGAAAGAAGGTGAAAGGCCGCAAGCGCCAGGTCATGGTCGATACGGACGGACGCGCCCTTGTTCTCGATCCTCAACCCGCCAGCGTCCAGGATCGCGACGGTGCCATTCCGCTCTTGCGCCTGTCGCGGCGTTCTTTCCCTTTCGTGACGAAGGCTTTTGCCGATGCGGGCTTTGCCGGTGAGAGGCCACGTACCGCCACGCTGATCGACATTGAGATTGTGCGGAAGGCACCAGATCAGGTCGGCTTCGCCGTCCATCCAAGACGCTGGGTCGTGGAGCGCTTCTTCGCATGGATCAGCCGCAACCGGCGCCTTTGGAAGGATGCCGAGGCCACCCTCGCATCCGCCGCGGCCTTCCTCTACGCCGCCTCCGTCATGACCCTTCTGCGCCGTATCGCTCGGGCACCATGAATTCCCGGACGGACTCTCAGGCGCCATGCGACCTGTTCAAATGACGTAATTCTACAAGAAAAAGAGGCTGCTTTGAGTTCCGCTGCCAGTTTGACCGACAGCGACATCGGCCTGATCATGGGAATGATTTCTACATATCCCGAGCTGTCCAACCAGGAAATCCTGTCGTATTTCACCCGACCGGGCCGCGATATCAATCACCGCGTCATCGCCGAAATTCGAGGCGGCGGCCACCGACGTCCTGGGGTCCATCCGGCCATCGGGGTGGAAGTCGATCTGTTCATATCGGACTCGCTCAACCATCCTTGGCTGAGTCCGTCTGTCTTCGTTCACCGGTCCATCCGCCTGCCCGCCTCGCCATGGCGCCTGATGCTGAACTGGTGGCCGGTCGGGCAGGGCCTCTTCTCCTCGGGGGCGGTCGTCGGCGAGCGAGGACCACCTCTCAACTGGGTCTACGATTGCGGAACGACCTCGACCAAAGCACTGTTGGACAAGGCGCTTCGCAACTTCTTGCGGCAGCAGGACGCGATCGGGGCTTCACGGAACCGATTGTGCGTGCTCTCGCACTTCGATCAGGATCACGTGAGCGGGATTGTCCGCCTCATCGACCGTATGCCGGTGACGACCCTGCTCCTGCCGTACGTCCCCCTGTGGCAGCGGCTGGTGATCGCCCTGGAGCAGGGCATCGAAGCTGACGATCCTTTCTTCGACTTTTTCCTGGATCCGGTTGCCTATCTTGCCGGTGGTGGTCGAGAGGGCCGCATCGGGGAGATCGTCTTCGTGCCGGGTTCGGGGCCGGACGACTTGCCGTCGCCCGAACCGGAGGATTTCGAAGGGGGACCCTCAGGCGGCGAGATCGATCTGAAGGTGGAGCAGGGAGACCCGCCGGAGGATGCATCGAGTGACCCCGCAGCGACCTCGCATGCCGGTGTTCATGTCCGCTTCTTGCGCCCGGGCGGGCGGGTTCTCGCGCTGCTCCTGTGGGAGTTCGTTCCGTACAACGATGCCAGTCTGTCTCCCAGGGCGACGCCGGCCTTCCTGGCTGCGGCAGCCCCTCTTGTCACGACCCTGCGTGATGATCCGGCCAACCGTGCGCAGGCCTTGTCCGACCTCAAAACGCTCTACGATCGCCATTTCGGATCGACGTCGGAGCTTCGCAACTTGATCTCCTTGTTTCTGTATTCCGGCCCCCTTGGGAGACTACGCCCACAGTCCGGTCTTCTCGAAGGGCAAAAGGCAACCCAATCCTCGCAGTTCGGTCGATGCGCTCAGATCTACACGGGCGATGGAACGCTGGATGCCGGCCCGCGCTTCGATGCGTTCGAGCGCTTCTTTTCCAGAGGCGGAAGGTTGGCCCGCACGGCGTTCTTTCAGGTCATGCATCACGGGTCGAAGCGCAACTGGCATCGGGGGATTGCCGCGAAGGTCCAGCCGTCCATCAGTCTCTTTTCCTCCGATCCAGCACACCGAAGTTTCCGCCATCCGCATGCCGAAGTGCTCCGGGACTTCTGGCCGTATGGGGCTGTCCAGATCGATCGGGAGCGGGGCTACCGCTTCGATTGCTGGATGTCGGCTTGAGGGCCGAGGCCGGTCATGACGCGGCATCGATGGCGGGCAAGGGAGGCGCCCCGCTGCTTGACGAAGCCCTAATCCAACCCCAATGTATGGGTCGAATTGAGGGAGTTGCTATGGCCGAGCTCGCATTCACCGCAGCCGAAGCGGCCTTCGTTCTCCGTGAGCCTCTGAGGCAGGTCAAGAAGGCTCTGGACGCCGGGCCCGTCCAGGCGAAGCTCGTGCGAAAGGCGGGAGGATCGGTTCGAGCCGTCGAATGGACGGATTTGATCTACCTGTATGCCGTTCGCGCGCTTCGCGAGGAGTTGACGCCGAAGGCGAGGAACGAGTTCTACCATGCCCTCTGGCAGTTGCCCGTCGAGGACGCCCGCGAGGTTCGCTTCGGACATCTCAGCATCTCGATCGGCGAGTTCAAAGCGGAGCTCGAGGCCCGAACACATGAACTCGCCGTGCTGGCAGAGAGGGTCGAGTTCCGCGTCAATGGCGACGCCGTGCTGAAGGAAAGCGGCGTCGAGGTCCATCGGATCGCAGCGCTTCTTGGCGGAGGGATGAGCCCCGATGAGATCCGTGAGGACTACCCCTCTCTGACCCTCGAGGCGATCGCCGCTGCGAAGGCCTATGCCGATGCTCACCCGAAGCCTGGTCGCCCCTATCCGGGTATGACGGCCAAACGCGCCTTGCGCGGAGCGGGCCTCGAAGCCCTCGACGAGGTGCTCGACGAGGCATGAGATACCTCCTCGACACCAATGTCTTTCGCGAGATCGGCAAGACCGAGCCGCATAAGATCGCCTCACAGAACCGTCTGATCTGGTTGAGCGTGATGAGGCTGGCAGCAAGGCTGGTGAAGGCTTCGTAGATGTCGGCTCGGCGCTCGTATCGGATGGGCAGGCGGCGGAAGCGGTTGAACCAAGCGTGGGTGCGCTCCACGACCCAGCGGTGGCGGCCGAGCCTTTCACTGCTCTCGATGCCCTTGCGGGCGATGCGGGGCACGATCCCGCGCGCCCGGCATTCCTGCCGACGCGCCTTGGCGTCGCAGGCCTTGTCGGCATGCAGCTTGTTGGGGCGTCGGCGCGGTCGGCCGCGCCGGCCCGTGCTCAGCGGCGGGATGGCATCGAGGGTCGGCGCCATCTGCGGGCTGTCGTGCCGGTTGGCACCCGTCAGCCTCAGGCCGACCGGCGTGCCGCGGGCGTCGGTGACGAGGTGGCGCTTCGTGCCCGGCTTGCCCCGATCCGTCGGGTTCGGGCCGGTGGCAGTCCCCCCTTTTTAGCCGGGACAGAGGCACTGTCCAGGCTCGCCCGCCGCCAGTCGATCTCGCCGGCCGCGTGCAAGCGCTCCAGCAGCACCTGATGCAATTGCGCCCACACGCCGGCCTCCTGCCAATCGCGCAGGCGGCGCCAGCACCTCATGCCGCAGCCGCAGCCCATCTCGGCCGGCAGCATCTCCCACGGCAGGCCCGACCGCAGCACGAACAGGAGGCCGCTGAGCGCGGCACGGTTCTCGATCGGAGGCCGGCCCCCTTTCGGGCGCGGAAACGGGACGTGTCGGGATCGTCCACCATGTCGAGGACGATCCAGTCCTGCGAGTAGGTGTTGCCCGACATGGCGATGCCGAGACCCTCGCGAATGGGGCTGCGGCCGCCGTCGCAGGCGAGCATCCAATCGGCGGCGATCTCGCGTGTGCGTCCCTGGGGGTCGGTGACGTGGACCACCGCCCCGTCCCTGGACCTGCCGACCCTTGCGACATCGCTGCCGAAGAGGAGGCTGTCGGGCGCCTGCTCCTCCAGCCGGTCCCGCAGCGCCTTCTCCAGCTCGGGCTGGTAGATGTACTGCCGCTTGGCGAAGCCGTAGGTCTGCGGCCCGGCTCCGGTCTCGGCGATGCAACGGCCGGCATCGTCGAGATACTTCGAACCGACCGCCTTCATCGTGGAAGCGACGTAGCTCTTGTCGAGACCGAAGGTCTGAAGGGTGCGCGCGCCCTCGTCGTCCAGCACGATCGCCCGCGGCAGGTTCATCGGACCGGGCTCGCGGTCGAGCACCACGAAGTCGATGCCGTAGGTCGCCATGAGGTTCGCCGCCGTCAAACTGGTTGGGCCCGCCCCGACGATGGCGACCTTCGTGCGGGAAGGGTAGGTTGGCATCCTGCGAGCGTCCTCTGCCTGCTTTCGCTGGCAAGGAACCTGAAACGGCAGGCGGCATTCCGTCTACGCGGTGCGCGAAGCCGTCCGGCATGCGGACAGGCCGGCATGGAGGCTCGACGGTATCGAGCGCCTACGGCTGCTTCCGGTGCGTCGCGTTTCCGGGAAGCGCGATCCCGACCCGCCGCCCGGAATATGCGCCCTTCGTCGCGAGGTGATCCACGATCACCCTGGCGGCGTCCTCGTAGAAGATCGTCATCCGCGGCACCGAGCGGGCGAAGTTCAGCGAGGTGACGATGTCGGGGAGAAGGCGAGCCAGCGGCCAGCGGCGCACCGGCCAGGTCTCCGCCGAAAGGGTCAGGCCCCGCGTCGGCTCGCCGTCCGGCGCGTCGGTCATGGGGCCTGGGCAGAGCACCGACCAGTCGAGCACGGTCCGGCGGACGCGGTCGTAATTGATGCGATGTGCCCGATACATCGGAGGGACCTTCGGATAGGACAGCGTCATCCGGCCGGTGCCCGGAACGTCGAGGAGGGCGGCGCCGGCCATCATCCAGAAACGTCCGCCGCGGCCGAGGCTCGTCTCGGCCGCCTCGACGACGCGGTCGACCAACTCGATGTAGCCTGGATCGGTCAGGTAGCCCGCCGTGCCCACCGCCGCGTCGTGCCCGTCGATCGCCTCTGCGAGCGCGCGCGGGCAAGCGTGGTCCGCGACGCGCACCTCCACGCGGTCGGCCAGCGCCGGCGGCAGCCGCGAGGCCTCGCGCAGCACCGCGGTCACCGTGTGACCTTCGGCGAGCGCACGCGCCGCCACCCTCCGGCCGACATTGCCGCTCGCACCCAGAACACAGACCTTCATCCTCGCGTCTCCGCCGTTCCGTCCCGCATCATCCGCTCCGCGTCCAGCAACATGGCCCGCGTGCCGGCGGCCGTTCCCGCGCACATCACGACGCGGTCGGGCCGCAGCAACACCACCGATCCCGCGGCGAGCCTGCCTTCGAGCGCATCGTCCGCATCCCGATAGCCGGCGGGCGGGCATCGGGCGTGCGCCGGGACGATTTCGACGATCTCCGCCCCCAGTCGCGCCGCGAGAGTCCGGCCATCCGCATCCAGCATGACCGAGGGATCGCATCGGTAGCCGAGGCAGACGAGCCACGGACCGAACGCGTCGTCGCTCCGGACGCGGTCGCCGCCGGCGTCGCGCAACCAGACTTGCGGAAACGCTTCGCCGGCCCGCACCCGGCCGCTTCGCGATCCGCGCCGGAAGAGGCCTCGCGCGAACCGCGCGGGCGGACGCATTCCGAGCTGGTCGAGGTAGCGCCTCGCCGTCGGAAGAAGCCGCGCTCCCTTCAAGAGTCCGTGGACGACGATCCCCCCGAGGCGGCTGCGCGGGACGACGATCGCTCCGATCCGCCGGGCGAAGTCGATCATCGCCCTTGCGTGCGGGCGCCGCTCGGCATCGTAGCTGTCGAGGATGGCCTCCGGCGCCCGTCCGTGGACCACCGCGGCGAGCTTCCAAGCTAGATTGTGGCTGTCGCGCAGGCCCGAGATCAGGCCCTGGCCGACGAAGGGCGGCGTCACATGGGCGGCGTCGCCGGCGATCATGATCCGCCCCTTGCGGTAGGTCGAAGCCGAGCGGGCCTGGAACCGGTAGACCGCGCGGCGGTGGATGCGCACCTTCGCCAGGCCGCCCCACGGGGCGAGCACCCGGTCGACGGCCTCGTCGCGCTCCATCGCGGCGCGGGTCTCGCCGGGGCGCAGCTTGAACTCCCATCGCTGGCGGCCCATCGGCGCCGGCATGTGGGGTGTCGGACGACGCGGATCGCAGAGGAACTCGACATGGTCGATCCCGCCGTCCGGATTGTCCGCGTCGATCACCAGCCAGTCGTCGTCGTAGCTGCGGCCCCGGAAATCGATCCCGGCAGCCTTGCGCATGACGGAGTTCGCCCCGTCGCAGCCGACGACGCAGGACGGCGAAACGGCATAGTCGCCTCCGGGGCCCCGGAGGCGGACGGTGAGCTTACCCTCATCCTCTTCGTAGCCGAGAAGAGTGGTCCCGAGGCGAAGGTCGATCCGGTCGGGGTGATCGCGCAGACGCCGACGCAGCGCATCTTCCAGATCGGGCTGGTGGAAGGTGCTCTGTGCGGGATGGGTGTCGCGCTCGAAGCGCATGTCGGCGTCCGCCAGCAGGCCGAACCAGGGCGATCGAAGCCGGATGCGCGGAACGGCGACGGTGGCGAAATCGTCGCGCCCGATCCCGATCGACTGGAGGATGCGGAAGGCGTCGCTGTCGAAGGCGATGGCGCGGGGCAGTGGGTAGATGCCGGCCTCGCGCTCGATCAGGAGCACCCTGACGCCGAGGCGCGCGAGCATCAGCGCGAGCGTCGCGCCCACCGGCCCGCACCCCACCACCATCACCGGACAGGACCATCCGCGCTGCGACACCCGACGATTCCGATCCCTGTTGACCCTGATCATGATCGGGTCTATTTATACATCAATGTCTAATTCGGTCAACGACTGAGGAGTGCGGCCATGGTCGAGATGCCGCATGTCCTGCCGCGCAAGATCGCGGATGCCGCGTTGCGCGTGTTCGCCGAGCGGGGATCGGAACAGGCGTCGGTCAGCGAACTGGCGCGAGCCGCCAGCGTGACGCGGGCGACGATCTACAACAATTGTCCAGAGCCCGGCGCCATCTTCCAGATGGTGGCACGTCAGCTCGCGACGGAACTCCAGCAGAGCATCGCTTTCGCGAACCGCCCGGTCGAGGACCCCGCCGCCCGCCTTTCGGCCGGAATCGGGCATTTCCTGCGACGCGCCCACAAGGAGCCGGCCTGGGGAGGCTTCCTCGTCCGCTTCGCCCTGACCACAGAGGCCCTGCGCCCGATGCTCCTCGGGCAGCCGGCGCGCGACGTGATGGAGGGAATCGAGACAAGGCGGTTCACGATCGGCGCCGACCAGGTGCCCGCCGCCCTCGCCATGATCGGCGGCTCGGTCCTGTCGCATATCGCCCTGATGCAGGACGGCATGGTGCCCTGGCGCAAGGCCGCGGCCGACCTGTCGGAGTTCGTCTTGCGCTCGCTCGGGCTCGATGCCCGGGAGGCGCGCGAGATCGCACGGCGCGACCTGCCGGAGTTGGGGCTGTGACGGGCGGCAGCGCGGCTCCGGCGGCGGCCGGCGTGCCGGCGCTTCGCACCCTCGCCGACATCAAGCGCTTCGAGGAGGTCCCGCTTGCGGCGCGCCGGCTTCCCTCCTCGACCTACGAGATGCTGAAACGCGGCGCGGCCATCGCCCCCGACGCGCCGGCGCTGTCGTTCTTCCTGTCGGCCGACGAGTACCGCAGCCCGTTCGTGCTCACGCATCGCGAGCTGATGTCGCGGATCACCCGCACGGCCAACGCGCTGCGCCGGCTGGGGATCGGGCGCACCGACGTCGTGGCCTACATCCTGCCGAACCTCCCCGAGACCCACGACATCATCTGGGGCGGCGAGGCGGCGGGGATCGTGCTGGCCATCAACCCGCTGCTCGAAGCCGCGCAGATGCGCGAGCTGCTCGTCGCCGCCGGCGCGAAATGGCTGGTGACGCTGGAGCCGGCGCCCGGAACCGACATCTGGCAGAAGGCGAGCGCTGCGGCGGCGGACGCTCCCTCGCTGCAAGGCGTCCTAACGGTGAGCGTCGGTCCGTACCTCAAAGGGGTCAAGGGCGTGGCGTTCCGCCTCATCTCGCGTCTGCGCCGGCTCCGGGCGGGGAGGCTGGACGTGCGCCCGCTTGCCCGGGAGGTCGCCGGCGCGCTGGCCGACCGCCTGTCCTTCGCCGCGCCGGCATCGGGCGATGTCAGCTCGTACTTCTGCACCGGCGGAACGACGGGCCTGCCGAAGATCGCCCGACGCACCCACGGGTCGGAGGTCTACGACGCCTGGGCCGCCAGCGTCTTCGCCGGCGAGCTTCTCGGCCCCGGCCTCTCGGTGCTCTGCGGCCTGCCGCTCTTCCACGTGAACGGGCAGCTCGTGACGGGCCTTCTGCCCTGGTCGCGAGGCGCGGCGGTGGTGATGGCGACGCCGCAAGGCTATCGGGGCAAGAACGTCTTTGCCCGCTTCTGGCGGATCGTGGAGCGCTACCGCGTCTACTCCTTCTCCGGCGTGCCCACCGTCTATTCGGCCCTCCTGAACCAGCCGGTGGAAGGGGCCGACATCTCGAGCCTGCGCTTCGGCTTCTGCGGCGCGGCGCCGATGCCGGTGGAACTGTTCCGCCGGTTCGAGCGGGAGACGGGCATCCGGATCGTGGAGGCCTACGGCCTCACCGAAGCGGCGTGCGTCTCCTCCACCAACCCGCCGGAAGGCGAGTCCCGCATCGGCTCGATCGGGCTTCGCCTTCCCTATCAGGAGATGCGCGTCGTCCGGCTCGACGCCGAGGGCGCCTTCGCAGGCTTCGCGGCGCCCGAGGAGCCCGGCACGATCGCCGTCCGCGGCCCGAACGTCTTCGCCGGCTATGTCGAGAAGGCCCACGACGCCGGTCTCTGGATCGAGATCGAGGGCGAGCGCTGGCTGAACACCGGCGATCTCGGGCGGCAGGATGGCGACGGCTATTTCTGGCTGACCGGCCGCCGGAAGGAACTCATCATCCGCGGCGGCCACAACATCGATCCGCGCGTGATCGAGGATGCCGTACAGGACCATCCCGCCGTCGCGCTCGCGGCCGCCGTCGGCCGGCCCGACGCGCACGCAGGCGAGGTGCCGGTCCTTGTCGTCCAGTTGCGTCCGGGCGCCGCAGCCAATCCCGCCGGCCTGCTGGCGCATGCGGCATCCCGCATCTCCGAGCGAGCGGCGCACCCGCGCGAGGTGCTCGTCGTGCCCGCCATGCCGCTGACGCCGGTGGGCAAGATCTTCAAGCCGGCCCTGGTGATGGCCGAGATCGAACGGGTCGTGCGGGCCGAGGCGGCGGCGAACTCGGTCGAGTTGGCCGCCGTCGCGGTCGAGATGGACCGCCGCCGCGGCATGGTCGCGCGCGTCTCGGCCATCGGCGACCCCGCGAGGTTGAAGGCCGCTCTCGGGCGCTATTCGTTCGCCGTCGACCTCCAACCCGCAGAAGGCAGGTGACGCCATGGCCATCAATGTCCTGCGCTACCGCCATGGTCCGGACGTGCACTGGGGTGTCGTGCGCGCCGACGGCATCGTGCCTCTGGACGGGCGCTACGCCACCACAGGCGATCTTGCGCGAGAGGGTCGCGAAGACATCCGCGCGGCGGTGGCGCGGCCCGCGCTCCTCTCGTGCGACGCCGTCGAGACCCTCTCGCCGGTCACCGCGCCGGCCCGCATCCTGTGCCAGGGCGCCAACTACCGCCAGCACATGATCGAGTCCGGGATGGACCCGGACGAGAAGACCTTCAACATGTTCTTCGAGAAGTCGGACTGCACGCTGAACGACCCGTTCGGTACGGTCCGCCGCCCTGCGCACGTGCGCGCGCTGGACTACGAGATCGAGCTCGCCATCGTCTTCGGCAAGGCGATCCGGGAACCCGTGACGGTGACCGCGGAGAAACTCGCCGACTACGTCTTCGCGATCGCGGTCGCCAACGACGTGTCCGCACGCGACATCCAGATCCCGGAGACGCAGTTCTTCAAGGGCAAGAGCTATCGCGGCTTCTGCCCGGTCGGTCCGCACCTGACCGTTCTCGAACCCGGCGAGATCGATATCCTGAACCGTCTCGACCTCGAACTGAAGGTCAACGGCGCGCTCCGCCAGCACGACACGACGGCGAACCTCGTCTTCAAGCCGGCGGAGACGATCACCGAACTCTCGACCTTCTCCGACATCGCACCGGGCGACCTTCTCCTGACCGGCACGCCGAGCGGCTGCGCGCTCCGCGTGCCGCCGCCCTTCCTGCGCAAGCTCCTGCAGCTCGTCCTGCCGGAGAAGACGCTCTGGCGGATGTTCCGCGACGGGCAGGCCCGGCGTCCCGGCTATCTGCGGCCCGGCGACGTCGTCACGGCCTCGATCCGCAGCCCGGACGGGCGCGTCGATCTCGGCGAGCAGCGCGTGACGATTGCCGAGGCGAACCCGCCGGTCGACCGGATCGTGGCCTCGAAGCTGCAGCACCACGTCTTCTACGTCACCGACCTGGAACGATCGAAGGCCTTCTACCTCGACCTTCTCGACGTCCAGTTCTCGGCCCTGAACCACCCGGACAGCAGCGCGGCCATGCGTCTGTCCCATCAGCAGATGCACTTCTTCTCCTTCGGCCACTACCACCACGACATCTGTCTCGTGAAGCATCACCGGCTGACTCCGGACAACGGCTCGATGCTGTCCTTCTCGGTGGTCGCCCGCGACGCCGCGGCCTACTCCGCTATCCGGGAACGGGCGGCCGGAATGGGCCTTGCGATGCGGGAGGGACGACTTCTCGCCTCCGCCCGTTCGGCCGACGCCGCCTTTAGCGTGATGGACCCCGACGGCCACGCGGTCGAGATCCTACGGGAGGCCGCATGACCGCCCGCTCCGCCCCGCCCGCCAACGTCCTGCCGCGCATCGCGCAGCGCCTGTCGCCGCTCCTGAAGAGGCGGTGGGTGCGCGAGGCCATCCTCCTCTGGCCGACTCTGACCGGACGACGCTTCTCCAACAAGGCGAAGGACTATGGCGTCTTCGCGCCGTCGCGCGTCGAACGGCTCGGGCAGCTCGCGATCTACGTGCGCAGCATCGATCGCTCCCGCGCCTGGTACGAGCGCACGGCCGGCCTCGTCCACAGCCGCACCTGCGAGCCCGAGCCGCATCCGCTGAAGGCCGGCTGGACGGTGCGCGCCTGCTACATGAGCGCCCGCGACCACGCCGAATGCCTCGTGCTCCTGGAGGAGGCCGACCCGCAGGGACGCGTCTCGACGCCCACCGCGATGAGCTTCTTCCACACCGCCTTCGAACTCGCCGGCAACGGGACGGCCGACGTTCTCGCGTTCGCGCAGGAGCGCGTGAAGGCCGGCCAGGAACTGAATTACGGCCCCGTGCGCCACGACAACGAGCCGCCGCTCGGCGACGGCGAGACCGGCGGCAATGTCGCCTGCTACCTCTACGATCCGGACTGGAACAACGTCGAGTTCTGCGGCGCGATGGACACGATCGAGAACTATTGCTCGCGTTCTGGGGATCGGAAGGGCGAAGAGCGTACTTGATGGCAGGAACGGCGGCGGCCTGCTGGGCGACCCCTTCGACAGCATACGCAATCAGACCCGATGTTCGACTTCTTTTCCAGGCTCCCTCTGCAGGGACCCGGGACGGACGCCGACATGATCGCCGCTCTCGACATGATCGCACGCGATCTTCCCGATCGACCGACGAGGTCGATTTCGGCTGCGGCACCGGACGCTCGACCTTCGCGCTGGCGGATGCGCTGCCGGTCTCCCGCCTCTTCGGCCTCGACGCCACCCAAGTATTCGTCGATGCCATGAAGCGAGCGATCGCGGCGCGGGGCCTCTCGCACAGGATGGAGGCCCATGTCCGCCGCGTCCCGCAGCGCGTCGCACGCCATCGCCTGATGTTTGATCCCAGGGTTTGATGGTGCACTCTTCACGTTGGAGTGGAGGGACGCGCTATGGGCCAAGTTCTTCACGGCAGCGCCACCACGACGGAGGCAGTCCGTCGAGCGATCCAGCATAGTCAAGCGAGCCTGAGGGCGCTCTCGAAGCGCTACGGGATCAACCGGAAGACGGTCGCCAAGTGGCGGCAGCGGCCGATGCGATCCAGTAGGCGGCGGATGCCGCGTAGCCCGAGACATGGGCGAGCACGCGTTTCCGTCCCCGCATCGCGTAGATCTGGTCTGCGAGCGCGTTGATGCCGGTCGGCGAGCCGCCGGGTGAATCCACCAGCAGCATCACCGCACCGACGTTCGGGTCGGCCAAGGCGAGCCGGAGGTCGTTGGCGAGCATGGCCGCGGAGACGCCACAAGAGAACTCGGTGATGAGGTTGGCGCGCGGGAAGATCGGGCCGACGATCGGCACGATGGCAACGCCGTCGGCGGTCGTCACGGCATAGCGGGCGCCGTCGAGGCGACGGGCGGGGCCGCCGATGGTCGCATCAAGGTCGCGCTTGAACCACGCCTCCCCCTCGGCTGCACGCCGATCGGAGCGCTCCCCGCGGTCCAGGGTCACGATGCTCGCCAGGACGTGGAGGTAGTCGGGCCGGATCGCCCAGGGCTCGGCCAGAAGGGCGCGGTAGGCGCTGCTCATGACCGGTCGCCTTCCGCGCTCGCATGCCCGAGGGCGAAGCGTGCGGCCTTGTAGGCCTGGATCGCACCAACGAGCGCATCGAACTCGGCGCTCTCGGCGTCGCTGAAGGAGCGGGTACGCACCACTTCCGTCATCTCGTCGAGGCGGGCGAGGGCCTGACGGTGTTCAGCGTCGTTTCGGATCGTCATCGAAGCCTCGCTATGAAAGGGGGCGGCCGCGGCCCGGCCATACCCAGATCCAGGCCGCAGGCGCCTCGCCGAAGGGGAAGGACACCCTCCGACGATCTCGGGTCAGGCAGCCTGCCGACCTTGCTCGGCCAGCCATGCGGCGCGGCGACGGGCAACCTCTTCCGCTTTCCATTCCGCGAGGTCGAAGCCGAGATCGTGGAAGTCGAAGACGTTGATGCCGACGGTCGCGGCCGGTCGCCGCGCGCGAAGGTCCGTGAGGTTCCGCGGCTCAGCCTCGGAGGCGAGCCCCCAGGCACCGGAGCCGCCACAGCGTCGCCACGGCCATGTTGAGGACGTAGGACGCGCAGCCCAGCCACACCATCAGCGCGTAGAGCAGTTCGCCCGGCGGCCAGCCGCGCGAGAGGATCGCCCGCCGGGCCGGACGCCAGTACGCGACCATGCCCCAGAACGACAGCACGAGGAACACGCCCCGCAGGCCCGTCCCGCGGGCATGGTAAGGCGTCGTCAGCACCAGGGCCGTGTAGCCCAGGACGACCGAGACGAGGGCCCACGCCGCCCGGAATTCGAACACGCGACGCATCAGGTACTGCCCCTCCTGGCCCGGCCGGTCTCGGCGCGCAGACGCTCGAAATAGTCCATCATGCGGTCTTCCGCGGCCGTGGCCGCCCGGGCTTGGCGGCGGGTCTCCTGCGCCTGGATGCGGCGGCGGGAGCCCTCCTCGATCCGGCGGGCGGATTCCCGTGTCCGGTCGGCCGAGACACGCAGGTCGCGCGCGGCCCGCGCGGTCTCCTCGCTCGCGTCGAGGGCGCCGCTCACCGCGGCGTCGAGCCGGCGCTGCGCGGCGGTGGGGTCGGCGTGCGGCAACAGCCACGACATGAGGCGCCTCCATCCGGTCATGCACGCCCCCGGATCAGTTCCCTGAGCGCCTCCGCCACCGCGTTGACGGAGGTTTGAAGCCCGGCGATGCCGTGCCGATCGGGACCGAACAGGATCACGAGAGAGCTCCCACGGTCAGGGTGAACGCGGCCGGCAGATAGGGGAACGCCTCCACCGTCACGGTGTAGGTGCCCGGGACGGTCCAACCCACCACGAGATCGCCGCCCTCGTGCTCGTGTCGCCCCCTCACCGGCCCCTCGAACGTCACCACGGCCGCCGGCAGGTCGGTCAGCGTCGCCGCCTCCCGCACGGCGATCCCGGTCTTGTCGAAGCGACCGGTGCCGGACATCTCGGTCATCAGGTTGGCGCGCGGGAAGATCGGGCCGACCACCGGGACGATCGCCATGCCCTCGCGGGTGAGCATGGCGTAGCGCGCGCCCTCCAGGCGCTGTGCGGTCGGGCCCGCCGCAGCGGCGAGGTCGAGCCGGAACCAGTCCTCGCCCTCGGCGGAGCGGCGATCGGCGCGGCCGTCGCGGTCGAGGCTCGCGAGCGAGGCCATGAAGTGCAGGTAGTCGGGACGGATCGCCCACGGCTCGGCCGTCAGGGCGCGCAGGGCGCTGGTCATTGCGGCTCCTTCGGGGGGGGCGGCTTCATCTTGCCTTCGACGTCCTGCACCGGGTGGATGTAGGCCCAGGCCTGCGGCACCCACTCGACCGCGTAGGCCTGCTGCCGGGTCATGCCGGTGGGCAGTTTCAGCGCGCCGGAGAGCAGGGCGAGGTCGATCCAGCGGCGCCAAACCGGCCGGCAGAACTGGAACACGACGAGGTGGTGCTGCCAGCGCTCGACGGAGCGGCGGAAGCCGTTGAGGGCGGCGCGCAGCGTGCGGTCGTCCATCTGGTTGTAGTCGCCGCTCAGTTCCTCGTAGAGCAGCCCCACCGCCGCCGCGACGCTGCGCTTGGCCTCGCGCACGAACGGCTCGAAGTTCGCCCCGACGTCGGTGGGCGCGCACATCTCGACGTCTTCGCCGTCGGCGAGCACCTGCACCGTGCCGGGCTCCATCTCGACGACGGCCACGCCCTCGTCGTCGGCCGGGTCGGAGCCCATCGGCCCGCCGCCGGGTTCGTCGTCGCCCTCGTCGTCGAGCTTCTTCTTGATGAAGGCGACGAGGCGGGCGGCGTTCTTCTTCCGCACCAGTTCGGCGTCGAAATACTGGTCGAGGTCGTAGAGGGTGCGCATCGCCCGCGCGAGCCATGGCTCGCCCCGGTCCTGGCCGGGCCGGCGGGGCCGGTAGAGGTGGCAGATGTCGCCGGCCGGCACGAGGGTTTCCTCGAAGCCGGTGTCGGTGATGATGCCGTCACCGGGGTGCTCGCGACGCATCCAGTAGCCGGTGCGCGCGCCGATCGCGTTGAACTGGATGCCCTGACGGATGCGGTTGGTGGCGTCCGTCTTCAGATGGTCGCAGTGGTCGCCTTCCAGCACCTGCAGCTTGATAGAACGACCGTAAGTTACTGCCTGATAAGTGCTATTTGGGGGGTGCTCTGTTCATGTCGCGTCTGTGTCGCAAGGAGCGACGCCGCAACTTCGTCGGCTGCCTTTTTGATGGCTCCGTCTGCGGGGAAAAGGTGCCCGTAGACATCGAGCGTTGTGGTCACCGACGCGTGCCCCATCATGGTCTTGATGTGCAGCGGCGAAAGGCCTTGGTCAATCAGCAGACTTGCCGCTGTGTGCCGGAGATCGTGCAGCCGGTAGAGCGGCTTGCCGTCCGGTTTCACGAGACCGGCACGCAAGATCAGCGGATGCCAATAGTCGGAGTATACCGAGCACCCCTGAAGCCCAAGGCCGGTGCCCGTGCGGATCACGAAGGCGTCTGGGGTGCGCTCGTGCTGGACGTAGCTGGGCAAGCCGCGCAGCGCCTCGGCAATTGGCAGAACAAGGGGCACCTCGCGTACGCCCGCGGCCGTTTTCGTACTCTTGATCCCGTCGAGGCGGGAGACGCTGCGGCGGATGCGCATTGTGCCACGCTCGAAATCGACGTCACCCCGCTTCAGTCCTGCGATCTCACCGCGCCGCAATCCGCCGAAGAGTGCGAGCGTCGCGATGGCGACCCGAATGCGTCGGGCCGCTTCCTTCTCGTGCGGTGCCCGTTTGCAGGCGACCTGTAGCAGGTGGCGCAGCTCGTCCTTCGACGGGATGTGGACGATCTTGCGTGCCGGTGGCAGCACAAGCTTCTTCGTATCAATTGGATTGAGCCTGAGCCATTGGCGCTCGATTGCAAAATCGAACACCATCCGGGTAGTGCGGATCGTGTGGCGCACGCTCGCGCCCGACAAGCCGGCGGTGCACAGCGCGTCGGTCACCGCCTGGATATCGGCGAGCCTGACTTTGGTGATGAGCTTTTGCCCGATGTGCGGCAAAGCGCGCCGGATTGCGATGTCGTACATTTCGACGCCAGAGCGTGAGAGTCCCGCCATCCGCTCGGCTCGCTTGCGGCAGTGCTCCAGCCAGTCAGCGGTCGCAGCCTCGAAGATGACGGAGTTGCCATCCGCGACGAACGTGCCAACTTCGATTTGCTGCTGCGTCTTCTGAAGGAATGCGTCGGCCGCCTTCTTCATGGTGAAGGTCTTGAGTGCGCGCTTCCCCCGCTCGTCCTTAAAGTCAACGACCCAAGCGCTCTTCTTTTTGCCGTCCCGCGTCCATTCTCTCTTGCGCACGCTCGCCATGAGTTAGGTTCCTCTTCCTGTCGATAGGATAGCACACCCGGCCGAGACGATCCCGGCCGGGACGGTGGGTCAGGCGGGGCCGGAGCCCGGCGGGCGGGGCGGGGTCGGGATCGCGGTGTAGGTGAAGCCGAAATCGCCCTGCGGCGGCGGGGCGTGCATCTCGGGCACGATCGGCAGGCCGAGCGCGAACCAGAGGCGCCCGGCGGCGCGCTCGCCGAAGACGTGCCGCGCCTCGGTCACAAGCTGCCGGCGGACGCGGACAGGCTCCTCCCGCGCGGCGTTCGGCAGGGGGCCGCCCATCATGGTCGGCCCCTCGGCGGTGGGGGCGCCGTAGAAGTGCCGGAACAGCACCTCGAAGCACTCGCGCTTGTAGGCGAGCACCCGGTCGCGGGCCTCCGGCTTCACGCGGGACTCGTCGATCCCGAACAGCCAGCCAGGGAGAAGCTGAAGCCGGAGGATGGTCGTCTCTTGCGGACCGCCGGGCGAAGGCATCACCATCATGGTGATACCTTCCGACAGCACCGGGTCGCGCTTCATCCGCTCATGCTGCTTGCGCCACTCGATGCCGAGCGCGTCGCAGATGGGCTTGGGGGCGACGAAGATCCCGTCCGGCCGTTCGGCCGCAAACAGGGTGTCGTCGTGGAACTCGACGGTGACGAGCTTGGTCATGGATGCACCTCACGAAATGGGCCGCCCGCACGGGATTGCGCGGGCGGCGGTCGTGAGGCTCGGCCGGGCCGTAGCGCTCTGACCGCACGGGGCGGCCGGGCCGGGTGTCAGGTGGCGGCGAAGCCCGCGCGCGTGGCGGCGGCGGTCGAGTGCTCCCGGTGGGCGTGCGCCCGGTCGAGAGCCGCGTCCGCCTCGCGCTGGTAGAAGTCGCTGCGCGCGACTTCCCAGGCGGCCCACCGCAGATGCGCCAAGGCGAGGAGTCCGAAGATCACGCGCATAGCGTGCCCTCCTCGGCCATCTCGCAGTAGCGGACCAACAGGGCGGTGCGCATCGCGGCGGGCACTTCGATACAGACCTCCCGCACCATGGCGCGGGTCAGCGTCGGGTCGCCCTGGTGTGTCACCCGCATGAGCGACTGCAACAACGCCTCGATCTGTCGTGCTCGATCGTCTGCCTTCTCCGCCTCGGCCCGAATGCTGGTGATGCAACGCCGGAGCCGGGCAATCTCCATGTCCGGCCGGGCCGCCGCCCGCCGCACCTTCGACAGCCTCGACCGCTTCGTGACGGCCTTGCCGTTCTCGGTGATGAGGGTCGGCTTCATCGGCCGCCCTCCCGCCAGTCGCAGCCGACCGCGCTCAGGACGAGGGCGGCGCGGGTCGAGGGGTTGGTGTGGATGTCGTGGAAGCTTCCGGCCGGCCCCAAGAGGGAGACCTGATCGCATCGCTGGCCAGTGAGGCGATCCGTGAGCAGGAAGCGGTCATCGCACCCGAGGTCGGCGCCAGTTGAGGTGTTGAACCGCTCGTAGCGCAGGAACCGCCGCTCGTAGAACAGCCACGTGTCATAGGCGGCAAGCAGGTCGGGGGTGACGGGTGCTGCCACAGCGGACGGCGCGCCGATGAGGGCCACGCCGCCGCCGATGAGCGGAAGCGTGGTGAGGCCGCGGAGGAAGCCGCGGCGGGAGGCGGGGATGGTCATCGGCCCGCCTCCGCGTTGGCGACGGCGTGCGACGCAATGGCAACGGCCAGCCGATCCAGCGCGAGATGCGCCAAGTCGGAGTAGGCGCGCAACGTGTCGCCGGTGCTGGCCATCGCCTCCGCAATGTCGCGGAGGGTTCCATCATCAAGGCCGGCGACTGCCTCTACGAGGTCCGGCTTTCCGAGCCGAAGTATTCCAGCCGCGATGCGGAGAGACACCAGCGGGCTTTTCCGCCCGGCCCAATCAGTGTCGGCCGGCACGAGGTTGAGCACGTCGATGGGCTCGAAGCCCATGCCAGCCATCTCCCGCACCTCGGCGTCATCCGCGCCGGCATCGCTCCCGCATTGCAGGAGCGGCGTCGGCATGGTCGGATGCATCGGCGGCTCGATCGGGCCGCGGAGGATGCGCGCGAAGACGCTGCCGTCGAGTGTGGGCCGGGTCATGCCGCGCCTCCCTCGATCCCGGCCCAGCGGGACTGCGACTCGCCGCCGACGAGCGCGGCCATCGCCGGCTCGGCGTCGCCGCCGTCCTCGAAATCGGGATCGCCGTCGATCGCGTCGAGCAAGGCGAGATCCGCCTCGATCCGGTCGGAGATGGCCTTCCGCAGTTCGAGGAGGCGCGTGTAGTCGCTGGCCGGCTCGTCGGCGCGCATGGCGCGGATCGCGGCGGATACAGGCCCGCCGGGCGCGACGAGGCGCGCGGGCGGCAACAGTTTGTGGGGTCGCATTTCGGTTCTCTGTGTTCGAACCGGCTTTCGAGGGCCGGGGCCGTCAGCCTTTCGAGGGGCCTTCAGCCATGCCAGCGGACGGCGCTGGCACCGGGAGTCTCGAAACACGCCACAGAGAACGTGCGCCGCAGCCTTCACCCGAAGGTTGTTGTATCGCCGCCCTGCGTTGCCGCTTGACGGTGCTACGGCACTCCCGGCATAGTGAGCCGGTCGCGCTCACCGGGAGGTGAGCACGCTCATTACGGGGCCGATCACCCGGCAAGGTGTTGGGCTTCCGTCTGTGGCTGTGACGCTATCCCCGGCAAGGGACCGTCACGGGAGTTTCGAGGCTCCACAGAAATCATGACACGCGAACCCCGCGCCCGGCAAGGTGTTCGGGGTTTTTGCGTTTCCGTCCTGTTCTGGTCAATTCGGTCGCACATGCGCTGTCGATGCTGACGCATCGCCCGGCCTGCGCTATCATCACCGCCTCGGGCCGCCGCCGTGCCCACCTTGCCCCGGATTTGGGGGGATTGGGGGGATGTTTCAAGCGCATGCGCGATCGTTCGGGTGATGCGTCTAGCAGTTCAAAAATCCCCCCCAATCCCCCCCAATGAAATCGGCCGCGCCCCACCTGCCCCACCTCGGTTCGAAGGTGGGGCGCCGGTAAGTCCCTGATTTCAAAGGGCGCGCCCCACCTGCCCCACCTTTCGCGCGCGTATGGAAAAATCCGCGCGGTCTCGGCGCGCCCCGCATGTGCTTCGAAATTACTCTAACCCTCGAAAAAGGTGGGGCAGGTGGGGCAGGTGGGGCAACAACAATAAAATCAGACACTTACACGCGCCCCACCTCGACTTGCAGGTGGGGCAAGGTGGGGCGCAGCGCCGTTTGCAATCCGGCCCGCGCGCCGCATATCATCCGGCATGGCCGACCGGCTCCTCACCCTCTGGCGCGATGATCGCCAATCCGCTCAGCGCGGCCCGACGCTTGCGGAGTTCCGCGAGCTTGATCGCGTGCGTGTGACGGAGGAGATCGAGGGCGAGGACGGCGAGCGCGTTCCGGCCGGGAGTGAGGGCACCGTCGTCGCGATATGGGGCAACGGCGCGGCGTTCGAGGTCGAGTTCATGCGCCCCGTCGAGACCCTGGCCGCGATTCGGCCGGACGCGCTGCGGCTTGTCGAGCGCGCCGCCGATTGACCGGCTTCATCAGCTACCCGGCGCAGTTCCGAATCGATGACGACAAGGTGCGCAAGTACCTGCTCGATCCGCACCATCGGGAGGGCGGGCCGAAATGCGCCTTCCTGCTCAGCGTCGGCTTCAGCGTGTCCGACCCGGTGACGCTGATGGCGGCACTCGCGCAGCATCCGGCTCCCGAGCGGTTGACGCGGGCCGTGCCGGTGCCGTTCGGCCTCCGCTACCACTTCGAAGGGCTGCTGCTGTGCCCCGGCGGGCGCCTCGCCAACGTCCGCACCGTCTGGCAGATGGACAGCGAGCCGGGGCTTCACGCCGCACGGTTCATCACCCTCAAGCCGCTGCCAAGGCTGCGGCTCGGCGTGTAGCCGCAACCGGCACGTCCTGCCGGTTGATCCCGAAACGCGAAAAGCCCCGCCCAGCCGAGGCCGGGCGGGGCGGTGCATTTCAAGGCATGTGCTTCAGGATGCCGGACTGCCCCGCTCCGGCGGCGGGGCGGCCGGCTCAGTCGTCGTCTTCGTCGTCGGGCGCGGCTTCGGACGGATCGCTTCCGCCATCCGCTCGTAGAGCCGCGCCGCATTTTTCGATGCCGTTGGCCACTGCGTGGAAGGCGTCATCGATCTTCTCCTGGAGCTTATCGCGCACATCAAGTTCCCGCGAGAAGCGCGCTGGGACGTTGTTGAATTCGAGGCGGATGAGGCCGACGAGTTCTGAGATAAGAAACTCGGCATCTTCTAGCGGAAGGAGCTTGCGTACCTCCACGTCGTTCTTCCGGCGCTCTCGCTGGATGCGGAGCCGCTTGAGTTCATCGTCGGCGCTGCGTGTGGCGCTACGCTCTTCAGCCCGCATGAACTGAAGGTAGCCATGGAGCAGCGGCAGGGCCGGGTAGCGGCCCCGTTCCGGCTTCGGCGCGTGCCCGCCCTTGGTCAGTTGCTGAAGGCGCCGCGGTGACAGCATGAACGCTGCGGCGGCCTCTTCCAGTGAGAGCGTGATGTCATCCAGGGGGTTCGGCATGATGCCTCCAAAGCGAAACGAAATGAGGTTTTGAAAAACCGAAAAATGCTCGAAACCCGGGGTCTCCCGCCCGCACCGGGCCTCCCCCCGGGGAAGGACCCGCCGGGTTCCATTCGTTGCCTGAATGCAACATTCGACCTCGGCCCCTCTCCGGCCTTGCTCGTCCACCCGGACAAACCGGACAAACCGGACACCTGTCCGGGTCGTCCACCCGTCCGCCGCCGGACGGACAGGACAAGGACACTAGGAGTGTCCTGTCTGTCCGGTCCCGGATGTCCGCTCAGTCCGCGTCCGGCTTGAGCCAGATGTGATCCAGGCCGTGAAGCTCGACGGAGCCGATGAGGTCTCGAGCCGTGACGGCGCGGACGAACGCCTTACGCTTGGCGTCGGCGCGCTTGGCCTCGTCCTCGCCCTCGGCGGGATAGAGGTCCGCGAACCGGGTCCGCACGCTGGCGAGCCGAACGGCGCGCACCTCGGCGCCCTCGGTGCCGAACGGCCACGCCCGAATGCCGTCGGCTTCCAGGCCGTCGAACAGCACTTGCCGGAAGACGCGGAGCGAGGCGGGCCAGCCCTGGCGCTTCAGGGCAGCGGGCTGCGCCTCACGGTCCGTTTCCCACCGGACCACGCACGTCGTGATCGGGTCACCGTAGCGGTCCTCTCCGATCTCCACCACGTCGAGGCTGTAGGGCGTCTGCATACCGATCCGCCCGCCCCGGAGCTTGCGCAGCGCCATGCGGGTGTTGCTGATGGCGCCGGCCGCATCACGATCGGCAAGCATGGCGAGCACTACGTCGGCGGCGGCCTCCTTCGCAGAGGAGCCGCGTGTGCCAGTGTCCGCCGCCTTGCCGAAATGATCCACGCCCAGGACGAAGGCGCCCGTGCGATGGCTCAAGGTCTCAAGCGCGTTCATGGCCTTCTGCGTCTCGGCCGCGCTGTTCTCGTCATCAAAGCCCGCGCCCGCCGCGATGGTGTCGATGACGATGAGGGCGAGCGGCAGGCCGTAGAGGTCGCGCATGTCGGCGGCGGCCTGCTCCGCGACGGCGGCGAGCACTTCGACGGCGCCGGACTCCACCAGCCGCGGGCACTCCTCGATCCAGGCGAAGGGGAGGTCCGCCGGATCAACCGCGGGGCCTTCCTCAGGTGCGATCGGCACGCCGCCGGGCGCCACCTTGCCGGCGACGATGCCGCGCAGGCGAATGGGGATCTCGAATGCGCCCTCGGGGGCGACGAAGAGGATGCCACCCCGCCGCATCACGCGCCGTCCGGCGAAGGGCTGGCCGGTGACGACGGAGGCAGCGAGGTCGAGGGCGCCGAAGGTCTTGCCTGCGCCCCACTGGCCGGAGAGGAGCCCCTTGCCGGTCTCGAAGATCAGGTCTCGCACCAGCCACGCGCGATCGGCGCTGGGGTCCGCGTCGCGATGCCATCGCAGGCGAATCGGCTGGCGCGTCGCCGTGGGCTCGCCCTCGCCCTCGCCCTCGCCGTCGTCGGGCCAGCGTCCGGGCCGGTCTTGCTCGGCGAGCGTCATTCGGCGAGCGCCCGCGCCGCGGCGCGCATGGCCGCATCTTGCCGCGCAGCCTCGGCGAGCATCGGCAACGTCTCGGCGGCCTTCACCGCGCAAACCGTCATCATCCGCACGGCGCGGTGCAAGCCGGTGTCGTCGCCGAGTTGAGCGTAGCTCGCGACGTGCTCGGCGTAGGCTGCGGCTCGCTCGGCTGTCTCGGCAATGAAGGAGCGGAAATCGTCGGGCGATCCGCTGGCCGGTGGCACGTTCATGTCGCGGTTCCCCGGAGAAAGGCGGTGCGGGCCGGGGCATCCCCGGCCCGGCTTCCCTCTGGCGAGGGCGTCAGGCTTCGTCGCTGCGCTCGGGCTCGCCGGGAGGCACGCGGCCCCACGCCTGGGCGTTGCCGATGGCGGCGCCGAGCTGGGCTTGGAGGCGCACGGCCTGCCGGTAGGGGATGCGCAGGCGCATGGTCGGGACGTTGCCGCCCGGCTGGCCGGGGCACAGCTCTATCCCGACTTCGATCACCGGGGGCGAGCCCGGCCCGCCGCCCAGCACGCGCGCGAAGAACGGCCGGGCATCCGGCCCGCCTCGCGGCGGGCGCGGCGGCCGGGCCTCGCCGAGATCGGGGGAGGCGCCGCGATCCCGCGACGCCTCCTGCTCTGGCGCGGCCATCAGCCGGGGCTCTTCCAGGCGCCGCGATAGTCCACCGCGCCGGCACCGCAGTGCCAGGTGACGCGGTAGCTCGTCCCGATCTTCCTGAATTCCTGCTCCACCTCGAGGCGCGGCCCCTCGAAGCCCTGAAGCGTGAGGAAGCGGATCACGGGGTAGAGCGCCGGGTCGGCGAACAGATATCAGGGCGCTACCTCCGACAGCCGGGGCTCCACCAGCACCTCCAGCTTGCCGGCGAACGGGTTGGTGTCCTCGCCCCGCGTCGGGGAGATCGGCGCGACGAGCCGGTCCGCTGCGGTCTCCAACTCGTTCGGGACGAGGATGAATTTCGGCGAGATGCCGAGCTTCGTCCGCTTGTCCAGGGCGGTCTGGTTGCGCATGGCGAGGCGGCCGGCGCCGGCCGCATCGATGGAGATCGGGCCGGTGAGCCCGAGATTGCCGTGGTCGGCATGGAAGACGGTCTTGCCGTCCGACAGCTTGGCCGCGAGCGCCGCGAGGATGAGCTTGGACTTCAACTCGCCGGTCGCGAAGCCGATGTCGCGGATGGAGCGGTCCACCGCGCCCAGATCGTCGTTGACCAGGACCTGGAACGTGACGCCGATGCCCTTGCCGTAGCTGGCGATGGCGATGGACTCGCCGCTCTCGTCCAGCGTGCCGAACTTGATCTCGCCGTGCTCGTTCACCTTTTCCAGTTCGGGGAAAGACGACAGCCGGCCCTCGTTCTGCGGCCGGAAGTCCTTCGCCGTGCCCGGTGCAGCGATGCGGGCGGCGCCGCCCTCCGCGGCCTTGAACAGGTCGAGCAGGCGCCGGTTCATGACGTTGCCGAGCATCAGCGGGAAGTCGCCCGTGCCGTGCATCCCGCCGCGCTCCATCATGCCGGTGGCGATGCGGTCGGGCCGGGCGAGGTCCACACGCTCCCCGCGCGCGCGGAGCAGGTCAGCGCCGATGTCGAGCAGGCGCTTGCCCATGAACTCGCGGGCCGCGCCCTCGGGCGCCGCCCCGCTCATGCGGGAGAACAGGGCGCCCTCGATGGACCGGGCCATGAAGTCGGGGTTGTCCAGGCTCTCGTTCTGGAAGTGGCTGCGGGCCGTGGCGCCGGTCGGGGTGCCCTCGGCGCGGCGGGCCATCGCGTCCAATGCCTGGGCCCGGAAGTCCTCGACGCTCGTGCCGCCGTCGATGGCCGCCTGAAGCACGGCCGGTCCGAGCCGGCCGCGCGTGGCGATGTCCGTGATGGTGCCGACGCGGAGCCGCTCGGCGCGGGTCTGCACGTCGAGCGCCGGGCGGTTCGCGGGCGGGTCCTGCGGGGCGCTGCGGGTCTGGATGTCGTCGTTCTCGGGTTCCATGTGTCCTCCTGCGGAGCGGATGAAGGCGTTGGGATCGGCGGGCATGGGGACGAGGCTCAGCTCGTAGGGCTCCCAATCCACGTGGGTGACGGTCCGGCGGCCCTTCGCCGGGGTCTTCTCGTCGGAGGCGTAGGCGCGGTAGCCCACGGAGACGTTGCGGATGACGCCGGCCGCGAGGTCGGCGCCGATCGACGCGACCTCGGCGCGCTCGGAGAACTGGCCGGTGACGATGAGCTCGCCGCCCTCGATCCTGGCTCCGGTCACCACGCCGATCTGGTCGGCGAGCGTGCCGGACCGGTGCGCGTTGAGGATCGGGGCGCGGCCGGAGGCGAAGCGGGCGAGCCGGATCGCCTGGGCCGAGATGGAGAGGCATTCGTCGTAGGTGCCGCCCTCGAAATAGTCGGGGCGAGAGACCGGCGTGCCGGTCGCGGCGACGGCGGTGAAGGTTCGCGTCTCGGGGTCGTATGAGCCGGCCGAGACGCTGGCGCGGCGGGTCACAAGGTCGGGGGGCATGTTACTTTCGCCTCCTGGCGAGCGAATGCTGCAAACACCTCTCCAGCAATTGATATTGCGGAGAATGCATCGCGGATGCATTGTTCATGTCGATCAAGACCTGCAAATAAAAGCAGGGATCAACAAAAGGGGTGCAAGGTGGCCGAAGCTCTTCCTTCGCTGCCGATCAGCGCGCGAGCGCGGCGTAGCTCGCCAAGACGCGGCGGCGGTCGAGTGGTTCGAGGCGCATCAGGGCGGCCAGCGCGTCACCGGCCCGGCCGGCGTCGCCTTCGGCCGCGCGGAGTTCCGCTTCCGCCGCTCGGCCTCGATCCCCGCAGCACAGCCGAAGGATAGCCCGCAAGCCGCGGAGCCGGGCGACGCGTTCGGTCTCGGCGAGGCCGGGGGCGAAGGGGCCCCACTGGTCCACCGACGCGAGGCCGGACACGTCAGGCCGCCGGGCGATGGATCGCGGCGGCCTCGGCGGCAGCGAGCCACGAAGTCAACGAGGACTCGCGCGCGCAGACGGTACGCCCGATCTTGAAGGTCGGAATTTCACCTGTCAGGGCGCGGTGCCGCACCTGCCTCGGCGTCATCCGGAGATACTTCGCGATGGCTTCGACGCCGTTCAGAAGGTCGGTTGTCGTTGTGTCGCTCACTGGTTTTCCCTGTCGCTCATGTTGCAGCCATGTTGCATGCGCGCGCCGGTCCGCTTTGTCGGTCTGTGTAAAATCAATGGCTTGGCGCGGCGGGGACGGCTCTCGGACCGCCACATGAAAAAGCCGCCCGAAGGCGGCTTTCGCATTTGAAGACAATGACTTACGCGGTGGCCGCGATTTCCCTATTAAGCACCTGCAACTGCAGCGGCACGGTGAGGCCGTCGGACAGGAGGCGGGTGCGCAGGCGGGTGAAGCTCTCGCCGCCCTCGACCATGCCGGTGACCGCGATGGCCTGCAGCCCGTAGAAGTCGTGCGCCCCGACCGAATCGGCCTCATCGGTCCAGGCCAGGAACAGGCTCTGCAGGGCGGCGCGGAACGCCGCGTCCTCCTGCCGAACCCGCTTGGCCTGCTCCTCGCTTAAGCCCGCGACCGGGCGTGCCGCGATCGAGCGCGGCACGATGCCGGTGCCGATGCGCCCGAAGCCCCAGATCGAGACCTCAAGGCGATCCTTCTGCACGTTGACACCGGCGAACAGGATCAGCGCGCCGTGCGAGACCGTGCCGGACAGGTAGTCGTCGCGCCGGGCGTAGACGTCCTTCCACTCAGGGACGTCGACACCCTCTTTCCACGTCCGGGCAAGCTGCGTGTTGAAGAACGCCCGCAATGCTTCCGGTCCCCGCTTCAGCGCCCGCGCGAACTTCGCGACCGTCTCCCTGATGGTCTGCTTCGGGGCGTAGAGCTTGGACGCCTGCCCGCCCGCGTGCTCGTTCGACACCGCCAGGGTGCCGCAGCACCGGCACAGCGCCCGCCGCACCCCGTGCGCCAGGGGCGCCCACTGCTCCGGCACCTGCTTCTCACCGCAGCAGGTGAACGGCCTGGTCTGGCGCCACTCGATCCGGCGGAGCGCCGCGAGCCGCTGCGCCGGGCTCCACGGCCGCTCGCAGGCGACGCACTCGTAGCGCGCCGAGGCGGTGATGATCTTGCCGTCCTCGTCCTTGTCGAACCTGACCTGCTCCCACTCCATCGCCTGCCACGCCGAGCAGTGCGGACAGCAGACGAAGGGCTTGCGCTGGTCGCTTTCCTCATAGCTCGCCTCGATCGCCGAGCGCCCGGCCACGGTCGGCGAGCACGCGAGCACGGTCAGGCTGTTGGCCTTGAACTCGGCCTGCCGCTCCTCGGCGAGGTCGATCGGCGGGCCCTCGCCGCCGGCCGAGAGCGGATACTTGTCGATCTCGTCGCAGACGAAATCAGTATCGTTTCAGAGCAATGACTTAGGTCGCTATGTCGCGCCCTTGTCGCGCAGGATCACCCCGCCAAGTCGCGTCCGATCTTCGTCATGGCGTTCTGCACGGCTTCCGGATCTTCGAAGAGATGACCGTAGCGGTCGAACGTCATGCTGATCGAGGCGTGGCCCATGATGGCCTGAATGCGCTTGGGTGGAAGCCCGGCCTTGATGAGGAGGCTGGCGCAGACGTGCCGCAAGGCATGGAAGTGGTAGCGCTCGCGCGGCTGCACGGTCTGGCCCTTCCCAGCGGTGAGGATGCGCCGCTGGAGCCGGTGCCAACTGCGATCGATGGCAGCCGGCTGCACCATCGTTCCGCGCTCCCCGGCGAACACGAGGTTGCCAGAGTTTGCCCGGGAAGCCAGCTTCCACGTCTTCAGTTCGACGGCGAGGCGCGGCGCCAGGGGGACGTCGCGGATACCGGCGGCCGACTTGGGCTCATCGACGTGCCCGAGGTTGTCGGCGGCAACGCGGACGCGGATGACACCCGACTCGAAGTCGATATGGTCCCACCGCAGGGCGCGCAGTTCGCCCTGGCGCAGCCCGGCAAACACCGCCGTGTGCAGCATGGCGCGGAGGTACTTGGCGACGCCGCCCCGGCCGGTCACGGTGCCGCTGGCGTCGAGCATCCTCCGGATCTCGATCTTCGACGGGATGTCGATGCGCACCGTCTTGCGGCCAGGGATGTGCAGATCCTCGTCCCTCAGCACGTTCTTGCCGACGAGCCCCTTATGCACCGCGTGTTTCAGGGTGAGGCTCAGGCATCCCGCAGCGTTGCGCAGGGTTTGGAAACCACGCGGAGCCTCCTTGTCAAAGGCCAGTTCATCGACCCACGCTTGGAGCGACCGGAAGGTCAGATCGGTCAGCCTGCGCTTGCCAAGTTGCGGCCGAACATGGTTCTCGACGGTGCATCGGAAGTTCCGCACCGTCCGCGCGCGGATGCGATCCCTGGCCTGAACCCGCGCATCGCAGTTCGTCAGCCAGAGGTCCAGGGCCTCGCCGACCGTGACGCTCTGCGAGGCGGCGACGTGGGTGCCGGCCTCTATCTCGGTTTCCACCTTGGTCCGGTAGCGGTCGGCATCCTTCTTCTTGTCGAAGGTCTTGAGCCGCCGCTTTCCGCCCTGGTCGGTGTAGCGGACCACCCATGCGACCTTCGTTTCGTTCTTGTGGGTCCATTCGCGCTTTGCGACGCTCGCCATGGTCAGGCACTCCTCTCGGGGGCGGCGGGGACGGCGGTGTAGGTGAAGCCGAATGCGCCCTGGCGCCCGCCGTCGCGCATCTCGGGGACGATCGGCAGGCCGAGGGCGAACCAGAGCGAGCCGGCCGCGCGGGTGCCGAAGGTCTGGCGGGCTTCCTTGACGAGGCCGTGCCGCACGGAGACGGACTCCTCGCGGACGGGGCTGGCGGGCAGGGTGTGGTCGTGATGACCATCCCTTTCGCCGGGCGCTCCGAAGAACCGCCGGAACAGGGTGGCGTGGCACTCACGCTGGTAGGTGAGCACCAGGGGGCGGGCCTCCGGCTTCACCTGATTGGCCGAGATGCCGAACAGCCAGCCGGGCAGGAGGTCGAGTTGCAGGCAGGTGGCATCCTGCGAGCCGCCCGGCGAAGGCATTGCCATTATGGCAATACCCTCAGCCAGAATGGCGTCGCGCTTGGTCCGGCGGTACTGCGCCGACCAATCGAGGCCGAGCCGGTCGGTGATGGGCTTGAGCGCGACGCGGACCTCGGCGCCGTCGCGGACAGCGAACAGCGTGTCCCCGTGGAAGGGGACGGTGACGAGTTGGGACATGAAGGGATTCCTCACGGGAGGGGCCGCGTTGAGGGCGTCGCGGATAACGTCGGATTTTCCGATGTTTCGGAGCGGCGGCAGTGAGGCCCGGCCGGGCGGGGCGAGCGTTCCAGGCAGGAACGGTGGGCCGACGCGGCGGCCGGGCCGAGAGGATCAGCGGGAAAGGACGACGCGGCCGGTGGCGATGTCGGTCTCGATGCGATCCAGGCAGGCCGTCACGCGCCGGCTGTGGGCTTCTGAGGCCAGCCATAGGCGGCGGGCTTCCTCGGCGTGATGGCAAGCCCGCCAGAGCAGGGCGCGGGTGCGGAGGTAGGTCAGCAGGGTCATGACCGCTCCTCCAGGGTGAACCGCAGCAGGTCGGCCCGGATGCCGGCCAGCATCACCAGCTCGCGGTTGTCGGTCCAGTTCGTGCCGTCGTCGCCAAGGTAGTGCTCCAGCACCTGCAGCTTGTAGAGGACCATCCACGGCACGGCCGCCGGTGTTGTGGTGATGAGGCGAGCCAGTTCGTCCTCACGGTCGCTGTGCGTGAACGGGATCTCCTCGTCATCGACGCCGAGCAAGGACTGCGCGCGGCTGCGCAGCCACTCGGCGAACAGAGCCGTGAACCGGTCGTATGCGGCGTCCTTGCGCGCTTTCCTCTCGGCCGCGATCGTGTCACCGATCGCCTTGATCTGCGCGGGGGAGGCCGGCGCTCCCGGCTCGGGCGTGAACGGCGCGCCGCGATGGATGCCGGGACGCGGGCCGAAGGGCGGGGTGGTGTCGAGACGTGCCATGGTTCCCTCCTTCACGCGGCGCGGGCGACGACGGTGCCGGTCTCGGCATCGGTCGCGGTGGTGGCGGGGAGCGGCGCGTCGAAATCGACGGTCAGGCCCATCTCGGCGAAGTGCCGTTCCAGCGCGGCGCGCAGGGCGGCGATGGGATCGGCGGTTCCGCACAGGGGCGGGTTCGTGGTATGCTGGTTTCCAACCTGAGACATGGGTGACCTCTCACGCTTCGGGTGAGGCCCCGGCCGGCGCTGTAACGCCTGTCGGGGCCGTTTTGTTTGTGTTCCTCTGGGAGGCCATGGCCTGCTCAAGATGAAACACGATTTCGCTGTTCATGGAGCGGCGGTTTGACTTCGCCATTTCCGCGATAGTCGAGCGCATACCTTCGGGAAGACGGACGACGAACTTGTCGGGCTCCCGCAAGGGGTGGGGTTGCATTGGCGATTTGTCCCTGAACGGTGATCGCAGGATCAAAGTGGCACTGTGCCATCTGCCTGTCAACGATAAAAGTGGCATCGTGCCACCATTCAAGAAGTGGCTCCGTGCCAGTATGGATGCGGCATGGCCGACGAAACACCCGCCCGAGAACAAGACAAGTTCGTCCTCCGCCTGCCGGATGGCATGCGCGACCGCCTCAAGGCCGAAGCCGAGGCGAACGGTCGATCCATGAACGCGGAGATTATTGCGAGACTTCAGGTAAGTCTCAGCACGCAACACTATTTTGATTATAGCCTAGATACACTTCATAAGTTCGCAAACAATATGAACCCAGGCGAGCTACCAAGAGAAGAGTGGCAAAGGCAATTCGATAGTTTTGCTGGATTTTTTCGGCGGTTGGCCGGAGATATTGAGAAAATTGCGGAAAAGGTTGAAGCTCATTACGGCGAAAACGGAAAAGACAGCAAAAAATAACCGAAGTAGTCCCTTGTCTCGCCAAATGCCCTCTACAAGGGGATTTTATAAGAAAGCGCCGGCCGCGCCCGCCTGAGAGGTTGGGCCGCCGGGCTTCGTGGATCGCCTTGCGGGTCAGACCGAGGTTGGCGACCGTGGCCTTGGCGTTCCCATTGGAAACGCCAGCACCAGGGCCGTCACGACCCGAGGCGACCTCGCCCCGATCTTGTGCCGCGTCGTACTCGTCTGCGAGGCGGCGCTTGGCCCGTTTCCCATCTATTTTTGGCACGCCATTTATTCATTGACGCCTCTGTTTTCTGGCGTTACGAAAAACCCATGGCGATCACCTTTCACCCCGCGAAGCGAGACCAGACCCTCCGGGAGCGGGGTATCGACTTCGCGAGCGCGGCGCTCGTGTTCGCCGGCCCGTGCGTCACCATCGAGGATGATCGCCACGACTACGGCGAGACCCGCCTCCTGACGGTCGGGTTCCTCGCGGGCCGCATGGTCATCGTGTGCTGGACGCCGCGCGGGGATGATCGCCACGTTATTTCGATGAGGAAGGCCAATGACCGCGAGCAAAAGAAGTATGGACCGGCCCTCGACTGAGGGCCTTGGCGAGACTGATCTTGCCAAGATGGACGCCCACGAGATCACGACTGAAGAATACGAGGAAATCCCCGAACTGACCGATGAGATGATGGCGCGCGCGGTGCCGGGCGACGGGGCGGAACTCGCGCGCCGCAGCCGCGGACGGCCTCGTGCGGACAGCCCGAAGCAGCAGGTGACGTTGCGGCTCGATGCCGACGTGATCGACGCCATGCGGGCGAGCGGCCCCGGCTGGCAGGTGCGGGCGAACGAGGCGCTGCGGGACCGGTTCAAGCGGTGAGCCGGCCCCGCCATTCGGCGTAGGCGCGTCAGGCCGCGACCCGCACCTGCAGCACCGCCTCGGGGCTGGCGTCCGGCCGGCGCTCGACCGGGATGCCGTCCTCGGCGACGGCGCGGATGATGGCCTCCTCCTCGCGCTCGATCGCCAGCATCTCGGCGGCCAGGGCTTCCAGGCGCTCGGCGCGGCCCTCGGTCGGGATGGCGCGGTCGTCCTTCGCCTCGGCGTCGATCTGCGCTTCCAGGGCCTTCAGCATGGCCGGGCCGTGCAGCCACGCCGTGAGGCCGACGGCATCGAAGTTGAAGCCCGCCGCCGCGACCTGATGGTGGCCTCCATCCGTCCACACGGGGTGTTGCGAGTGGTAGGCGAGGTGCGGCCAATCGGGCTTGTTCTCGCCCCGCAGCAGCGGCGCCACGTCGGGGCGGCCGGCAAACGCCATGTGCTCGATGAACGCCTTCGCGGCGGCCTTCGCCTCGGCGGCCGGGATCGGGGCGCGCTCGATGCGGCCCGCCTCCTGCCGGATCTCGGCGACCCTCTTGCGCAGGCGGCCGATGGCGTCGAGCGGCTTCTCGTTGCGGGCGAGCTTCGGCGCCGGGCCGGCGAACGGCTCGATCATGTCGCCCGCGTGATCGACGCGCCATTTGGCGATGCTGGTGACGAGACCGTTCAGCGGTTGCCAACGGGCCTGCACCCGGCCGTGGCGCTCTTGAAGCGCGGCTACACGCTCCCGCGATGCCTGCAACTGCTTCTGCGCGACGACGTACACTTTGTCGTCTCGCCGCAGTTGCGGGTGACGCTCCATCTCTTGAATGTGCGCGCGGATACGGTCGCGCTCGACCCTCTCATCCAGAAACGACTCATGCGATGCGTTGACCGCCGCGTTGAGTTCGTCGTTCGTCATCTCCAATTCGTCGATGAATTGGGCGACGTGCTTCGGAAGCTGGCCGGGAAGCTGTCCGCGATCCTCGTAGGGCTGCTCGAATGCATGGGCCAACCCGCCGCCCGATCCGGTGGCGTCGTGAAATCCGCTCGTCATGGCGATGCTCCGGTGTGCGTTGGCCAGCGAGGCGGGCGTGTGCGACGGCGCTGGCGGGTGGGGGCGGTCAGGGCCACCGGCCCGGCCGGTTCGAGGCCCGCATGGCGGTCAGCACGGCGTCGCGGGGGTCGGCGGTGCGAGGTGCCGCCGCCTCGATGGGCTCGGCCGGCTCGGGGAAGACGGCTGAGAGCCCGATGGAGCGGCGGCGGCGGTTGTCGTCTCGGTAGTGCGCCACGCGGACCTTGGCTTGCTCATCGCCGGCCCGCGCCTGGCGATAGTCGAACGCGAAGATCTCGTTGAAACGGGCATCGACTTCCTGCTCGGCGGCAGGGGTTTCGGACCAGTGGCCGCCGCCCCGGATGGTGTGCATCAGCGTGTCGATGCGCGCGCGATGCGGTGCGCTCCGCCTCGGTGCGAACCTCGTAGCTCATCGTCCGGTCCTCGATACGGGCTCCAGGCCCTTGGCGCGCAGCTCGCGTTCCATGCTCGCCCGCGACGCCGTCCGCTGATGGTCCGCCTCGCTCATGGGCAACGGCGTGTGGCTGTTGATCTCGCCGACCGCATCCTCGGCAGCGACGATGTATTCGAACAATGCCGTGCGGATCTGCTCGATGTTCTTGCCCTGAGCCAGCATGTCCGTTGCCAGCCCGGCGGGAATGCTTGGGTCTTTCCGGCGCGCGATGGCCATGATCTCCATGGCGG
The DNA here is from genome assembly GCA_036946625.1 of Methylorubrum populi. Taxonomy (NCBI): domain Bacteria; kingdom Pseudomonadati; phylum Pseudomonadota; class Alphaproteobacteria; order Hyphomicrobiales; family Methylobacteriaceae; genus Methylorubrum; species Methylorubrum populi. The sequence continues at coordinate 804,467 of JAQIIU010000002.1, forward strand.
TGCCGACGATGCTGATGCGGGTCTTGGCCACGTCCAGGCTCACGCCCTCGGCGAGAAGGCTGGCCGCCATGTGCGGCACCCCGCAATCGGTGCAGAGCGCGGCGATGGCTGCGGCTTCGTCGGCGTCGTAGTCGGCCACGGCTCAGTGCTCCCCGATCCGGGTGTTGCGGTCGCGGGCGAGGTCGAGCGGCGCCGTGCCTTCCGCACCATCGAGGCGGAGCCGGTCGCCGAGGGCGCGGAGCGCGTCGCCGGCCGCGGACACGCGCGGGTCGGGGGAGCGACGGGCGGCATCGGCCAGGGCTTGCGGCAGGTAGGCGAGCGAGCGGGCAGCGGGGGGAAGATCGTCGAACATCCCCAGAGGATGCGCCTACCGGCCGGCGCGGGGGAGTGGACAAAACCGGACACCGGGGGTGGACAAACCGGACACCTCCGCGCCGGCCGGGGCTCAGACGGGCGATTCCGGCTCGTCAGTCTCGAGCCTGCGGTCGCGCGGGGCGGGTGGCGCGTCGTTGTCCCGATCCGGCATGAGGCCCCGGCGCCATGCGGCGCGCAGGCTGGTCGTATCGAGGCACGATGCGGGCACCGCGGCGGTCGCGGAAGTCTTCGCGGGAGCCTTGGTGTCAGCAGACTTTTGTGTCGTCATAGTCAGTCTCCCGTCAAGCAATCGAGATCGATTGTCCTGTCTACGTGATGTTCAGGCTGGCGATTTCCAATCAGGCTCGTCCGGCTCGCCCATCTCGTCAAGATGTTCGCGGACGTACTTGGCGAGCACGCTGGTTAGAACGCGCTCGTCGGCCTTGCCGGTGGCAGGGTCAATCCGGATCTCCTCCGCCATCAGGATCGACACGCGCGCCGGCCAAGCGATCCAGGCATCGCGATGGACGCGGCCTTGCTCGAAGAAGTCCCGATGGGCCTCGGCCCGGTCGATCACCTTCCCGCGCTTGATGTCCAGTTGGAGTTCGGCTGCCAGCGCGAGGCAGGTTTCCTTCAGCGTCAGCGCCTCGGCCCTCGTCATGGTCCGGCCATCAACGGTGACCGTGTTGGGCGCCTCATCGGCCTCCACGTCCGCGGTTTCGCCTGCATCAGCATTTCGTGCATCAGACCGTGCATCAACTGATGCACGACTTGATGCACGGGGTGATGCACGCTGCGGCGTCCGGGCCTTCTGAGCGGGCTCCGATTGCCCCTTGCTGCGGCCGGAGCGGGTCAGGTCGATGTTGGCGGCGCGGTCCGCTAACACCTCGGAAAACCTCACTTTTCCGCGATAGCTGCGGACCGCGCCGCTCTTGGCCTGCCGGGACAGCACGCTGCGGTCAATGCCAAGCCGGGTGGCCGCTTCGGCGATCGAAATCAGGGGGTCGGACGGGGAATCGTGCATCAAGTCGTGCATCAGTTTTGAACCCTGGCGCTAGAAATGAACGGGGCCCCGCCCACCCGTATAGGTCCGACGGTCCCAGGGGCTCTGACGGTTCAGGGGCGGGGTCAGGGTGCCGCCCCCGGCACATCGGGGGAGATCCGATCCCGGTACTCGTCGATCACCAGGAAGGCCCGATGTGCCTCCTTCGGGTCGATGCCGTCGCGGACCACCAGCGTGTTGAAGTCGATGAACAGCATGGCGAGGCGCTGCCACTCGGGCATGTCGTGCAGTTCGCTGAAGCAAGCGCCGACGTGGGAACTGTAGCGACGGCTCCAACCGGTCCTGTCCGGCCACGGTCCGACCTCCACCCGACCCCGCGTCTCCGAGTGCTCGTATCCAGCGGGCGTCCAAGCGATCATGCATTCAAGCTGCCTCATCGCTGTCATCCTCTCAACGCTTGGTCGATGAAATGTCGCCGAGCGCCGTTCTCGTCTTTTAGTTCGGGACCATCCGGCCAAGACCACTTACCATCCGGTGACACAAGATAAGTGTCGCCGCCGTTGATGATTCCGTCCGGCGTGACCGGGTACGTTGTGGCTCCAAGTACGGACAGACCATCGGCAGTATCCTCGCCATATGGCTGAACGATCCATGCGATGACAGGATCGAAGCCTATCCAAAGCTCTTCTGGCTTGGTGTCCGCGGTGACTGGCCTATCGTCCGGAGGAGAAATGTAGCCCACCCGATATCCGAGCGGTGCCGCGACGACGGTGGGCTCCAGCGTCCGGATCGTGTTCTTGGTCGGAGGCATTCGGCGGCTCCTGTAAGGGTGACGGATGACGCATGGTGACGGACTTTTCCATATAGGTCGCTGTCCATGTGCGCAGGCGCGCGATCATGTGTGCGCGATCATGTGTGTCTGCGCGCGCGTTGCGCCCTCGTTAGGGAAATGCGTCACCATGCGTCATCCGTCACCCTTTTTGGACCGATCACTCGGCGGCCGCCGCCCGTCCGAAGTCGCCGTAATCGTCTTGCACAACTCTGATGTAGGGTCGTTCATTCTTCCTCCTCTTGCCGGCTTCCCAGCCCAACCGTTGCAGAGACGCGATGATGCGACGTTGTTCCGAAACACCGATCTTCGGAAGATCGATGTGAAGTCCTTCGCGAGCTACCTCCGTCACCGTCACGCGGCTCTTTCCGATCAGATAGACTGAAATCGCCTCCTCCCAGGCGTCCGCCTCGAACCTGGCGTCCTGCTCCGGCCGGATATGGCGTTCCTCGAACGCGGCATCCGGCCACCAGCGCGTGCCCTCGCGGTAATGCGCCACCGCCTCCGCGAAGAGCTGGTCCCTGTCACGGGTGAGCGCATCGGTGTCGATCCGGCTGACCTTCACGGGCCAGTACCGACGCCCGCCGGTCTCGTCGCGCAGGTAAGCCGATTTGTTGGTCGTGCCGATGAAGACGCATTGGCGCGGCTGGATGACCTCTTTGCGCCCGTAGCTTGGTCGGTAGCGCTCCACCGGGCGGCTGATGAAAGCCTTCAGCGCGGCGTCCTCGACCTTGGACATGGCGCTCATCTCGGCGATCTCGATCAACCACTTGCCCGGCAGGTGCTGCGCCACGTCCTTCCCGGTCGTCACGTCCGGCAGGTTGTCGGAGAACCACTGCCCGCCGAGGATGGCGCACGCGGTCGACTTGCGAGCGCCCTGCGGCCCCTCCAGCACCATCATGTAGTCGGCCTTGCAGCCGGGCTCGAAGATGCGGGCCACCATGGCAATCAAGAACATCTCGCCGATGCCCGACGTGTAGGCGGTAGCCTCGGCGCCGAGATAGGTCGTGAGCCACGACCCCAACCGCTCGCGGGCATCCCAGCGCAGGCTGTCGAGGTAGTCACGCAGGGGATGGAACGCGCGCTCGTGGGCCCGCATGTCTACTGCCTGATGCGCCACATCCTTGCCGAGACGCTGCAAGCCGCCCCGCTGCAACCATTCCTGCGCTCGGCCGACGTCGTTGTCCGTGGCGGGCCGGATTGCGATGGGCTCGGTGACGCTGCCGCCGGGGTCATGGCGTCGGCGAAGTCGCGCCGGATCTCGTCGCCGCCGATGGCGTGAGCATAGACGCGCAGGGTCATATCGACCTTGCTGTGGCCGATCCGCTTGGCGACCTCGGGCAGCGGCATCTGTAGAGCGATCCACGCGCTGGCACAGAAGTGCCGGAGCGAGTGGAAGTGCGGCACCTCGGCGTCGCCCTCCACGAGCCCGGCGCGGCGCAGCAGGGGGCGCCAGGACTGATAGTGGAACGGCGCCGCCTGGACCCGCCCGCCGGCCGTGGTGGTGAAGAAGAAGCCGTCCGGGTTCGGGCGCCGATGGTGCTCGGCGTAGTCCCGCAGCAGGTCCACGAGATGGCGAGGAAGGGCCACCTTCCGAACGCCGGCCTTCGTCTTAGGTCGCTTCACCTCGCCGAGCACGGTGACGCTCTGGTCCACCGTCAGCACGCCGGCGTCGAGGTCGAGGCGCAAGGCCGCGATCTCCCCGAACCGCAGGCCGCAGAATGCCGCAAGGTGGACGAAGCATCGGAGCATCGCGTGAGTCTGCGTCCGGAAGCCGTGAGGGCGGGCCTCGATCGCCTTCAGCAGTTCGCCGATCTCGGCCGTCGAGAGCACCCGCACCGGCTCGCTCTCGACCGTCTTCATCTCGGCGATGTAGGGGCGGAAGACGGGCTTCATCGCGTTGCCGCGGCGGAGGCACAGGTCTTCGATCTGTCGATAGTACTTGAGGTACTTCCGTCGGGACACAGGGCCGAGCTTTGCTCGCTTCATCCCGTCATGTACCCGGTCGATGTCCGCCCATTTCAGATCGGCGAATATCAGACTGCCGATCGTGGGGACCAGATATTTATCGACCGCGATCTTGACGGAGCGGATGTGCATGCGGCCGCACACCCCTTCGCGCGCGCCATCCTCCAACGTCTTGAGGTAGTGGGTCGCGGCCTGGGCGACCGTGACCCTCGCGTCGGGGCTTATGGCGGTGCCGTCGTCGAGCTCGCGCTCGATCCGGCGGCGGAAGGCGTCGGCGTCCTTCTGCCGCGCACGAGGGCGCGCAGCAGGTCGGGCTCGGTGCGGTTGACCTTGTCGTAGAGGGCGGGCAGCGAGACGGTCAGGTCTTCGGCTTCGCGCGCAGCGGCGTGCAACGACGAGCGCAGGCCGAGAGCGACGAGCATCGTCAGCCTGACGACAGTGGAGAACAGCAACTCCCGCGTGTATTGCCGCTGGCGATGCTGCTCGAACACCTCGTCGATCCAGCCGGCCGGCAGCGCGTGTTCCAAGGCCGTGCGGGCCATCAGGCTCGTCGGCGCATAGTTCTCGAACCGTTCAATGACGGCAGACCAGACTGGATCGGATCCTTGCAATGCTTCGCTCATTGCAAGGATATAGTTAATATAAACGAACCTTAAAAGGCATACGTCTATAAGCTCTACGTCGTCGAGCACTCCGGCGACACGCGCGGGATCGAATTCTACAGCGACTTCATCGGCATCGCGAACGGCGATCCGATCTCCAAGGCCCTCGCGTCGCGCGGCATCACGGACGCGGAGCCGAGGCCGCAATCCGGCGGGATCACGGCCGACCAGTTCAACGACCGCTTCAGCGCCGCGCCGCCGAACAGCCAGTGAGTAGGATCGAGCGCAATGGCTGATGATGTGCTCAAGGCGTTCGTCGTGTCCCTCGGCTGGAAGGTCGACCGGGAGGGCGAGCGGCGCGTTACGGAGACGATCAAGGGCGTCACCCTCCAGGCCGGGCATCTCGCGACTGCGTTCGGGGCTATGGCCCTGGCCGTGTCCGTCGCCGTCGCGAAGGTCGCGAAGAGCTTCGATACGCTGGAATTCGTGAGCCGGCGGACCGGAGCGTCGGTTCAGAACCTTCGCAGCCTGCAGTATGCCTTCTCACAGATCGGTGGTTCGTCGGAGCAAGCGACTGGCGCCATCGAGAGCTTCAGTCGGTCGCTGCGCACGAACCCCGGCATCCGGAAGTTCATCACCGACCTAGGCGTAGCCACGACCGAGGGGGGCAAGGCCCGCGACAGCGTGGACGTGCTGGTCGATAGCATCGACGCCATCCGCAAAAAAAATCCGCATTATGTCGGAAGCCAGTATGCGGAGTTGCTCGGCATCGACGAGGGCACCTACGAGATGCTCTCGCGGCAGCTCGAAGAGTTCAAAGCCTATCAGGCCGAGTACGGGCGGATCGCGGCATCCATCGGCCTTGACAACGAGAAGGCGGGAAAGGCCGGCGCGAGCTTCCAACGCTCGCTGACATCCCTGACGACGCTGGCGACCACGTTCGCGCAAAAGCTCCTGATCGACCTCGCGCCGGCCCTGGAACGCGTCGCGAAGGGGTTGCTCGGCTGGATCGAGGCACGCCCGCAGGAAATCGCGGAGTTCTTCGCCAGCGTCGGCCGCGGGATCGACACCTTCACCAAGAGCGTCGAGAGCGGCGATCTCGCCAAGACACTGGAGAACATCGGCAACAAGCTCTTCCTCGTCGGGAAGGCCATCGAGCGCGTCATCTCCCTGCTGGCGAAGCTCGGGTTGATCGGTAGCGGCGACAGCGTGCTCGGGCGCGTCTTCAACCACATGTTCGGCACCGACAAGGACGTGACGCAGCAGGTCGAGCGGGATCTGAACTGGGAGCGAGAAGCCGAGAGGCCCGGGTTGCTTCGGCGCGGATACGACGCGATCCGGCGCAAGATTGGGCTCAGCACCAGTGAGAGCGGCGCGTCGGGCGCATCAGGCGCCCGACAGTCTGGAGGGGCGCCGGATGCCGAGATGACGTCAGCCGGCCCAATCCTTGACCTGATTGCAAGGGCTGAGGGGACGACCAAGCGAGGCTACAACGACTCGTTCAATCATCAGGTCGGCGGCACTCTTACTGACAAGACGCTTGATGAAATCGACAGTATCCAGTCCGGCATGAAGGGCTCGTCGGCGATCGGCCGATATCAGTTCATGCGCAAGACGCTCAACGGGCTCCGAAAAGAAATGGGCCTCACCGGCCAAGAAAAATTCGATGGCGCTCTACAAGACCGTCTCGCGACGCGCCTTTATCAGCGCCGCATGGCCCAGGCCAAACGAGAGGGAAGCACGCGCGGCGCCATCCTGAAGGCCTTGGCACAGGAATGGGCCTCGTTCCCAACGGAAAGCGGTCAGGGTTATTATCCGGGCCAGCGGGCGTCTATCACCCCTGAGCAGGTTATGGGCGCTGTGGAGACTCAGCAGCAACAGGCCGTGCAGCCGAAGGGCACGAGCAGTGTGCCTGCCTATAAGCCGCAGAGCTTCCCCAAGATGGAAATGCCCGGCGGTGCAATGACGGCGGACCGGTTTAACTCGATTTTCAATAACTCTGCCCCGATGGGTCACTCGACATCGAACGCCACGACCAACGACAATCGCAGCATCAGCATCAGCAATACTGTGAACCAGCAGGGCGGCGACGGCCGATCGGACACGCAGCGGTGGGAGCGGGCAATGGACCGTTACTCGGGAACCGCACTACGGGATGCTCAGACCGCCATTCGCTAGCGACAACCGGATCGACACCGGACGCCCACAACCACGGGGCTCGTTTCGCCGACCGTGCCAACCGCAACCAGGGTGTCGCCGCGCCTCCATGTGAACGAGCAGTTTCCCATGCCGGTGCCTGCGCACGCCTCCATCTCGGGCCGACCGCGGCACCGGTCGTCATCTTGCTCGCATCTATCCGCGCCGGGCATCGTCACGGGAGACCATCCGAGCGCAATCAAGCTGCGACGGGCCTCTTCGTAGCCGGTGTTTTTTGGGAACGTTGGAGCCCTCTCTGCTCCGAGGCAGGGCGATACGGCCAGAATGGCGGCGAGGGCGAGAGCGGCGCGCATCATAGTGTCCTAATCAGGAATGATCGGTTCAACGTAACAGCGGCAGTACCCCTGCGGGCAGGCCGTGCAGATACCCGCATGACCGTAGGGCGGTTCCCTGCGGTACGAGAACCGCTTTCCGTTCCGTTCGGCACAGACCTCGCAGACATCTCCGTCCCCGACCGTTCGCCAGATGTAGAACTTGCAGCCGACGTACTCGGCACGGTCACGGTTGAAATTGAAGATCTTCAGGCTCTTGTCGCGCATCAGCGCGACCGCGCCCTCAGGATCGTCCTTCCAGAGCTTTCGGGGTATGCGATCGAAGGCGGTCGGATCGATGCCCTCGGGCATCGGGATCGCAACGGAGTAGCGCACCGGTTGCGCCTGCCCCTTCTCTTGCGGCTCAGGCTTTCGGCGGAAGGGCCACCACATCTCAGAGACCGTCCTTCAGGCGGCAGAGTTAAATGTCGAGCAAGCGAGCTTAGGGGTCGAGATCCGTGCCCCTCTTACGCGCCTTGCCAGCAAGAATTGATTTGTTTTCATCCCGATGAAAACTTCTCTGCTTCTCTATCTTGGGCTTGTGGCGCATCAGCTCCTCATACAGATCGGAGCGAAGCTTGGGGAGATTCGAACCCTCAAGAGCATTCAAGTAATAAAGAACAGTCTCCGCAACCTCTTGCTCCGTTGGTTCAGGAGGAAAGTGCTTTTCTAATACTTGCACGATTTCAGTGTTCATAGACCGCCCGCTATACATCGCGGCACGAGCGATCCTCTCTCGCAGGCCGGGCGGCATGCGAACTTGAAAGCGGTCGGCAAGCTGGCTCGGGTATTTGTCCTCGTCGTCCATGTGCCGCTGATACCAACTTGCACCCAAAAATCGATGGGTGCCACTTGCACTCACGCGAGCGCCGTGTCACACAATGAGGGCAACTTGCACCCACGGAGGTCGGATGTACCCGAGCCAAGTGGCCGACCGGTTCAGCGTGAGAATGCCCGATGGCATGCGCGACCGGATCGCGGCGGCGGCCAAAGCAAACAGACGTTCAATGAATTCCGAAATCGTCCATCACCTCGCGCAGGCGTTTGGTGAAGGCGAAACACCGACGACGGGGCAAAGCTGCCAGGCGACCCCCGCCGTCGGTTCCTCCGATCCCGCCTGCCAGGGCGGTTCCGAAATCCACGGATGAGGAAGATCCGCAGATGACCGACAATAGCATGGGAAGGGGACTAACGCCCTTCGTTTTTGAGGACCGCACGTTGCGCGCCCTCAACCGCAACGGTGAGCCGTGGTTCATCGCTGGCGATGCTGCAACGTTCCTCGGGCACGCGACCGCCAGGATCTCATCCGCTCGCTCGACGACGACGAAAAGGGTAGGCACTCAGTGCCCACCCTTGGCGGAGAGCAGGATGTCTCGGTGATTTCCGAGGCGGGCCTTTACCGGGCTATCCTACAGCGCCGGGCCACTTCCACGGTCCCGGCCGAGACGCGAGAGTTCATCGCCCGCTTCCAGCGGTGGGTGTTCCACGATGTGCTCCCGGCCATCAGAAAGACCGGCAGCTATTCGGTCCCGTCCGCTCCGGCGATCGACGTCCGCGACATCGGGCAGCTTTCCAAGATCGCCCTCCAACTGATCGAAGTGAACCAGGAGTTGGAGCACCGAGCCGTCGCGGCGGAGGAAAAGGCGGCGCAGGCCGAGGCAAAGATCGAGGCCGACAAGCCCAAGACCAGCTTCTTCGACCGCTTCATGAATGCCGATGGTGTCTACGGCCTCCAGAATGCGGGCCGCATCCTGATCGAGCCGCCGAACAAATTCATCGGCTGGCTCAAACAGCAGTTCCTCTTCTATCAGGGCGGCGATCTCGTGCCGCGGGCGCAGTACCGCACCATGGGCATCTTCGAGGTCAAGGTGACGATGGTGGACGACAAGGCGCGTCACCGCACCTACGTCACGCCAAAGGGACTCAAGTACCTCGCGAAGAAGCTCGGCAAGGACATCCCCGGCCTGGAAGGCGCGTGATGGCCGACCCGCACCTTGTTGATGTCGATGCTAACGGCGTGGATGCCGAGGGCAACGACTACCGCTATCGGGTTCAGCCGCACGTCCTCGCGGCCGGGTTGATGGTGGAGCAGCCGGTGATGCTCCGCTTCCCGGATGGTCGAATCGCCTCAGGCATGAGGCCGATGTTCACCGAAAAGGGCATCGCTTACGCCCGCGACGGACTGGCAGCGGAGCGTGCTGGGCACAAGCCCGGCCAAGCCTGAATCAAAACGGCCCGGCGGGAAGGTAGGAGCTTTCGCCGGGCCTCAACCCTCAAGATCGATGGAGCCGATCCCGATGGCCTACAACGCCAATAGCACAGTCGTGTCCGAAACTCACGGCCCCGTGACCGCTGCAATCCGCGCGATGCGCGTGGAGCCCGAGCCGGCCCCGCCCGCTCGGCGCCTCTTCCTCCGCGCCCTCGCGGCCCTGCCGGTAATCGGTATGGCGGTTGGGGTGGCGGCTCCGGCCATGGCCGCGCCGGTCCTCTCCGATCACGAGACCCGCTTCCTCGGCCTCATCCCGTGGTTCGCCCGAGTCGTCCCGGAGGGAGCGCGACCCGACTGGCCCCGGTGATGACCGCGGCGGGCACCGGCCATCCGAGCCTGCCGGGCTACGCACTGCGCGTGCTGGACGGCAACCATCTGCCCGGCAGCGACAAGCGCCTGAAGCCTCTGCGCGCGCATCGCGGCGCCGCCCTGCCGGGGCAGACCCTGGTCGTCTACGATCCCGATACCGGCCTGGCCGTCGATCTGGTGGCGGCCGAAGATGCTTATGCCGACGAACGGGCGCTGGCCCGGGCCCTCCTGGACGCTGCCGCGCCCGGTCAGGTCTGGGTCGCCGATCGGCACTTCTGTGTCCGGACCTGGCTGCAGGGTCTGGTTGAGGCAGGCAGCCACTTCGTGGTGCGTCGGCACGGCAACCATCCCCGCCTGGGCGCGCAGGGGGATTGGCAGGCGTGCGGCTCCTGCGAGACCGGCACACTGTGTGAGCAGAGCATTACGCTGGAGGGGAGCGGCGATGCGTGGCGGCGCATCGCGCTGAGCTTGACGGCGCCAACGACGGAGGGAGACCGGACGATCTGGCTGTGGAGCAACCTGCCGGCGAGCGTCAGTGCGGCGCAGATCGCGCAGGTGTATCGGCGACGCTGGCGGATCGAGGGTCTGTTCCTGCAGATGGAACGGGTGCTGCACAGCGAGGCCGGTCGCCTGGGTCGTCCGCGGGCGGCCCTGCTGGGGTTTGCCGCTGCCGTTCTGGCCCACAACGTGCTGAGCCTGCTGAGCGCGTGCATCGAGCAGGTGCACGGGCCCGAGCCGCGGGTCTCGGTGTTCCACCTGAGCCGTCAGATCGGTGCCGGCTACGAGGGGCTGATGGTGGCGCTCGGACACGGCTCTGTGTTGACGGGCCAGGAGGATGCGGCGAGCGTCGCGGCCCGCTTGCTCGCCTTGGCGGAGCGGGTCGACCCAGGGCGGATTGCAACCAGCCCGCGTGGTCCCAAGCGCAAGGTCGACAAGCCCTATGTAGCGGCGGCTACGGCCCGAAAACACGTCGCCACCGCCAGGGTCCTCGAAAAGGCCAAGCTAATGGCTAAGAAAACACCTTAAAAGGCATGGCTTATAGACGCCGTCTGCCGCGATGCGCTGGATCAAGGCGTTTGATCGTTCGCCCTGATAGGCCGGGTCGAATGCGGCCTGCTCGACGCTTTTCTCGTTGATCTCGACCTTGCCGCCGGGGAGCAACATCGGGTTGAGGAGGCACCGGCCCTCAATGCCCTGGATGGTCTGGACCGGCCTGCCGATGAGGCCGGTGTTGCTATTCAAGACGACCCGCGAGCCCGGCACGGTGCTGTCGTTCTTCACGACCTGAAAGGTGTTGTTCTGGATGCTCCACGACGCGCCTGCGCCTTCACACACTTCCCGCAGGAGGTCTTTCGCCATGCCGAAGGCGATGTAGTTGCGGGGGAATTTCTTGCCCCCGAGGTCCTCGATATGCCCGATCGCGATCCCGTACTGCCGCATGGCCTTGGTGGCGAGGTCGATCCGGTCCCGATAGGTGTGCCCGGCCGCAAGTGCCTGATTGACCGTGGCGTAGTTGCGCGCTCGCTCTCCGCTGCGCGCCAGCACATGCAGGTAGGTGTCGGTCACGTCTTCCCGTCCGGACCGGGCCTGAATAATTTCGCCCCTGAAGATGATCCTGGTCTCGCCGCCATAGCCGGCCGCAAGCGTGATCCGCTTGAACTCCTGCATGAACGCCTTGGCGTTCGACGGGGCGGGATTCGTGACGATGACGTTGCAGACGTTCGGCTTGCTCGTGTCGCCCTGCTGAACGCTGAAACGGATGCGCAGGCCGCCCGCCACGTCGCCCGTGTTCACGGCACTGCTGAACACCTCCCGATCGTCGGCGTACAGATTCACGCTGCGCAGGTACTGCTCGCCCATCGCCGTCAGGTCGTCACGAAGTAGAGGTGCGAGGTGGTGCCGAGGCCGTCGAACGTCGGGTATTCGCCGGCATCGCGGTCGCTCGTCACCACCAGGGAGCCCGGCCAGCTCATGTGCGCGTGCTGCGCGAGGAGATCGACGCCGGGGATCAGCGGCACGCCCGCCAGTAGAAGCGCTCCGCCCTGGTCGCCGATGTCGAGCGTCCAGCCACCCTCGTCGGCGTCGTTGAACATCAACCGCATCCGATAGGGCACGCCGCCGAGCGTGATGGAGAAGGACTGCGCCTTGGGCGTCAGCGGGATCTCGACGATGGCCATTAGGGACCGCCCCAGAAGTTGTCCGTGCCGCTCGTCGCGGGCGCCGTCGTGCGGGGGGCACTCATAAAATCTTCTGGAATGTTGATGGAGGAGGAGATGCCGTCGAGGCCAAACGAGCCGTTGCCGAGCGTACCGCCATCAGCGCTGAAGGCGCCCGGGTTGAAATTCGGATTGGCGGCGCCAGCAAACGATTGATCGCCGATCTCGGCAGCTCGCTTCTCACCGCTGTTCTGCACCGATCCGGTCGACTCAGGGCTGGCTTGCGAAGCGCCGACACCCGCGGTGCTCGTTCCAGCCCCCGCCGTCTTAGTCGAGACGATGATAATTTGCTGGAGCCGGACGGCGACGGCTAGCACGTTCTCTGTCCGGGCCTCGGTCGTAACTCCGAGGTCGGCGATCAGCATGTCCTTGTATCGACGCTTACCCGAAAAGACCGTGAAGGGGCGGCGGCTAGCCTGGATGCGCCGGAGAGCGTCGTAGACAGCCCGCGCATACCCTGGATCGCCGTGGGAGCTATTCGAAAAGCCGCACCGCATCTCGACTTCGGCCGGAAGCAGGAAAGCGTGATCCGTAATCGCCGCGCCGGCCTCGACCGGGTGCTTGGTGATTAGCAGGCTATCGCGGTGATTTTCTTCCAGAACCACATCGGGAATGATGCCACCGATGGATCGGTCTGACGTCGAAATCAACGCGTAGGTGAGTTCGCCGAGAAGGGACATCAGAACAACCGGCGTATCATGTGGCGATACAAAATCGTTGACACAGACGTATCACCGTGCGATACGTGGTCCGTTCAGACGCGAGCGGCCACGTGGCGATCCAGAGCTTTCATGACAGCCTGACCGAGACGGTGGCGAAGGGCCGGCGCCCGAAGGGCTTCCCGGCCGACCTGTTCAAGGCGACGCAGCGCAAGCTCGCCGCCCTGAACACCGCCGAGAGCCTAGAAGACCTCCGCTCGCCGCCCGGCAACCGGCTCCACGCCCTGGAGCGCGACCGTGCCGGCCAGCACGCAATCCGCATCAACGACCAGTTCCGGCTCTGCTTCGTCTGGACTGAAGCTGGCCCGGAGCGGGTCGAGTTCACCGACTACCACTGACTGATCGCCGCCACGCTACCGACACGGATGTCACAGCGATGACCGAGACACCGACCCTTGCCGAACTACGCGCCCTCGACCTCACCCAGATCGAGGAGATCGCGAGCCCCATCCATCCTGGTGAAATCCTCCGGGGGGAATACCTCGTGCCGCTCAACCTATCGGCTGGCGCCGTCGCCCGCGCATGCGGCGTGCCGCGCACCCGCATCGAGCGGATCGCTACCGGGGAGACCGGGATCTCGACCGATACCGCCCTGCGGCTTGGGCGGTACTTTGGCACCACACCCGCGTTCTGGCTCAATCTCCAGCGTCAGTACGAAATCGGCGTCTTGGATCGCGAGATCGGAGCAGAGATTGCTCAGATTACCCCGCTTGAGCGTGAGGCGGCCTAAGCAGAGTTGGCGAGGGCGACGGTTCAGGAGTGGGTGTCGCTGCTGATGTGGCCGCCCTCGCCTCACCGCCGAGGCGGTGTCCGCCGAAGGCTATTGCCCCCGACGGACACGAGGTTGCCTGCCGGAACAGACCGTGGCTTTCCAAGGCTTTCCAGGCCGGGCCTAAGCGGCGCCTGCCTTACCTTGCTACGCCGGGCCTTTCCTGACCGTGACATGCCATGACAGGCCCTGCCTGCCATGCCGCACCTAGGGGCGCCAGGCCCAGCCTTGCCATTCCTTGCCTGCCGAGCCACGCCTGACCGTGCCTCGCCGTGATCCCCGCCGACCGGATGAGGCATCCGATCTCGCGCAGCGCTGTTTGGGTCGCGCTCCACCTTCGTCAGCAGTTGGAAGCCGGCCGATCCGAGTCCCGCCAAGCCGCGACTGACCACGGCCCGCCGTGCCTTGCCTGCCTCATCTCGCCTTCCGAAACAGGCCCCGCCAAGCCTCGCCTCGACATGCCTGCCTCGCCAGACACCGCCTTGCCATTCCTTATCTGGCCACACCGTACCTGCCTCGCCGTGTTCCCCGCCAGCCGAGGGAGGCACCTCGACTTCGCGCTACTCTACTAAGCCGGCCGCGCCTCGCGCCGCCTGACCTCGACTTGCCCCGCCGCAGCGGGCCAGACCGGGCTATGCCTTGCCTGCCGTGCCTACGCCGCCGCGTTGCCCCGCGGCGCCGCCTTCTCAAGATCGTCCGCCAGTTTCTCGACCGGCGCAAGAGCGCAGCCGGCGTGCTCTGCGGCCGAGCGGTAGCGACTGAGCCACGCCCGCAGCGCCATGGCGGCCTGCCGGCAGTGTTCGGTCATGTGTGCCGGGTCATTCTCGTCGGTAAGGATGTATCCGCCCCCAGATCGCCGGCCTTCCACGGGCGAAAGGACCAGCGGCATCGCCGTCTCGCGGACCTGGATCGACCTGCGCCCGCCGTTGACGACCTGCACCGTGAACGACACCCGGAGGTCACGGGCGAATTCGCGAGCTTGCTCGACCTGATAAGCCAAGGCCGCCGCCGCCCGATCCCACTCGAACCAGCCGAAAGCGGGATGATCCTTCCCCTTGTGCCGGACCTCTTCGAGGAACAGCTTCGGGTTGAAGTGGCCGTTGTGACGGACCGCGAACTCGCGGACGATCTCTTGCCGGGCGGCCTTGCTGAGCCCCGCCATCACGCGGCCCTCCGCGCGACCTCGGATCGGTAGAACTCCATCAGGTCGGTGGTGTCGGCATCGGCGAACTCGGGATCGGCCAAGGCCGCTTCCTGCGCGGCCCGACCATGATTGGCGACGAGGTCGTCCCACTCCTCGTCTTCGTCGCCCTCGCCGAGCACGCGGAAAGATCCGAAGGAGCCCTTACCCCTCTCCTGCCGGAAGTCTCCGACGCCGATCAGGACGCCCGCGTTGCAGAGCAGCGTCGCGACCGCCGTGACGGAAAGCTGCGGGACGATGAACTGCACCTCGATCTCCGCGCCCCACCGCGGCAGGAAGCACCGCGTCCGCACGTCCGGCGTCTTGGCGATGTCGGCCGACCGAACCACGTCCATCCGCAACTGCGGCGTGCCGTAGAGCGGCGCGAAGTCGCCCGGCATGAATAGGAGCTTCTGCGCCGACGCTTTGGTGACGCCGGGGGTCTCCAAAGCCGCGGTGCACATGGCGCCCTTCACCGCCACCACGCGAAGCCCGAGCGCCGTCGGGCCGCCCTTCAGGATCTCGGCGCTGTCTCGAAACTCGGCATAGGGGTCGTGCTTGATCTCGACCCGCTCGGCCTTCGTCTTCTTGCGCCCGCCAGCCAGCAGGATCTGCTTCACCTTCGCTGGCATCCGGTTCTGAAACATCGGCGTCTGGCCGATGATGCGAAGTTTGGTAGAGCCGCGCCGCAGCGGCGTGATGCTGATTTCGGCGGTGTCTGCGGTCTTTGCCTTAGCCATGATGGCTGCCTCCTCGGCGCCGGCCCGCCAGGGCCCGGAACGCGAACGGGTGGTCGACTTGCGACCGCCGACGCCGAGAAGCTCGGAAACGGGGTCGCGTTCTGCCGGCCCTGGCGGGGCCGGATCTCGGGGTGGTGAGGCGTCAGCGTGCAGGCTGCGCGGGGACCGGGGTGGCGGTGTAGGTGAAGTCCATCCGCCCCTGCCGATCGCCTTCCCGCATCTCGGGGACGACAGGCAGGCCGAGCGAGAACCAGAGGCTTCCGGCCGCCTTCGCGCCGAAGGTCTGCCGCGCCTCGGTCACGAGCGAGCGGCGAACGGGGACCGGCTCCTCTCTTGCCGGGTCGATCCGTACGGGCGCCTCGTCGCGCGGAGCGAAGAAGCGCCGGAACAGGGTGGCGTGACACTCGCGCTGGTAGGTCAGCACGAGGTCGCGGGACTCCGGCTTCACCTGATTGGCCGAGATGCCGAACAGCCAGCCGGGCAGGAGGTCGAGCGGCAGGCAGATCGCCTCCTGCGAACCGCCGGGCGAAGGCATTGCCATTATGGCAATACCCTCAGCCAGAATGGCGTCGCGCTTGGTCCTGCGGAACTGTGCGGACCAGTCGAGGCCGAGCCGGTCGGTGATGGGCTTCAGCGCGACGCGGATCTGCGTGCCGTCGCGGAGAGCGAACAACGTGTCCCCATAGAAAGGAACGGTGACGAGTTGGGACATGGGGGATTCCTCACGAGGGAGGCTACCCGCACGGGGTTGCGCGAGCGGCGGTCGTGAGGCCCGGCCGTGACGTAAGCGCCAAGGCGGCCGGGCCGGGAGGATCAGCGGGAAAGGACGACGCGGCCGGTGGCGATGTCGGTCTCGATCCGGTCGAGGCAGGCGCCGACGCGGCGGCTGTGCGCCTCGGAGGCGAGCCAGAGGCGGCGGGCTTCCTCGGCGTGGTGGCGGGCCCGCCAGAGCAGGGCGCGGGTGCGGAGATAGGTCAGCAGGGTCATGACGCGGCCTGCTTCTCGAAGCCCGCGTAGTACGTCTAGTGGAGCTTCCGAATCAGGTCGTAGAGGTGGTTGATCGCGTAGTTGAGCCCGTCGTTCTGGTCTTCGGTCAGAACATGGATGTGGTAGCCCGTGAGACCTGTGCGCTGGCGCATGTGTTCGGCCATGAAACCCTCGGCCATCTGCACCGTGTCCTCGGCGGCCGTGTTCATCAGCGCCGCCATGTACTTGAGATCGCAGACCGACGATTCGAGGTCTCGGAAAGCGCTGGCGAGCTGGGCGTCGCTGATGCGCGACCCGGTGGAGGCGGCAGTTCCGCCCGGAGGCGGGTTCGTGGTATGCTGGTTTCCAACCTGAGACATGGGTGACCTCTCACGCTTCGGGTGAGGCCCCGGCCGGCGCGGGAACGCCTGTCGGGGCCGTTTTCGTTTCACGGGCCATCCGCTCGCGGACAGCTCGGATGATCTCGGCATTGACCGAGGTACAGTTCTCTGCAGCCGCACGTATGAGAAAGCGGCCAGCGTCTTGTGGCAGACGGAGCGTCCGCCTACTGATCGGCTCGGGCTCTTGCATTTGCCCCTCTTTGACACGACAACCGTGTCAGGTGGCAAGCTATGGTGACACCATTGTCGTGTCAACAGGGACGATGGCTGAAGACGACGATTTCACCCGCATCACGCTTCGCATTCCCAACTCGCTTCATGCGCGGTTGAACGAGGCGACTGCGAAGAAGCGATCCATGAACGCGGAGATCATCGCGCGGCTGGAGGATAGCTTCGTTTCGGGCCAGCGCTTCGCGGCCGGCGTCGGAAGCGTGACGGAGATCTTGGCGAGCGTCATCCAGCGCGTAGCGGACGACATGCGGCGAGAAGGCAAGTCGCCGGAGGAGTTCAGCGCTTGGATGCGGAGCTTCCCCGACTTCGCGCCGCATATGCCGCCGCCAGAGACGGAAACGCCTCGGTCCAAGTAACTACCAAAACCGCTTGCCCCTCTCGGTTTATGTAGCTACAAAGCCCCATGCTGATGGTGTGGGACGAGATGAAGCGGGCGGCGAACCTCCGCAAGCACGGGCTCGACTTTGCCGATGCCCGCGACCGTTTCGATTGGGAGTCGGCCCTGGTCGAGGCTTCGCGGCCGAGCGCAACGGGCGGCAACCGTTATCTCGCCGTTGGCTTCCTCGACGGACGGCTCTGCGCGCTCGTGTTCTCGCTTCTCGGAACCGAGGCCGTCTCGGCCATCAGCCTCCGCCCTGCCAGCCGCAATGAGAGGACGCGCTATGACGAAGCGTAAGGCATCCCTGCCGCCCCTGAGCGACGCGGAAGAAGCCGCGATCCAGGCCGGCATCGCGAACGACCCCGACAACCCCGAGATCTCGGCCGAGCAGTTCGCCCGAATGCGCCCGGCGAGCGAGGTCTTGCCGGCGGCTCTCTATGCCGCCCTGTCGAAGGGCGGACGGCCGCGCTCCCCGAACAAGCGGGTGCAGGTGACGCTGCGCCTCGATCCCGACGCCCTGGCGGCCTTCCGGGAAACCGGGCCGGGATGGCAGGGACGGATCAACGAGGCGGTGGTGCGCAGCGCTAGGAAGCTCCGGCAGGCCAAGGCGGGGGGATAACCCCCATCAGGGATTAGCTGGCTTTCGGGATCGGACCGATGGGGCCGTTGGGCGCGCAGTTAGTTTCGAGTGTTGCCCTCGGCCGCTGCCAAATACCGTCCCCGAGGGCATTCCGCGAGTTGTGCCGACCGCGCCCGCCTGAGAGGTTGGGCCGCCGGGTCTCTGTGCCACTGTGGACGCCGCCGCGACACTACAGTGAAAACGGAACTCCTGGCCCATGCGTTGGTGACCGCTCGCCTCTGACCTCCTTGATGACGTGAGAAACCGAAACGAGGTCACCCGCCTTATCGTACTTGTAGACGTATTTAACCAAGCATTCCAAGGCGAATCCCGAAGACAAGACGAATTGGCCGCTGCGAAATCGCTCGATCCACGCCTTGTCTTCGATAGCCGCGAGAATTGTATCTTTGCCGTGCTTGAACTCCCACTTCGTGTCTCCCAATAAGTCAGGGCGCCGAACGAGTAGGACCATGCTCATCTCGCCCTCCGAAGTTACACCTTCGGCTTCAACGAGATAATCGCTCGGCTTCTTTCGCTCTGAGATGTTCGCCTCATAAGTCTCTTCATCGCTTTTCAGCAGAAGTCGATCTTGTGGGCCGAGTTCGCGCTTTGCGTCTTGAATTTGATCAAGCGGCTTGACGAGTGCTTCCAATTCGATAGTTGCGGGGCGTGGCAGGTGCCGAACATCAATTTCGCCGACGATTCGCTGAAGATCGTCCCGCAATTGAACCAATCGCTTTGCCTCCTGCTGATCGGCGCGGGCGTCGAGGTATTCGAGTGTCCGGTACTTTGCTTTCACCAGCGCAGCGCCGGCCCCCTTTTTCCAGTCGCCCGATTTTAGTATCTCATCATCAAGCTGTCGAAGCTTGCTGCGTGTCCAGGCTGTGATCGATGCCGCCTCGACATCCTCCAGCACCATGAGCGGCTGTATCTCCGGGTCAAGCGCGCCGATCAGAAGGCGATCCAGCGCCTCGAACCCTTCGAGCACCGTCACCAGGGCGTGAAACACCCTCGTCGGATTGGCGACTCCCTTGGCGAAATCAATGGTCACTCCAAGGTCGGCATCGGCCGGTTTCATCGGTGGGGTCTCGAAATAGGTCAGCCGGAGCACCATAGCCGAGCTTCAACTTCCGGCGAGAGTCTAATTCAACGGCACACAGGAGGCGCCAACGCCCAAATCGCTCTTACGCCGCGACCCGGACCTGCAACACCGCCTCGGGGCTGGCGTCCGGCCGGCGCTCGACCGGGATGCCGTCCTCGGTGATGGCGCGGATGATGGCTTCCTCCTCCCGCTCGATCGCCAGCATGTCGGCGCGCAGCGCTTCCAGGCGCTCGGCGCGGCCCTCGGTCGGAATGGCGCGATCGTCCTTCGCCTCGGCGTCGATCTGCGCTTCCAGGGCCTTCAGCATGGCCGGGCCGTGGAGCCACGCGGTAAGGCCGAGCGCGTCGAAGTTGGTGCCGGCCGCGATCACGGTGTGGCGGTTGCCGTCCGTCATCACCGGCTGCTGGTACATGCTGGTCAGGTTCGGGAAGTCCGGCCGGCTCTGTCCCGCCAGCAGGCCCGACACGTCGGGGCGGCCCGAGAACGCCATGTGCTCGATGAACGCCTTGGCGGCGGCCTTCGCCTCGGCCGCCGGAACCGGGGCGTTGTGGATCTTGGTCGCCTCCCGGCTCAACTCGGCGAGCCGGGTCCGCAGGCGGGTGATGGCGTCGACCGGCTTCTCGTTGCGGGCGAGCTTCGGGGCAGGACCGGCGAACGGCTCGATCATGTCGCCGGCATGGTCGGTGCGCCAATCGTCGATGCGCTTGACGAGGGCGACCAGGGTGCCGGCGCGCGAACTGGCGCGGGCCACCCGGTCGTTCAACGTCGTGATGTGCTCGCGGGTGGCCTCGACCAACTTCTGCGCCCGAACGACGATTTCCGAGCCGCGGGGGATGCGCGAGTTCTGGGAAAGCTGGTCGACCTGAGTCTTGGCCCGCCACAGTTCGTCGCGCTCATGCAGCACGGCGTCGTGCGCGCTGCTGTAGGCCGCGGTCGCGTCGTCGGCGTCGAGCCAGCGCGCAGCCGCGGACCCGCATCGGCCCGAGGTCGAACGAGAACCGGGCCACGATGCCGGCGGCGCGATCCCGCTCGGCCTCGGCGATGCTGATGCCGGTGATACGGGGTTCAGCCATGGGCCTTGCTCTCCCGGCCGGCGGCCTCGCGCTCGGCGAGCCAAGCGGCCACGGCGCCGCGTCGGGCGCAGACGGTCTTGCCGACTTTGAAGGTCGGCAGTCCGTGCGCCTCCTTCAGGTGCTCGGCTTGCCGCTGTCGCCAGCCGAATGCGGCGGAGATGGCGGGCATACCGTAGAGGACATCATCCGGGGTCGGGGGGCGGTCGGTCATCGCTTTCCTCATGCGTAAAATCATGCGTAACGGAAGTGCCCGTGAACGGCGGGGAATGGCCGTAAGTCGTTGATTTACTTGGGTTCGATCGGGCTCGGCCCTCACCCATAGAAAAAGCCGCCCGGAGGCGGCTAAGTCGTTGGCAGATCATGCTATATCGGGCGAACAGTGATAGCCCCACCCGGAAACTGCTTGTGCGTCAGGGTGCGCCGGCATCCCGCGACTTGGCCTCGCCGAACAGTTCGAGGAGCTTCTTCGAGTCCCGGATCATCGGTGCGAGCCGGTCCTTCGAGAAGGTCTCGGCCGCATCGTCCTTCGGCAGCACCGCCAGGATGGGGCAGGGGTCCAGATGAATGAACCGCCCGAGGATGTTCTCGATGACGGTCGTCTTCAGGAGCTGCGTGCACGCCATCAGTGTGATCTTGCCGACGCCGGGCTCGGTCGCCCACAGCATCGGCCCGCGCGCCACCTCGACCTTCGCGGTGATGAACTTGCCGCCGTTCGAGCTTTCCTTACTCAGCCGCCGGAAGCTTTCGGCCCACTCCACCACGTCGAGGTTCGGCGGCGGGGTCATACCCTTGCGCCACGAACGCCTAAGGCTGGCTGTGTCGAGATAGGTCGAGGTCGGAGGGCTCGCCGAGTTCGGTGAGGAGGGTGTTGACATAGGCGGCCAAGACCTGGGTCAGCTCGCGGGCGTCGATCTTGAGTTCA
The DNA here is from genome assembly GCA_036946625.1 of Methylorubrum populi. NCBI lineage: Bacteria > Pseudomonadati > Pseudomonadota > Alphaproteobacteria > Hyphomicrobiales > Methylobacteriaceae > Methylorubrum > Methylorubrum populi. The sequence continues at coordinate 825,646 of JAQIIU010000002.1, forward strand.
TCGGCCATCTCGATCGACACGCGCGCCGGCCACGCGATCAAGGCATCTCGGAAGGCCCGGCCCTCCTCGAAGAAAGCGGCCTCGGCGGCGCCGCGGTCGACGAGCAAGCCCTGCTTCACCGCGTGGTCCTGCTTCCGCAGCAGGCCGAGGTAGTTCTCCTTGCGCTGAGCCGCGAGGTTCAGCGGGAGGTTCGGGTTGTCGGGATCGAACTCGACGGGATCGGCTCCCGCCTCGTTCACCGATTCCGACGCGGGCGGGGTCGGGCGCGGCGAGGCGGCGGGGCGTGTGGGCTTCCCAACCGGCTCGTCCTCTCGCGGAATGGCCCGCACCGGTCGGTGGGCGACGCCGCCGTGATAAGTCGCCGGCCGCTGGTCGAGGTTCCACTCCGAGGCATCGACGTCGACGAGGCCCGCCTCAGTCATCGTGAGGAGGCCCTTCTGCTTCCACTCGGTGACGGTCTTCTTCGAGACCCCGCGGCGCCGGGCGAACTCGGCTTGGCTGACGAAGGCGGCGGGTTTCGGATCGGCCATGTCGAGCGTTACCCGTTACCCACCGCGTTACCCGGTTTTCGGACCCTGGCGTTAGAAAAAGCCGGGGCCCCGCCCACCCGTATAGGTTCGGGGGCTCCAGGGGCCTGACGGTTCAGGCGGCTCGCCCCCGCCCGAACGACAACGAGGGGCCAGCCAGACCGCGGCGCAGTCGAGCGCGTCGCTTCTCGAAGCTGTCCCGCTCCTCGTCCATCTGCTGCTTCATCTCGTCTGCGGCCCGCCAGACGCGGCGGATGGCGAACGCCATAAGGCCGACGATGATGAGCGCCGAGCCGGCCGCTATGGCGATGATGGCGGCGGCACACGTCGTCATGCTCGGCTCCTACCTGCCTCCGCCTGCCTGTCGAGGTGCGCCTCGATCCGTTTGCCCGGCATCGTGCCTTGCAGGGCGGTCACTCCGCCGAACCTGGCGCGCCGCCACCGGTAGGGTCGGGCGCCAGTTCATCGGGCTGTGCGGCGCGCCGGGCATCCACGTGTTGACCAAAGCCTGCCGCTCACCGGCAGCGCGTTCACCAGCATGGCGCTGGTCCTGGGAAGAGCTTCGATGCAGATGGCTGCTTGACCGTTTGTAGTCGAAACACTACAGTACGACATGCCGACGATCCGCCGCACCGCCCGCTTCTCAACTTGGATCGCCAGCCTGCGCGACGTGAACGCCGTGGCGCGGATCACCAAGCGGATCGACCGCCTCATGCTCGGCAATGCCGGCGACGTGAAACCGGTCGGCGAAGGCGTGAGCGAGATGCGGATCGACTACGGCCCCGGCTACCGGGTCTACTTCACGCAACAGGGGCGCGAGACCGTCGTGCTGCTGTGCGGTGGGGACAAGAGTTCGCAGGACCGAGACATCCGTGACGCGAAGGCACTGGCGAAGGAACTCTGACGATGCCGCTGGAAACACACCCCTACGATACCGCGGAGCACCTGACTACGCCGGAGCACATCGCGGTCTACCTCGATGCTGTGCTGGAGGACAACGACCCGGCCTTACTTGCCCATGCCCTCGGTGTGATCGCGCGGGCTCGCGGCATGGCACAGATCGCGCAAGAGACCGGACGATCGCGGGAACAGCTCTACCGGACCCTATCCGACAAAGGGAACCCGCAACTTGATACGCTGATGGGTGTGCTGAAGGCGATGGGCCTGCGGCTGAGCATTCAGCCGACGGAAGCACGGGCTTGAAGCGCTGACCGATGCCTGGGCGGTGGCGGGTCAGTCCCCGCCACCCCCGTCGCTGCCTGAGCATGACGCCCCGCTGTCCGAGTAGGACGACGGGCCGGAGCAGTGCGCCTGGCTCACGTGATCCGACCCGACGTAGCTCGGCGAAATCGGGCTCAGCGGACTGAGCAGCATGCCCGAGGGCGAGGCCGGGTCCATCACGCTGTCGTTCGATGCCGTCCGGGGCGAGCCAGGGGCGCCGAGGAGACGGGCGCGCCGCAGGCGGTTCTCCTGCTCCGCGCGACGCTGCCGCTCCTCACGGCGCTTGCGGCTGAAGATGTCGAGCAGGCCCATGGCGATCGTCTCCCGCCTCTACTGCCGCACCGGTGCGTCGTCGGGCGCGTCCGGCCGCTCCATCCAGTGCGTCGCCCGCCAGCCCTTCGGCAGACCGCTCCACTCGGGCTTGCGGTTGCCCATGCTGTCGCCGCTGTCCCACCAACAGTCGGGGTAGCGCTCACCGACGAAGCGGTCGCCGTCCGCGAGCCAGATCTTGCCCCACAGGTCCACCTTGCGGTCCTTCGGGGCGGTCTCGATGTCGTTCCAGTCCGGCATGGTGAGACCTCGCGAATACTTGCGTTATCCGCGCTTTTACTGTTGACATCTAAAGTATTCGTCTGTATAACTACAAGCATAGGCAGAGACGGAGACAGCAAGTGTTCAACATCATCGACACCGCGAAGAACAACAAGGTGGCCTTCGCCAAGGTCTCGGAGCGGGAAGCCCACAAGCGGGTGGACCTCCTGAACGGATCCTACCAGACCACCCGGTTCAAGGCGATGAAGATCTGAAAGGGAGGGGCTTCGGCCCCTTCTTCCATTTGGGCAGGGCGATTGAACCAAAAGGCCAGTATCGTTTTTCTTATTATTATATTTGCCCTGTCTTATCCAACGACTGCATGGTGCCTGCCCCGCCAGACGAGACCATTGTCAACTACAGCACGCTCAAACTCCACATTTCTGTTGATTTACACAGATGTGTGGAGTATGTTATCCCTCATGAACGCGAACGAACTCCGCAAGCTCCTCGCCTCCAAGGGCTGCACCTTCGAGACCCACCGTGGCGGGTCGGGCCATCTCACGGTGCGCCGGGGCGATAAGGTCAGCCAGTTGCCGATGCACGGCAGCCGGAAGGAACTGGGACCGAAGCTCGCGAACCGCATCCTCAAGCAGTTGGACCTGAAATGAGCCAGGGATACCGCATCGAACTGGAGCAGGACGGGGATACGATCCTCGTCACCTGCCCCGCTCTGCCGGAGGTCAACACCTTCGGCGACAACGAGATGGAGGCGTACGCTGTCGCCTCGCAGGCAATCGAAGAGGCGCTGGCGGCCCGCATCGGCGATGGCAAGGACATCCCCGCGTTCGAGGATGGCCCCGGCATCGCTCCTCTTGCCCTACTGACCCGCCTGAAGGTCGTGCTCTACCGGGAACTCGCTGCGGCTGGCCTGACACGCGCCGACCTGATGCGGCGTATGCAGGTCAATCGCGAAACCGTGGACCGCCTGTTCCGGCTCGACCATGCGTCACGTCTGGATCAGATCGAGACTGCCATGCGAGCCCTGGGCCGCGAGGTTGATTTTCAGGTTCAGAATGCCGCCTGAGCAGCGCGTTTCGCGCATGCGTCCGCAGGACTGGTGATGCGCCGGCTCTCGGGGGCTTGCATCACCTGTCCGATCAGCCCCGTCCACATGGCTCCGATCACGCGGATGAGCGACCGGGCTGCTCTACGCCGACATGAAAGGTGAAGCCCAATCGTCCCCTGTTATGGGACGGTCTAGAGGACCAGCCTACACAGTGAAGAAGCGGTGCTACCCGTCTCCGTCGCGGCTCCACGTCGATCCCATCAGGGAGAGTTAAGCGGGGACGTTCGGCATATACTAGCGCAGGGCCACTTGCGCAATGTCGAGCACGAGCGGTTGCCGTCGCCCAAACAGGCTGATCCCCACCTTCAAGCGGATAGCCTCGGGAACTTCCGGACGTGCGCTCGGCAGGATCTCCTCGACGACCGCCGGGAAGCTGGCGAACGAACCGTCGATCACGAGCACGCTCTGCCCCACGCTGATGCCGAGCGGCTGCACCACCTCGTCAGCGGCCAGGGCATCGGCCAGCCGCTGAAGCTCGACGGGATCAAGCCGCGCCGGACGGTAAACCAATCCGCTGACGTTCCCCTCGGGCCCGCCCTCCGGCTCCAGATGCGAGACGATTTCGGCGATAGTCGATCCGCCACGCCTCGACGAGGCGACGCGCGATCGACAGGCTGGTGAAGACGTGCTCGTTCAGGCACTCGTCGCGGAAGCGCCCGTTCAGGCTCTCGACGAAGCCGTTCTGCTGGGGCTTGCCCGGCGCGATGTAGTGCCAGGCCACGCCGCGCTCCTGCTGCCAGCCCAGGATCGCGTGCGAGGTCAGCTCGGTGCCGTTGTCAGAGACGATCAGCAGCGGCCGGCCGCGGTACTCGATCAGGCGGTCGAGTTCGCGCACCACCCGCCGACCCGAGAGCGAAGTGTCGACCGCCAGCGCCAGGCACTCGCGAGTGTGATCGTCCACGATGACGAGCACGCGGAAGCGCCGGCCATCGGCGAGCACGGGATGCGGATGCGGGCGTCGCCCCGAACAGCCGCGCCGATCGCTTTGTCGAGCGATGGCAGAAACTCGGTGAGGCCAGCCAACGCCAGTACGAGGCGGGCGATCTGTCCGGCTATAAATCCACGGGGTGCATGATGGGCGACATGGCGAACAGCCTGAAACGCGATCCGCAACTCGAATCCCTCCTTGCCAACCGCAAGCGGGAACTCGGCATCGCTTTCGACTCAGGTCGCCATCTCGGCGACGAAATCGCCTTCCATGCCGGGATCGATCTCGGACGAGGACGCGGCATCGGGATTTGAAACCGTCCTATTCACCGTCTTTTCTACGCTATAATTCGACACATCACGACGACACACAAATAACTGTTGCATAACTGAGATCATTCTTCCCGACTGGTCTGGAAACAACCAGCAGGAAGCAGAGAATCCATGCGCGAACCAGAGCGTATCGTCCGTTTCGAGACCGTCAAATCGCTGACGGGACTGTCCCGGTCCGCGATCTACCGGAAGATCAGGGAGGGCACCTTCCCCACCCAGCTCAAGGTCAGCGCCAACGGCGCGGGCTGGCACGCATCGGAGATCAGCCGCTGGGTGGCAGACCCTGCCGGATGGCGACCACGCGGCGAGTTCGACTTCGATGACTTCTGATCGCGGAGACGAGAGCGGGAAACAGAGACCGGCGAACGACAACCGCTCGCCCGATGGGTCGGATGCCGGGAACGAGGCCGATGCATCCGAGCGGCTGGATGCGGTCGTGCTGACCGTCGCCCGGCTGATCGGCAGGCGCATGGCGCGCGAGGATTTCGAGAAGGCCATGCACGCCGCCAATGACAACGCGTCGAAAGCAGACGACGGACAGGAGCCATCTTGATTCTCCTCTTTAGTACGGATATAGTCCGTACATGAAGGAGATCGTTATGGCCCAGACACTTCCCAATCGCGACGACCGCATCGAGTTGCGCACCACTCGCGACGAAAAGCGGCTTCTCGCCGCCGCCGCCGCCCATGAGCGGCTGGACGTGACCAGCTTCATCATGCGCGCTGTCCTTCCCGCTGCGCGCGATGTGGTCGACAACGCTGAACGCATCTCGCTTTCGGAGCGGGATTCCCTGCGCGTGCTCGACCTTCTGGAAAACCCGCCCGCCCCGACGCCAGCACTGCTTGCCGCAGCCCGCCGCCGTATCGCCCGAGGCGGACAGAGTGCTTGACTGGCGCGAAGAACTCATCGGACGCCACCATGACCGCAAGGCGTTCGATTGCGGTACGCCGGAACTGAACGAGTATCTGCGTCGGCACGCCCGGCAGAACCACGAGGGCGGAGGCTCCAAGACCTTTGTGGCGGTGGCTCCATCCGCGCCCGAAACCATTCTCGGCTACTATTCCATCAGCCCTGCCTCGATTGCCTTCGCAAAAGTCCCCGCCTCGTTGACCAAGGGGCTTGGGCGTTACGAGGTCGCCGTGTTCCGGCTCGCCCGTCTGGCCGTGGCGCTTCCGCTACAGGGTCAGGGGCTTGGCGGCGATCTTCTGCTGGCAGCGGGAGCGCGAGCCTTGGCCGTGGCGGCGCAGGTCGGCGGGGTGGCGCTGGCGATCGACGCCAAGGATGAGAAGGCGGCGCGCTGGTACGAGCGTTTCGGTGCGATGCCGCTGCTCGACGGCAGCCCGCTCAGCCTGATCCTGCCGTTCAGAACCATCATCGACGCTCTCGACGCCGTGCAGAGCGAATAACCGATCAGAAAAGGACGCTCCATGCTTCGCATCGCCCTTTACGCCCGCTATTCGTCGGAGAACCAGCGCGCCGCTTCCATTGAGGACCAGTTGCGCCAGTGTCGCGAGCGGGCGGCGCGCGAGGGCTGGACCGTGGTGGAGACCTATTCCGACCGGGCCGTCTCGGGGTCTTCCATGATCCCGCGGGCATCCAGTCTTTGCTTGCCGACGCGCAGGCGGGGCGCTTCGACGTGGTGCTGCCGAGGCGCTGGACCGCATCAGCCGCGATCAGGAGGATGTCGCTGTCGTGTTCAAGCGCCTGCGCTTCGCGGGTGTGTCCATCGTCACCCTGTCCGAAGGCGAGATCAACGAGCTTCATGTCGGCCTGAAAGGCACCATGAACGCGCTGTTCCTGAAAGACCTCGCCCTCAAGACCCATCGCGGCCAGCGCGGGCGCGTGGAAGCGGGAAAGGCTGGCAGCGGCAGGGCCGCCTACGGCTATCGCACCGTCCACCAGCTCGACGCCAATGGCGAGCCGATCCGGGGCGAGCGGGTGATCGTCGAGGAAGGAGCAAAGATCGTGCGCCGCATCTTCCGCGGCTATGCCGGCGGCAGGAGAGCCAAGGAGATCGCATTCCAGTTGAACCGCGAGGGTGTCCCCGGTCCCCGAAATCGCCCGTGGATCGACGCCACCATTCGCGGCAACGCCGCCGCCGGCACCGGCATTCTCAACAACGAGCTTTATGCCGGTGTCCTTGCATGGAACCAGCAGCGCTTCATCAAGAACCCTGAAACCGGCACCCGCGTCTCCCGCGTGAGCTCGGAAAGCGTATGGATCAGGACTGAGGTTCCGCACTTAAGGATCGTGGACGACGCACTATGGCAGGCCGTGCGCGAGCGGCAACGCGACATCTCCGCCCTGTTCGGCCCCCACCTTGCCAACACCCGAGAAGGTCGTGCCAAGAGGCTGCATCTGACCAACCGGCCCGTAACCCTCCTGTCCGGCCTGCTCACCTGCGGTTGCTGCGGTGTGCGGTGGACGGATCAGCATGGTGATGACCGACCGCTATGCCTGCCGCAATCATCTGCGCAAAGGCATCTGCGACAACGGCCGCACCATCCGCCGCGACGAGATCGAGGCGCGCATGCTGGCGGGGTTGAAGGAGAAGCTGGTATCGTCGGAGACTGTTGCGGAGGCCGTGCGCGCCTATGCCAAGGAAACCAACCGACTGAACCGTGACAGGCAGGCGCAGGCGGAAGCGGACCAGAAGATCGACCGCGCCATCGCCAGGATCATGACGGCCATCGAGGATGGCCTGTATCAGCCTTCCATGAAGGCGCGGATGGCCGAGCTTGAGCGCGACCAGGCCGAGATCGTCGCCCGCATGGCGAAGGCTCCCGCCGCCATCCCCGACGTGCATCCCAACATCGCCGACCTCTATCGCCGGAACGTCGAGCGGTTCACCGAAGCCCTCACTGACCTGGACGGCGGCCGGCAGGCGGCCGAGGCGCTGCGCTCGCTCATCGGCGAGATCGTGCTCACCCCTGGCTCGAAGCGAGGCGAGGTCATTGCCGAACTACGCGGGGAACTCATGGGCATCCTTGCCTTCGCTACCGATCAGAAGGCCAAGCAGACCATCCATTTCATGCTGCCAGTTGCATCTTGTGGGTGATCGAGACGAGCTTGACGCCGTTCTTGGCGAGCTTGCGGACGTAGAACTCCAGCTCGAAGTGATCGCGGAAGAAGCGCGAGAAGCTGTGGACGACCACTACGTCGAACGGCGCGGGCTTCGACGTGTCGGCCTCGATCATGCGCTGGAACTCGGGGCGGCGGTCGTTGGTCGCCGATGCACCCGGCTCGACGAAGGTCTCGACGAGTTGGTAGCCTCGCGCTGAGCAATATGCCTCGCCCTGCCGCTTCTGGTCGGGGATGGACACGTCATGCTCGGCCTGCCGCGCTGTCGAGACGCGGAGATAAAGCGCGGCGCATAGAGGAATGGTGGAAGCGGCAACAGACATGCCCGGTCTCCTTCAACGGAGCCAAGACCGAGCGGCTTGGCCTCACAGATGCGCAGCGGGCGCACCGTCTTGTTACTCAGCGGCTTCTCGAATCGTCCCCACGATCCACTCATTCAGGCTCTTACCCGCCGCCGCAGCAGCGATGACAGCGGCGGCATGGTCGTGGGGATCGAGGCGGACGTTGAACTTACCGGAGAACTTCCGACGCGGCTCGATCCCCTTTTCGCGGCACATTTCGAGATAGACGGAGAGCGACTTGCGGCCCTCCTCGATCAGATGCTGAACGCTTTCCGCATAGAAGTCGGCGCCACCATTCAGGCCGACAAACTCACCACGCAGCATCTGGATTTCAGGATCGAAGGCGATCACAGCCTTTTCACCATTGATTTCGACGACGTTTTTCATGGCCTCACTCCGTGTTCGTCTAGCCACTTCCGAACGCTGGCAACCGCACCCTTGTCGGTATCGGGAGACGGGTGCGGTCGATAAAAGACCCGCACCTCGCCAAACAGGAATACGCCGATGCGCGAGCCTTCCCGTTCGCTGACCTCAGCGCCGAGAGCTACAAACAGTGCTTCGATGTCGGCCCAGCGGATCGAGCCGCTGACGGGTCGAGCGAAGATCGCTTCCAGCGTAGTTCTATGCCGCTTCTTCACGAGCCGGATGGTATCGCTTTATGGTACTGTTTGCAAGCCGTTCTGCCGCCATGTTCGATCCTTCAGGCGTTCGGTCCGAACAGCTCGTCGAAGAGGTCGCCGAACCACCGCTCGAACACGTCGATCTCGGCAGTCGTGACCGGGACGGGATCGGGCCAGTCGTCCGTCACGGTCCATGTGGTCATGTCGTACTTGGGAGGCCGACCCATGGTCACGGGGTAGCCGAGTAGCACTTCAAGCTGCTCCGATGCCGTGGGCGGCCAGATGCGGCGGGAGCGAGGCGGGACACCGGCTTCGTCGTCCTCTTCGCCGTCAGTCATCGAAGTCGAACTCGCCGCGAATGCGGGGCGCCCACCGGGTGGGATCGGCGATCCAACGGCTGATGTCCGACTCGCGCCAGCCTGCGCCATTGGTGCTGATCCTGAGCTGGACGGGGAACGTCCCCTCGGCGATCTTACGGTAGATGGTGGACCGGGAGAGGCCGGTGCGGGAAAGAACAGTCCTGAGCCGGACGATACGGTCTGGTTCGCGCATGGCTGCGCTGCCTCCTGCTGGCGACGTGTGGGTTCAACGAAGCCAGTCAGGGCAGGGTTTTTGCGTTGTGCAAGAGTGTTTTAGATGTCGTCGCAATATAGCGAAGAGTAGAGGGTTTTAGCGTAGAACTAAATTCCGATGCCTCTTCCGCGACCGAGGCCGATACCGGCATGGAAGGCGATCTCGTCGCCAAGACGGCGGCCCGAGTCGAACGAGATGCCGAGTTCGCGCTTCCTGTTGGCAAGCAGGGATTCGAGCTGCGGATCGCGGTGGAGACCGTCGAGCATCTCGCCCATCTGCCGGCGGGTCGCCTTGGATTCGATGATGTCACCGGCCTGGTACTGGCGTTGACTGGTTCGGTCGAGCTTCTGCCAGCGTTCCACGAAGCGGTCGGCGAGTATGGCGGGGTTGTTGCGGATTTCGGTTTCGAGCTGGAGGGCGCGGATGGCTCGATTGACCCGCCCCGACCCGGCCTCGGCGGGGAGGTCGGTATCCTTCTTGTAGGCTGCCTCGGCATCCCGCCAGCCGTAAGGTCGCACCTCCTCGAAAGCGTCGCGTGCCCGGTTCAGCGCCGTTACCTGCTCCGGGCTCGCCTTGCCGCCGGCCTCCTGCGCGGCGAAGATCGCATCGATGGCGCGGGCATGGCGCGCCGCTCGGCATAGGGCTGCGGGTGTCGAGGCCCGGCGTCGCCAGAACATGCGTGCGGTCCACCGTCATGCCCTGCGCCTTATGGATCGTCGCGGCATAGCCGTGGTCGATGCGGTCGTAGTCCTTGAGGTCGAAGGCGACGCTGCGCCCGTCGTCGGTCCGCACGGTCATGCTCTGCGGACTGACCTCGACGATGGTGCCGAGCGTGCCGTTCTTCACGCCGAGCCCGCGTTCGTTGCGCAGGAACATGACGCGGTCGCCGGAGGCGAAACTCCGCTCGCCGCGCTCCACCGTGACACGCACGTCTTCGCCGAGATCGCCGCCTTCCCGCATGAGAGTGCGTGCGCCTTCGTTCAGGGCGCGGACCTCGGCGTTGGTGTGAGCGAGGATGATGCGGCTGCGGTCGGACGCTGCTTGGCGGTCACGGTCCCAGCGCTCGATCAGTTCGCCCCGCGCATCGTCGCGCGTCGCCGCCGCGTGTACCATGCCGTGCGTCCCATAGACATGGATCGCCAGACCGGTGCGGCCGGTGGCGAGGTCGTGCGTGGCCTCGCGCTGCCAGTCCTCGCGCTGGCGGCGGACTTCGCCGATCTCCGCCCCGCCGTGACGCTCATGGATCGATCGAAACGCTGCACCCGCCTCGATCGACTGCAACTGCTGGGGATCGCCAACCAGCACAACCTTGGCGCCGGCGTCGGCGGCATGGGACAGCACGCGCTCCAACTGCCGCGTGCCGACCATGCCGGCCTCGTCGATGACGAGCACGTCGCGGGCGGTGAGCATGTCGCGGCCCTGCGCCCAGCCATGCTCCAGACTGGCGATGGTGCGGGACGCGATGCCCGATCCGCCCTCTAGCTGTTTGATCCCAGGGTTTGATGGTGCACTCTTCACGTTGGAGTGGAGGGACGCGCTATGGGCCAAGTTCTTCACGGCAGCGCCACCACGACGGAGGCAGTCCGTCGAGCGATCCAGCATAGTCAAGCGAGCCTGAGGGCGCTCTCGAAGCGCTACGGGATCAACCGGAAGACGGTCGCCAAGTGGCGGCAGCGGACCTCGGTCGCCGATCAGCGCACGGGTCCGAAGGATCCCCGCTCGACGGTGCTGTCACAGGAGGACGAGGCGGTCGTCGTCGCCTTTCGCCGCCATACGCTCCTGCCGTTGGACGACTGCCTCTACGCGCTCCAGGCGACGATCCCGCACCTGACCCGTTCGTCGCTGCATCGGTGCCTGCAGCGCCACGGCATCAGCCGACTGCCGGAGGTCGACGGTGACAAGCCCAAGCGGTCACGCTTCAAGACCTGCCCGCTCGGCTATTTCCACATCGATCTGGCCGAGGTTCACACAGCCGAAGGGCGACTCTACCTGCTCGTCGCTATCGACCGCACGACCAAGTTCGCCTTCGTTGAGCTCCACGAGAAGGCCACGCGGCGGGTCGCAGGTGACTTCCTCCGCCATCTCATCGAGGCCGTGCCTTACAAGGTGCACACGGTGCTCACCGACAACGGCACCCACTTCACCACGCCCGGCAACGTCGCCTCGGCCGCTTCCGTCATCAAGGAGGCGATTGTAGCCGGCGAGACCTTCCGAGCCCACAGCTTCGAACTTGCCTGCGCCCGCAACGATATCGACCATCGGCTGACCAAACCGCGCCACCCCTGGACGAACGGTCAGGTCGAGCGGATGAACCGCACGATCAAGGACGCGACGGTCAAGCGCTACCATTACGACAGCCACGCGCAACTCCGTGCGCACTTGGCCGACTTTGTCAGCGCCTACAACTTCGCACGCCGTTTGAAGACCCTGCGCGGCCTCACGCCCTACGAAGCCATCTGCAAGGCATGGTCCGCTGAGCCCGGCCGCTTCAGGTCAAACCCGCTCCACCAAATGCCGGGACCAAACAGATAGCAGTGCGGGTCTGTGGGTGACGGCGGCTTGGGGAAGCAGGCGTTCGACATCGGCGAGCATAGGCCGCAGGTCGACGAGCCCAGCGTCGAGCTCCCGTCCGAGGACCGATGCAGTCAGACTGAGCAGGCCTTCAAGCCGCTGACGCGCCTCCGCCGCATCGGCTAGCGGTCGCCACACCCAATATTGCGCAGCCATCTGCATCGAGACGACGCCCGCTCGCTCAAGCGAGTAGTCGTAAGTCTCCTTCTCAACCTTCGGGCGTTCGGCGACAAATCGGCTGATAACGTGACGGGTAAGGCGAAACAGCCCCTGGAACGTAACGGCAGGTCGGCGCTCGACTGTGGTCGACTCCCAATGCCCGTGTGGCAACGCGATCGGTGTCGGAAGAGATCTCAGCCGGTGGATGTAAGCGGAGCGCAATCCGTAGGCTTGGCGAAGCGCTGCATCGAGTTCGAATCAAGCAATCGGGTGAACGCCAGCGTCAGGCTGGCGAAAGTAGTCGGCGTCGACATGTGCTTGAACAAAGGCGCGATAGCGTCGCGCAAGCGCGACATGTTCGTTCTCGAGGATGGCCGCCCGGATAGCTTCCGCCTGGAATGAACCAGTATCGGCCAAGGCGGCATCGATCGCGTGCCGCTTGCGGTCGTCGAGATCAGACCAAGCCGGTGCAAAGCCGTCGAAGTCCTGAGCGAGTGACTCTAAAGATGAAACGATGAGAGTGTAGGCGAGTGCGAGATCGTCTGGGATGCGGTGCAGGCCGGCGACGAAGGTCCGCATGGCGTGCATGGCGCCGAGATAGCTTCGTCTTTCAAGCGCGAGCAGCGCATCAACAAAGGTGAGGAATGCATCGGCCTGCTCGTCTGAAATGTAGATTGAACGGTCAAAGAAGCGAGCCACAAACTTCTCGGGCGCCTCGTAGGATGAGAACCCCGGACGCCCTCCAGTAAGGGCGCGAACCGTATCGGGGTCACGGGCGAAGACGCCGCCAAGCCCGAATGAGGCGACTACGGCGAAGTCGTCGAGAAATGGTCCAACGGTATGCGATACTAACACGCCGGGCGCGGGGTCGGCAGCCTCGATCCGCTCCTCCAATTCATAGACGAGGGCGAGGTCTGCTGGTCCGGAACTGGCCGACCGCAGCGTACCGGCGCCCGTAACGATGTCGCGCTCGTAAGGCAGGCGAACGTTGGCGTAGATCACGCCGGTCAGCTGATTGGTTCGGCCGACCCCCCGTTCGTAAAGTTTTCCGGTGTTGATCTGAAGCACGTTTCAGTTTCGCTCCTGTTCGGCCGCTCAACCGGGATTTGCTGCGGACGCGCCGACCTGTCCCGTGGTGACCGCCCTTTCGAGTTGGTGAGCTTCGGCGACGCCGATTTGAACGAGTCGGGCGAGTACGCCGTCGATCCGGGGGCGCAAAGGTGCGGACTCCCGGATTAGCGCCTGATCCGACCCGAGGACGCTCTCGAGCCACCGTGTTACTCGTGCTCCAAAGCCGTGGTCGCTCCACAATATGCTGTTGGTTGGCTGCCGACGCAGCCAGACCTCCGCGCTGTCGAGCAGGAACGGGAGGTGTTCGGCGCGCGGTGAGACCTCGAGCAGACTCATGGACAGCAGCGCGGTGAATGGGACTGATCCGTCAGCGATCATGCGAGTGAGCAGCGGAAAGAAGGTGTCGACCCGATCGACCCCTTTCGGCAGCAGATAGCAGCGCGTCTCAGCGAAAGGACTGTAGCGGCAGAAGAACAGCGGTGCGATCGCTGGGCCGATCCGGGACTCGACCGACATGGTGGTGCGATCCTCTTCCCGCCGCCAGCCGGTCGTCTGCACCATTCGGCCCACAATTTGCGTGCGTAGGGCAAGAGCGGTGTCCAAATCGAGCCCGCGATCGTTGAAGAAAGCCTGATCCAAGGCAGGAACCAGCTCCTCGGCAATGTCGAAGAACGACCGATCTGGGACGTCGATCGCCGCGGCGACGAACGCGATAGCCTCGTCGCGAGACATGCGAGTGCAGGCTTCCGCCACGAGCGGGACGTAGGCGTCATTCCATGCATCGCTGCGGCCGTCGATCTCAGCCTGCTGCTCGAGCCCTGCGCCATTAGCTTCGGCCGTCCAAAGCGCATAGGCTTTGACAAAATCCAAGATCCATGCGCGACGCTCGGCTTCGCTTTCGCGAGTTAACTGACGGACCCATATAGCCGCGGTCTGAGAGCGCAGTTGTTGGACCAGAGGCCGTACGCGTCCCCTCACGGACGAGGCCGGGAGATTGCCGCCGATTGCAGCCGGGTGGCGTAGATGGATGAGCCGGGCTGGAAGCTCTGGCCATGTCGGCTCGGGCGCGTCCCCCTCCATCCATCCGAGCTCGGCAGCGATAGCCTGAGCGACAGCTGTGCGGTGCTGCTCGTCGGCCACCAACTTCACCTCGTCGGGCGTATTCCAGCGATGGTCCGCCCGCACTTGGGCGCGAAGCGCGCAGCGGAGCAGCGCCGGGATCATCCGCGGTTCCAATTCTCCTATAAGGGACAGGCCTGCCCCAATGCCGTGAGCGGCGGACACGTCGTCGCGCCCGGCGACTGCGAGCAGGGCGGAGCGCGGATCGCCCCTGCCGCGGTGCCAGAGATGAATAATTCCGAGGGTCGCGATAGCGACCGGATTGAACCGAATTCCGTCGCGAAAATTCGAGGTCGCGACATTGGGCTTACTTGAGAAGGCGTCGGCAAAAACGTCGCGCACCCATACCTCATGGTCGTCGAGCAACGCGTCTGATGCGTCGCGCGCCACGATAAGCGCAGCCGAGACGATAGCGTGAGTTCGCGGTCGGGCGGCCTCTCCCTCTTCACTTGGTTCGGCTTGCAGCCGTTGCGCATAGGCGACCGCGTGCGCTGCAAGCTCGGAGCTGGACTGATCCGGATGCTCGAGCGCATTCTGGATTGCGGCGTCGACCCCGAAATCCAGCGTCTGGCTCGCTCGGTCACGCTGAAGAGCTTCTAGGTGCCGGGCCTCTTCGGGCGGAGATACGTAAGCCCGGCCTTGAGGTGTTTCCAACCAGTTGGCGGGGTTTGTCACGTTCAGCGCGTAGCGCGCCATGAATCGAGGGTCGGCGAAAGTGTCACCGCCCTCCGGCTCGCCGAGCTGCGTGGCGGCCACAGTCAGCAGGTCGCGCACGGCTTCGCGATGCTCATCATCAAGCGCAAAGGTGCCAAGTAGAGCTTCCAAAGCGAACCTCCGCGATGGGCGCTTAGCGAGGTCCTCCAAGCGTGTAGCGCCGGCTGGCTCCTTGGGCCCGATCGAGCCGAAGCCAAACAGGTCGATATTCGGCATCCCATCGTGCGTCTGCCGCTCGCGGTCGAGCGAGAGCAGCTCGGGCGAGCCTGCGAACGGGATCGCAGCCGCCTTGGTTTTAGGCCAGTGCGAGATGATTAAGTCGATCGCAACGAGCAGGAAAGAGGCGGGTGAGCCGTTGGGATCGAGTACATCGGCGAGAACTTGCTCTGGCGGATCACCGCGTTCGATCCGCGCGTGCCCCCAAGCTTCAAGCGCCATCAAACCAGACTCGACTGCATAGCCGTCATGCATCTGCCGAGACCAAGCATAGGAGTGGCGCCACGGGAAAAGGCGCGGCCCGGAAGCAAGCGCGAGTGTGTAGCCGTCCTCGCCCGGTTCTATGCCGCGCGTACGGCTGCGGATCGCGTGTGCGACCAGTTCACGAATAAGGAGCAAGCCTTGGTCGGGTGCTGCGTTCAGAAGCTCCAAGAACGGACCTTGCGCCGGCGAAGCCGGCAAGAAGTCCTTGTCGAGGAAGTTGAAGGTGTCGTCGCGAAGGTCGGATTGTCGGCGACGTCGCGTCTCGGGTTTCGGGACAAGGCCGAATAGCGTGAGCTCGACGAGTTCTGCGGGTGCCGCCTGGGCGAGTGCACCCCGGAACTTCATAATGTCGCGAATCGTCTGCTCAGGGTTCCGGCGCGCGAGCTGCCGACGCAGATAGGCCTTAGCCCGGTCGGGACTTCGCGCCGCCATCAGCAAGAAGGCTCGGCGCATGTCGCTCGCGAGATCGGCGAGATCATGAAAACGCAGGTCGGCGAAACGCGGTGGATCGGGCTTGAACGGGCTGTGATCCTGCGCCTCTTCGATCTCTTCCAGCCAGTCGGCAAGCGCACTCGCCAACTCGGGCGTGAGCGGATCGGAGACGAACATCGACACCGATAGGCTCTGGAAGAGCTCAGTCACATCGCCGAGGACATCGAGCGGAAGATCGGCTCGGCGACGCAGCAGCCAGCGCGTCAGCCTTGCCCATGAGCCATTCACTGGTGCCAAGATGGAGCGAGGCACGGCCGACGCGTCGCCGCCATGACGCACGATCATGTCGGCCATAGGTTCCGACTCGACCGCAAGGGCTGTCCGGATCAACTCCCTTAGGAGCGTGCCGCTAGTGGCCAATAACTCGTCGGCCGCCTGGTCGAGCAGCGCTTCCGCCTTTTCGGATCTAAGAGATGCCAGTAGGGACCAGCGTCGCCAGGATGGATGGGCACTTGGCACGCTTAATCTGGCAAGGTAGTCGACCCATCGGCGGCCATCTTCGGCCCGCTCGAGCGCGAAGCGCGCACCCAGTTCGATGCCTCGCGCGAGCGATGTCGGTGCCGGCAGGGATAGCGTAAGCAGGCTCATCTGGTCGGGCACGTCCCGCAAACGTGCGGCGACGGCCCACTCGCGAAGGACATCGTGAGCGAAGGTCACGCGATCTGGAACCAACTCACGAAGTGATCCACTGCCGACCAGAGCGTCGACGGTGCTCGTATCGGCCCGTATGTCCAGCGGATCGCGCCCAGCGAGTGCTGCGTCGGCCAGATCAGCAAGAAGGCGGGCCCGGTCGCGTCGGCCCAGCTGCACGCCATCCCCCGTCGTCCACCAGCGCTCGATCAAGTCGACCTCGGTCTGGAGCTGATCGAGCGATCCGTCCACCTCGAGCAATCGGGAGAGGCGGAACAGGTTGCGAGCGAGGGCACGAGCTGGCTGCTGGTCGGCGAGCAGTGCGCGGAGGCTGGGTGCCGTCGCCCGCAACTCCGCCACCTCGTCGCCCGTGAGTTCATCAACCAGGACCGGCGGGGCGACGCCAAGGGCGGCCAGCGCGTCGCTGGGCAGCCAATTTGGTTCGTCGACGTCGAACGTCGATCGCGCCGTAGCGACGACATGTAACCCCGGGACGGCGGCCGCGGCTCTGACCAAGTCGCTGATCGTCGTGCGCTTGGCGGGGTCGTCCACGAAGTCGAGGCTATCGATGAACAGAACGCCGCCGCCATCGCTCGCTAGATCGGCGAGGAGCTCTTCAGGACCGGTCGTCACACTCAGGGCCGACTTGAACGCGAGCCAGCCACCAGGGATGGTGCGATGTGGTGTGAGCACGACCGCGCGAGCTTCAGCGAGCGTCTGTTCCACGAGCAGGCCGAGAAGTCCAGATTTGCCGACCCCGGGGCCGCCGCGGATTTCGACGTAGCGACCGCGGTCCATGGCCGTCCGTAAAGCGGCCACTCGAGAGGCTCGGGCGAGGCTGACGCCCGCTATCTTGCCTTTCAGGTCTGCGGCGGCGAGCCGGGCCTCCTCCGCCAGCGTCTCACGTGCCGCTTGGCTGCGCCTTGGCCCAGTGACCCGGAATCCGTCCTGATCAGCAAGCGCGGCGACCAGGCGCGCTCGGTCAAGGTCTCCACCGGACGCAGCAACGCGAATCGTCGTTTCGATCAGCGTCTTCCACAAGGCTGCGGCGCGGGGCACGTCGTCGGCGTGCAGGACATGGCGCGCCCGCTCAATCGCGAGTTCGGCTGACTGGGAGCCCGGCGCATCGAAGTCGAAGGTAAGGATCTGAAAGCGTCGCAGCGCGTGCCAGATTGTGTCGTCGTCAGAGGGGCAACCAGCTGCCGCGAAGTGCGTGCGAACGGCCGCGACAAAGGTGCGCATGTCATCATTGGCGACACCGCGCCGGCCGAGCCGGCCCATGAAGACATCCGCCGTTTCGAGTTCTCGCGCCCAGCGCAGTACATCTTGATAGGGACCGGCGATCTTCGCCGAGGTTTTATCGGTCGCGACCGCAAAGTGATGTCTCAGATTTGTACGGTCGAGCGTCGCTATGGCGTGCCCGAGCTGATGAAGAACATCTCGGAAAACGGGGTCGCTCGGTGCAAAGGTTATCGTCCGCTTGATTTGTACTTCGAGCGTCCGATCGAGACCGTCCTGGCCAACGCCGTACACAATGACGTCGTCAAGCGGATGGCCTTCACCGGCACGTTGGAGAGCGACCCGGGCAATTGAGGCACCCGGTAAACCCCGCGGGTCGGCCTCCGCCAAGACGGTCAGAAGATAGTGCGCACCGAC
The DNA here is from genome assembly GCA_036946625.1 of Methylorubrum populi. Lineage (NCBI taxonomy): Bacteria > Pseudomonadati > Pseudomonadota > Alphaproteobacteria > Hyphomicrobiales > Methylobacteriaceae > Methylorubrum > Methylorubrum populi. The sequence goes on from JAQIIU010000002.1 coordinate 843,822, forward strand.
CTGACCCTCGAATAGTGCGCCGGCGGGTCCGCTTGCCGCGGGGCTCGCGGGAGCGGGCGCCGCGGCGGAGTCAATCGGCATCGTCCGCCTCGGGCAGCTCGTATCGCGTGAACAGAACATCCGCACCGTTCAGGCCAATCTCGACAACTTGGTTGATGAGGTCGGGTTCGGCCTCAGCCACATCGAAATAGCTGTCGAGCAAAGCGCGCTGGCGGGATGGCGCAACTTGCGGGAGGATGATGATCAGGCCGGCATGTAGCTCCTGTTTTCCGTAAAGTTTGCGGAAATCTGCCGCGTTGTTGGTGACGAACGTGTAATCGCCTTCGACAATCCGCGGCATCAGGTCCCAATCGGCCTCGCCGCTCAGTCCGAGCCAGTTTACGTGGTAGGCTTCATGGCCGCGCGCTTCGGCCACGTCGACCAGCGACGTATGCAGGCACTCGTCAACAAGCAGCTTCACGCCGAGTGACGGCGGGCGCTCGCCGTGGGACCCGGGTCAGGCTTCAGGGTGGAGCGTGATCGCGACCGCACCTTGGCACCGCGGTCGGCCAAAGACTTGGGCCGTCCGCGGCGAGGATGGGCGGCGACCCACATGCGGGCCAGGTCGAGGTGACGCTCCTCAAGTTTGGGATAACCTTCGAGGATCTCGCTCGCGTCCACGCCCTCGTCCAGCATTGTCGCGATCAGTCGGACGGGGATGCGCGTTCCCTTGAAGACCGGCTCGCCCCCCATCACTGCCGTGCTGCAGGTGACAGCCGACTCTGCGGTTTCCAGGTGGCGAGCGCGTTGGGCGATTTGCTTGCGCGCCTCCTCAACATCTACAATCAGATAGGTGTCCGCCTTGACTCGTTTCGCCTCTGGACGGGCGTCGATTTCTGCGAACAGCCTCTGCCGGCGCTCTTGGGAAAGGATGGCGCCGATAGCGTGCCAAAGTTTCAAGCGCAGGACGTCGCCGGATGTCAGCTTGCGCGCCGCCCGCTTTTGGGTGTGGCGCTCGGCAGCGTTCACGATACGCTTGTCGATGGCGTTGTGAACTGCCTTGACGGCTACGCCGCTGATTGCCGCCGCTTCTGCTGGGGTGTACTCACGCGCTGCGCTGGCCATATTCATTCTCCGCTAGGAGAACATATATGTCAGAAGCTGCTATTTGAGAAGCGGGGTCGGTACACGCGTGCATTCTCACCGGCGGTGCGGACGTGCGTCCCCCCTTCGGCCCACTTCCCAAGGTCCGGAACAGCGTAGCGCACGAGCTTGCAAAACTCGTAGAACGGCAGCCCGCCTCCGGGGGTGCTGCTCAGCCCTGAGAATCCGCACAGCCAAGCTACGCCTCAAATCAGGCCCAGGCTCGCCTTATAGCTGGGCGGGAACAGGGGCACGGCAGCGTCAAGCAACTACGTCGCGGTTAAGCCGCATAGATACAGCTAATCCAAATCCGCGATTGCCCGCCACTCCTTCATTCGCCACCGTCACCACATGGTCCGACCGACGTCCATCATCTCTACCAGCGGCGCCGGCGTGTCGCTCGAGGCCCGCATCGCCGCGACCTACCTGGCCGCGACGCTCGCGCGGGCCAGCGGTCCGGGCGACGACGCCGCCCACGTCGTGACTCGGGTCGAATTTCAGCGCTCCGAGCCCGCCGCAGGCTTCGACGACCTGCACGTGCACCATGCGGCTCCGTCCGGCGGCGTCTCTACCACGTACACGCAGATCAAGCGCACCTTGACGGGCGCACGCAGCGAGGAGGCGTTCCGGCGACCGATCGCGGATGCGGCGCGCCTGCTCGCGGAAGGCGGTCACGACGCCGCGAGCTTCAGGATCGCGGCGTCGGAAAGCGCGATCAGCGCCCGGGACGTGGACAGGGCGCGTGACGCGGCGCGGCTGTCCCGAGACGCCACGGACTTCTGGACGCGCTGGGAGGCGCCTGGCAACTCGAGCCCGACCGAGCGCGGATACACCTCGGCCGTCGCATGGGTCATCGAGCAGGAGACGGGTCAGGCCGACCCGGAGACCGCCTGGAAGGTGATCGCCCGTATGCGGGTCGTCGTCATCGACGCTGACCAGGGCGGCAGCCAGACCAAGGCTCGTGCCGTTGATCAGCTCCAAGGCACCCTCGCGTCAGGTGACCGCGGCGAGGCAGTGGACGTCTACGAGGCGCTTTGCGTGTTCGCGGAGGACGCCGCGAAGGTCGCGGGTGGCGTGGACCGGGCGAAGCTGCTCGGCGAGCTCTCGCCACGCTTCCGGTTGCTCCCGTCGCCGTCGGCACGCGCCGATGTGGAGCGGATCTTGGCGGACGGCGACGCGGCGCTGGCCGGAATCCGGGACGACGTCGCAGGCGTGACACTGTCGCGGATGACGCTCTACGACCAGCTCGAGGAGGTCCTGACGCAAGCCAGTGGACTGCGGTTGGGTGGGGATGCCGGGACCGGGAAGTCGGCGGTCCTGCGCCGGCTTGCGGAGCGACGGCGGGCAGACGGGGCCGGAGCGCTGGTGCTGAAGCACGACCGGACGGGCGCGCGGACATGGGCGGAACACGCGCGGACCCTGAACGTCGAAACGCCGCTCGCGCACCTGGTGGCCGAACTGGCCGCCTCCGGATCCGCCGTCCTCGTCATCGACGGCTACGACCGGATCGCGGACGCTGGGCGCGGCGAGCTCGTGCGCGAGGTGTGCCATGCGATCGTCGGCTCACCCAGCCACCTACTGTGGCGTTGTATCCTGTCGAGCCGCGACTCCGCGGGACCGGAACCCACGCTCGACCTCCCGTTGGTGGGCGAAGCGGTTCCATGGACCGTCGGTGTCCCCGATGACGAGGACCTTGCCTTCCTCTCGGAGGCGTTCCCATACCTCGGCGACCTTCTGACGAGGCGCGGCTACGCGGACCTCAACCGGAACCTCTTTTTCATCGACCAGATGGCGCGCAACCCCTCGGTCGTGGGTGCGTCATCGGAACTCGACCTGATGCAGAGCTGGGCCCGGCGGGGCGCGGCGGAGACGCCGAGGCATCCAACACGGGACGCGACGCTTCGGGCGCTCGGCGAACTGCGCCTGCACCAGCCCTACGGACCGCTGACTAGGTGTTTGATCCCAGGGTTTGATGGTGCACTCTTCACGTTGGAGTGGAGGGACGCGCTATGGGCCAAGTTCTTCACGGCAGCGCCACCACGACGGAGGCAGTCCGTCGAGCGATCCAGCATAGTCAAGCGAGCCTGAGGGCGCTCTCGAAGCGCTACGGGATCAACCGGAAGACGGTCGCCAAGTGGCGGCAGCGGACCTCGGTCGCCGATCAGCGCACGGGTCCGAAGGATCCCCGCTCGACGGTGCTGTCACAGGAGGACGAGGCGGTCGTCGTCGCCTTTCGCCGCCATACGCTCCTGCCGTTGGACGACTGCCTCTACGCGCTCCAGGCGACGATCCCGCACCTGACCCGTTCGTCGCTGCATCGGTGCCTGCAGCGCCACGGCATCAGCCGACTGCCGGAGGTCGACGGTGACAAGCCCAAGCGGTCACGCTTCAAGACCTGCCCGCTCGGCTATTTCCACATCGATCTGGCCGAGGTTCACACAGCCGAAGGGCGACTCTACCTGCTCGTCGCTATCGACCGCACGACCAAGTTCGCCTTCGTTGAGCTCCACGAGAAGGCCACGCGGCGGGTCGCAGGTGACTTCCTCCGCCATCTCATCGAGGCCGTGCCTTACAAGGTGCACACGGTGCTCACCGACAACGGCACCCACTTCACCACGCCCGGCAACGTCGCCTCGGCCGCTTCCGTCATCAAGGAGGCGATTGTAGCCGGCGAGACCTTCCGAGCCCACAGCTTCGAACTTGCCTGCGCCCGCAACGATATCGACCATCGGCTGACCAAACCGCGCCACCCCTGGACGAACGGTCAGGTCGAGCGGATGAACCGCACGATCAAGGACGCGACGGTCAAGCGCTACCATTACGACAGCCACGCGCAACTCCGTGCGCACTTGGCCGACTTTGTCAGCGCCTACAACTTCGCACGCCGTTTGAAGACCCTGCGCGGCCTCACGCCCTACGAAGCCATCTGCAAGGCATGGTCCGCTGAGCCCGGCCGCTTCAGGTCAAACCCGCTCCACCAAATGCCGGGACCAAACATCCATCACTTGTTCCCTGCGGTCCCAACGCATCATTTCGATGCATGCCACGAGACCTTGATGGAGCATCCCTCCTACCGCGATCGCAACAATCTCGGTCCCGCAACCGCGCGTACCGAAGCACGAGAAGCTTTCAACTAAACGTGCCGTTTGGCAGGAGAGTCACCGAGCGCGGCCTGCTCCTCTATAGGCTGCAGGTGCTGGCTGGCGGTCTCGATGACGGCAGAATTCAACCGAATCAAGGCTGGCTTGACCGCACGAGACCATTGCCAAAATAGCGGGACGTCCAACGTGTAATCCGGCGCAAGCCGGATTAGCTTACCCGTCTTAACATGAGGTTCGGCGAGGATTTCCGGCACAAGCGCCCATCCAAGGCTTCGAAGAACCCCGTTGGTGATTGCTGTTGTGGAAGGCAATTGGTGGAAGGGGTATCCGCTCTCGTATTGAAAATTCGCCGACAGCCAGTTTGAATGAAGCGCGTCCTTGTTGCCGTAAACCAAAGCTGGGGCTTTGCTAACCGCTTCAGGCGTCAATCCGTCAGGCATCCACCTGACGCGAAATTCTGGCGAGCAGACCGCGATGTATCTTAGGGCACCGAGCGGCCGGGAATCGCAACCAGTCACCGGATCATCGTCGGCCGTGACCGCAGCGGTGACGAGCCCTTTTCGAAGCCATTCGGCGCTATGGTGCTGGTCGTCGATGACGAGATCATACAGCCAGGACCAATCCGGGGACAGCGCTTTTAGGAACCACGTTTCCACGCTGTCTGCGTTCACCGCTATGCGGATGAAGCTTTGCTTTACGGGGCTATTCTCTATCGAGAGCTGGCGTTCAAGGGAGCGTTGCAGAAGACTGACGCGTTCAAAGTGCATAGCGACCATAGCCCCGGCCTCGGTGGCTTGGCAGGGTTTCTCACGGATAATCAGTGGAATACCGAGTTGGTCTTCCAAAGCTTTCACCCGCTGAGAAACAGCCGAAGGTGTGATGTGCAACGCACGGGCGGCCTTTTCAAAAGCGCCCGATCGCAAGACGGCGCTGACCGCTTCCATCTGTCCATAGTCCATCATTAGCGCTTCTTCACTCCATTGAAGTTATTTAACTTTAATAACTCAACGCGTTTTTTGTAAGGTGCCTTGGACGGTTCGGAGAGAATAATGATCGCCTTTTTCCCTGGCTTTTTTCTCGGCATCAGCCTGATCGCTGCAATTGGCGCGCAAAACGCTTTCGTTCTGCGGCAAGGTCTCCAACGCCGGCATGTATTTGCTGTTTGCTTGACCTGTGCAGCCTCAGACGCGATTCTCGTTACCGTCGGCGTGGCCGGATTCGGGTTTTTGGTCACTGCTGTGCCATGGCTCGAGACTGCCATGACCATTGGGGGCGCGGTGTTTTTAGCCCTTTATGCAGTAAAAAGTTTTGGGGCGGCGTTTTCCGATAATTCCTCCCTCAGCCCCTCAGATGTGAAGATTGCCAGCCTGTCCAGCACGATCGCTGCCGCCTTGGCGTTCACCTGGCTCAATCCGCACGTCTATCTTGATACGGTCGTGTTGCTCGGTTCCATCTCCACCAATTATGGGGATGATCGCTTGATGTTCGCCATCGGTGCCATCACGGCTTCCTTTGTCTTTTTCTTCTCATTGGGGTTGGGTGCCCGACTGCTCACGCCGCTGTTTTCCAGCCCCCAATCCTGGCGAGTTCTGGAATTTGTGGTCGGCGTCATCATGACCGCCCTGGCTCTCAAGCTGATCCTGCGGGTGGCAAGCTAGGGTTTCGCTGAGCCGATGGAGGCATGCCAGCATGCTGGGGCGCATCGAAAGGGGCGGCGACGCATGACACCCTGCCGGAAACGTTCTCTCCAGGGCAAACAGCTAAGAGTCTGTCCGACGACATATTGATACGCTGGAGTGGGTTGTGGTGGAAGGCAGCCTCGGTCTGGGAGCTTGCGATGTGGACACAGGAGAACCGGGCCCGCTACGACCGCAGTGCCCTGCGCTATCCGAGTGATCTGACCGATGAGGAGTGGGCGCTGATCGAGCCGCTGATTCCGCCGGCCAAGCCGGGCGGCGGCAAGCGCAGCGTGGACATCCGCGCGGTGGTGGACGGGCTGATGTACGTGCTCAGCACCGGCTGCCAATGGCGCGCGATCCCGACGGACCTGCCGCCGCGCTCGACCGTGCACGGCTATCTTGATCTGTGGGACTACGACGGCACGCTGGCGCGCATCCACCACGCGCTGTTCGTGGCCTGCCGCGAGCGGGCGGGCCGGGCGGCCAGCCCGAGCGCGGCCATCCTCGACAGCCAGAGCGTGAAGGGCGCGGAAAAAGGGGGCGGGCGATCGACCCGTCGGGCTACGACGCAGGCAAGAAGATCCGGGGCAAGAAAAGGCACATCCTCGTCGACACGCAGGGCTTCGTGATGCACGCCCTGGTGCATCCGGCCAGCGTGCAAGACCGCACCGGCGGCGTGTGGGTGATGGCGAGCTTGTTTGGCCTCTACCCGTTCCTGCTGCGGCTGTATGCCGACGGCGGCTACCAGGGACCAGCGTTCAAGGCTGGTCTGCGCCGGGCCTGCCGCCGGCTCAAGCTCACGATCGTCAAGCGGTCCGATCAGGCCCAGGGCTTCGTCGTGCTGCCCAAGCGCTGGATCGTCGAGCGGACCTTTGCCTGGCTCAACCGCTGCTGGCGTCTGGCTAAGGACTGGGAATGCCGGAGCAGAACGGCGCGCGCCTTCCTGCTGCTCGCCTCCATCCGCCTCATGACGCGAAAGCTCTGCCAGAAAACAATATGATCTCGGACGGGCTCTGAGAGCCATGCCTTTTAAGGTGTTTTCTTAGCCATTAGCTTGGCCTTTTCGAGGACCCTGGCGGTGGCGACGTGTTTTCGGGCCGTAGCCGCCGCTACATAGGGCTTGTCGACCTTGCGCTTGGGACCACGCGGGCTGGTTGCAATCCGCCCTGGGTCGACCCGCTCCGCCAAGGCGAGCAAGCGGGCCGCGACGCTCGCCGCATCCTCCTGGCCCGTCAACACAGAGCCGTGTCCGAGCGCCACCATCAGCCCCTCGTAGCCGGCACCGATCTGACGGCTCAGGTGGAACACCGAGACCCGCGGCTCGGGCCCGTGCACCTGCTCGATGCACGCGCTCAGCAGGCTCAGCACGTTGTGGGCCAGAACGGCAGCGGCAAACCCCAGCAGGGCCGCCCGCGGACGACCCAGGCGACCGGCCTCGCTGTGCAGCACCCGTTCCATCTGCAGGAACAGACCCTCGATCCGCCAGCGTCGCCGATACACCTGCGCGATCTGCGCCGCACTGACGCTCGCCGGCAGGTTGCTCCACAGCCAGATCGTCCGGTCTCCCTCCGTCGTTGGCGCCGTCAAGCTCAGCGCGATGCGCCGCCACGCATCGCCGCTCCCCTCCAGCGTAATGCTCTGCTCACACAGTGTGCCGGTCTCGCAGGAGCCGCACGCCTGCCAATCCCCCTGCGCGCCCAGGCGGGGATGGTTGCCGTGCCGACGCACCACGAAGTGGCTGCCTGCCTCAACCAGACCCTGCAGCCAGGTCCGGACACAGAAGTGCCGATCGGCGACCCAGACCTGACCGGGCGCGGCAGCGTCCAGGAGGGCCCGGGCCAGCGCCCGTTCGTCGGCATAAGCATCTTCGGCCGCCACCAGATCGACGGCCAGGCCGGTATCGGGATCGTAGACGACCAGGGTCTGCCCCGGCAGGGCGGCGCCGCGATGCGCGCGCAGAGGCTTCAGGCGCTTGTCGCTGCCGGGCAGATGGTTGCCGTCCAGCACGCGCAGTGCGTAGCCCGGCAGGCTCGGATGGCCGGTGCCCGCCGCGGTCATCACCGGGGCCAGTCGGGTCGCGCTGCCGCGCACGAGGGCGCGCAGCAGGTCGGGCTCGGTGCGGTTGACCTTGTCGTAGAGGGCGGGCAGCGAGACGGTCAGGTCTTCGGCCTCGCGCGCAGCGGCGTGCAACGACGAGCGCAGGCCGAGAGCGACGAGCATCGTCAGCCTGACGACAGTGGAGAACAGCAACTCCCGCGTGTATTGCCGCTGGCGATGCTGCTCGAACACCTCGTCGATCCAGCCGGCCGGCAGCGCGTGTTCCAAGGCCGTGCGGGCCATCAGGCTCGTCGGCGCATAGTTCTCGAACCGTTCAATGACGGCAGACCAGACTGGATCGGATCCTTGCAATGCTTCGCTCATTGCAAGGATATAGTTAATATAAACGAACCTTAAAAGGCATAGCTCTGAGAGCCTGTTTGAGCTCCTCCGCCGGCTGTCCCCATCTGTCTCGTGTGTCAACACGCATTCCGCCTGGCGGGGCGGAGTGGAGAGCAGATGTGGACGGACCGACATCGGACGCGTCATGAGGCGCGTCTGAAGGACATGGTGCTGCAAGCAGGCTTGGACGAGGTGGCTCGCTTCTTGGAACGAGCCGATCCGCCCAGCCGTCAGGATGCGACGCCCGTGCGCCGGGCGCTGGCGGGGATCGCCTGGCACCTGCGGACGGGCGGAGGGTGGCGGGCGCTGCCGGCTGGCTTTCCGCCCTGGCGCACGGTCTACGGCTGGTTCCGGCGCTGGATCGAGAAGGGGCTGTTCGAGAGCCTGATGCGCGCTCTGGCGCGCCGACAGCGGCGGCGCTGTGGGCGTCGACCAGAACCACGGCTGGCCATCATCGACACGCAAAGCATCAAGTGCCTCGGGGTGCGCGGACCGCGCGGCTACGATGGCGCCAAGAAGCTGGTCGGCCGCAAACGCGTGGCGCTGGTGGATGCCGAAGGACACGTCCTGGCGCTCGCCGTCGTGCCGGCCAACGGGCAGGATCGCGACACGCTGCCGGCCCTCAATGACGGCAAGGAGCCATGGCCCAGCCTGCGTCTGGCCATCCTCGATGGCGCCTTCCATCCTCGATGGCGCCTTCACGGCCGAGCGCTGCCGGGAGTGGTGCAACCTCCACGGCATGCGCCACCACGTCGTCGAGAAGGACCCGGATCAGAGGGGCTTCGTCGTGCTGGAGCGACGCTGGGTCGTGGAGCGGACCTTCGGCTGGCTCAGCCACTGGGGCGGCTTGCTGCGCGAGCGCGCCGGTCGCCTCGATGTCGCCACCGGTCGCCTGGCCTGCGTCGCCTGCCTCGTGGCTGCCAACGCACTCAACAATCCCGCATGAAACAGAGTTCTCAAACAGGCTCTGAGGGCTATGCCTTTTAAGGTTCGTTTATATTAACTATATCCTTGCAATGAGCGAAGCATTGCAAGGATCCGATCCAGTCTGGTCTGCCGTCATTGAACGGTTCGAGAACTATGCGCCGACGAGCCTGATGGCCCGCACGGCCTTGGAACACGCGCTGCCGGCCGGCTGGATCGACGAGGTGTTCGAGCAGCATCGCCAGCGGCAATACACGCGGGAGTTGCTGTTCTCCACTGTCGTCAGGCTGACGATGCTCGTCGCTCTCGGCCTGCGCTCGTCGTTGCACGCCGCTGCGCGCGAAGCCGAAGACCTGACCGTCTCGCTGCCCGCCCTCTACGACAAGGTCAACCGCACCGAGCCCGACCTGCTGCGCGCCCTCGTGCGCGGCAGCGCGACCCGACTGGCCCCGGTGATGACCGCGGCGGGCACCGGCCATCCGAGCCTGCCGGGCTACGCACTGCGCGTGCTGGACGGCAACCATCTGCCCGGCAGCGACAAGCGCCTGAAGCCTCTGCGCGCGCATCGCGGCGCCGCCCTGCCGGGGCAGACCCTGGTCGTCTACGATCCCGATACCGGCCTGGCCGTCGATCTGGTGGCGGCCGAAGATGCTTATGCCGACGAACGGGCGCTGGCCCGGGCCCTCCTGGACGCTGCCGCGCCCGGTCAGGTCTGGGTCGCCGATCGGCACTTCTGTGTCCGGACCTGGCTGCAGGGTCTGGTTGAGGCAGGCAGCCACTTCGTGGTGCGTCGGCACGGCAACCATCCCCGCCTGGGCGCGCAGGGGGATTGGCAGGCGTGCGGCTCCTGCGAGACCGGCACACTGTGTGAGCAGAGCATTACGCTGGAGGGGAGCGGCGATGCGTGGCGGCGCATCGCGCTGAGCTTGACGGCGCCAACGACGGAGGGAGACCGGACGATCTGGCTGTGGAGCAACCTGCCGGCGAGCGTCAGTGCGGCGCAGATCGCGCAGGTGTATCGGCGACGCTGGCGGATCGAGGGTCTGTTCCTGCAGATGGAACGGGTGCTGCACAGCGAGGCCGGTCGCCTGGGTCGTCCGCGGGCGGCCCTGCTGGGGTTTGCCGCTGCCGTTCTGGCCCACAACGTGCTGAGCCTGCTGAGCGCGTGCATCGAGCAGGTGCACGGGCCCGAGCCGCGGGTCTCGGTGTTCCACCTGAGCCGTCAGATCGGTGCCGGCTACGAGGGGCTGATGGTGGCGCTCGGACACGGCTCTGTGTTGACGGGCCAGGAGGATGCGGCGAGCGTCGCGGCCCGCTTGCTCGCCTTGGCGGAGCGGGTCGACCCAGGGCGGATTGCAACCAGCCCGCGTGGTCCCAAGCGCAAGGTCGACAAGCCCTATGTAGCGGCGGCTACGGCCCGAAAACACGTCGCCACCGCCAGGGTCCTCGAAAAGGCCAAGCTAATGGCTAAGAAAACACCTTAAAAGGCATGGCTCTGAGATCGCCTCACAGAACCGTCTGATCTGGTTGAGCGTGATGAGGCTGGCAGCAAGGCTGGTGAAGGCTTCGTAGATGTCGGCTCGGCGCTCGTATCGGATGGGCAGGCGGCGGAAGCGGTTGAACCAAGCGTGGGTGCGCTCCATGACCCAGCGGTGGCGGCCGAGCCTTTCACTGCTCTCGATGCCCTTGCGGGCGATGCGGGGCACGATCCCGCGCGCCCGGCATTCCTGCCGACGCGCCTTGGCGTCGCAGGCCTTGTCGGCATGCAGCTTGTTGGGGCGTCGGCGCGGTCGGCCGCGCCGGCCCGTGCTCAGCGGCGGGATGGCATCGAGGGTCGGCGCCATCTGCGGGCTGTCGTGCCGGTTGGCACCCGTCAGCCTCAGGCCGACCGGCGTGCCGCGGGCGTCGGTGACGAGGTGGCGCTTCGTGCCCGGCTTGCCCCGATCCGTCGGGTTCGGGCCGGTGGCAGTCCCCCCTTTTTAGCCGGGACAGAGGCACTGTCCAGGCTCGCCCGCCGCCAGTCGATCTCGCCGGCCGCGTGCAAGCGCTCCAGCAGCACCTGATGCAATTGCGCCCACACGCCGGCCTCCTGCCAATCGCGCAGGCGGCGCCAGCACCTCATGCCGCAGCCGCAGCCCATCTCGGCCGGCAGCATCTCCCACGGCAGGCCCGACCGCAGCACGAACAGGAGGCCGCTGAGCGCGGCACGGTTCTCGATCGGAGGCCGGCCCCCTTTCGGGCGCGGACGGGGCGGCGGCAGGAGCGGGGCGAGCGCGGTCCAGAGAGCGTCGGGAAGCAGAGGTCGAGCCATACCCGACCAACGCCTCACACTCCAAAGCGTGCCGTTCTGTTAGGCGCTCCAATTCGTTGGACGACCTCTTCGTGCATACGTTGCAAGATGTCTATTACGCGGAGCGGCAGATCACCAAGGCTCTGCCGAAGATGGTCGGGAAGGCGACGCATGCCGGGCTGCGAGACGCATCTGCGCGAGACCGAGGGGCAGATCAAGCGCCTGGAGCAGGTGTTCGAGATGCAAGGCCACAGGCCGAAGGCGGTCGATTGCCCCGCCATCGACGCATCGTCAAGGAAGCCAAATCAAACACTTTCGACCAGCGCTCCTCTCGCAATGACCCGTCATGTTGGGGTCGCGCAGCGAAACCCGAAGATTCACCCGTGAGGCACGATGGACGTCGAGCGTCGCGGCCTCATGGGCTGCACGCTTCGCGCGCCCCTTCGGGTCCGCGTTCGCCTGCGGTGCCCCGGTAATGACGACGGAGGGGGCCGGCGGATCGGCATCCTGAAGGCTTGCCGCGTGAACCTGCATTCGCGGCCCTGGCCACGTGTGGGCGACGAACATCATCCGAACTCGGTTGGCACGAGCGCTGCATCGGCCCTTGCCGCCGCCCTCGGGCGGTGGGCGGGGCAACGGCGCCTCGCGATGCGGACGGCGCGTGTCCGGACAACCTCCCCGCATGAGCGGCCCCGACCCAGCCGGCGCGGTGCGCCGTCGAGCCCAACGAGCACGCCGATGGCTTCCTTCAAGACCGTCATGAAGTCGGGGCACCCCCCGACGCTGTTCGCCGCCTTCCTCTACTTCGATTTCTGTTTCGCGATCTGGGTGCTCAACGGCGCCATGGGTCCGTTCATCACCGAGACCTACGGGCTCACGCCGGCCCAGACCGGATTCATGATCTCGCTGCCGATCCTGGCCGGGGCGATCATGCGCTTCCCGCTCGGCGTGCTCGCCCAGTACATCGGCCGCAAGAACGCGGCGCTGACCGAGATGAGCGTCATCGTCCTGGCGATGGCCTACGGCTTCTTCTTCGTCTCCTCCTACAACGACGTGCTGGCCATGGGCGTGCTGCTCGGCATCGCCGGCGCCTCCTTCGGCGTGGCCCTCTCCCTCGGCTCGGGCTGGTTCCCACCGGAGCACAAGGGGCTGGCCATGGGCATCGCCGGCGCCGGCAATTCGGGCACCGTGCTCGCCGTTCTGTTCGCGCCCCCGCTGGCCCAGGCCTATGGCTGGCAGGCGGTCTACGGCTTCGCCGGCCTCGTGATGATCGTGCCGCTCCTCGTGATGATCCTCCTCGCCAAGGAGCCGCCGGACTGCCACGGCCAGAGCTTCAAGGAGCACATTTCCTGCCTGTTCACGCGGGACGGCTGGGCCTTCTCGCTGATCTACATCGTCACCTTCGGCGGCTTCATCGGCCTGTCGAACTTCCTGCCGACCTTCTTCTACGAGCAGTTCGCGGTGACCAAGGTCGAGGCCGGGCGCCTGACGATGCTGGCTGCCCTGATGGGTTCGGGCATCCGTATCCTCGGCGGCTCCTTCGCGGACCGGATGGGCGGCATCCTCGTGCTCTCGCTGGTTCTGCTCGCGGCGATCGGCTCCTTCCTGGCGCTGACCGCGACGCCCGCGCTCGCGGTGACGACGGGGCTGTTCATGCTCTGCTTCGCCGCGCTCGGCGCCGGCAACGGCGCGCTGTTCCAGCTCGTGCCCTTGCGCTGGCCGACCAACACGGCGGTCGCCGGCTCGATGATCGGCGAGATCGGGGCGCTCGGCGGCACGATCCTGCCCAACGTGATGGGCTTTTCGAAACAGCATACCGGCGGCTTCGCCACCGGCTTCGTGGGCTACGCCCTGTTCACCGGCGTGGTGCTCGGCTGCCTGTTCCTGTGGCAGCGCAAGTGGGTCGGCGCCTGGGTCGGTCCGCGCGGCAAGGTGCTCGACCAGCCACCCGAGGCGCAAACCCGCGCCGGCGACGGCCGGATGGAGCCCGCCGCCGCCTGAGCGGTGTCCGACGGTACGCTTCAACGGGGGCCCGCGCGGCCCCCGTTCCCGTTTGCGGCGGCTCATACGCCATCCGGTCGATGAGTTCGGCCTGTCCTGCGTCCTTGCGAGGCGAAGCCGTGGGCAAACCAGGGCGCGCCCTTTCCGGACCTGTCGCGCCCTGGATCGCCTCGCGGCCGCTCGCGAGGACGGAGGGGGGCGAAACCCGAGGCGATCGATCGGAAACGGTCTCAGAGCCCGTCGCGCGTCACCGTCGCGAAGGTGAGGAGATCGACGCTCGCCGCGCCGCCGCGCATGAGCACGCGGGCGGCGGCGTTGCCGGTGGCGCCGGTGGTGGTCACATCGTCGACGAGCAGCAGGCGCCGCCCCGCGATCCGCGCTTCGTCCGGTACCCGGAAAGCGCCCTGAAGGTTCTCCGCGCGCTGGTGGCGCGTCAGACCGACTTGCGGGCGGGTCGCCTTCACCCGGGCCAGGGCGCGCAGGTCGCAGGACGTGTTCGACAGCCGGCCGATCGCGCGGGCGAGCAGGGCGGACTGGTTGAAGCGCCGCCGCCACAGGCGCAGGCCGTGCAGCGGCACCGGCACGAGCAGGTCCGCCTCGTCGAGAAGCTCGCGCCCGGCCGCGGTCATCATGCGAGCCATGGTCCGGGCGAGGTCGAGGCGGTCGCCGTATTTGAGCCGGTGAACGAGGTCACGCGCCGTGCCCACGTAGATCGCCACCGCGCGGGCCCGCCCGTAGGCGGGCGGTTCGGCGATGGCGCCGGGCGAGAGCAACGGTCCGATGCCGAGATCGAGGGCGAAGGGCGTGCCGAGCCGCTCGCAAAAGGGCCGCTCGATCAGGCGAAGGCCGCTCCAACAGGCGGCGCAGAGGGCGTGGGGATCGCCGGTCGCCGCACCGCAACCGACGCAGGTCGGCGGGTAGACGACGCCCAGCGCCGAGGATGCGGCTCGGCGCAGTCCCTCCCGAAGAGCGGGAAGGCCGGGCGCGGACATCGCAGCGGCGAGCGGGCCGGAGCGATCGCCTCAGTGAACGGTCGATCCCTGTCCCTGCGCGTCCTGTTGCGCCGCCTTGTCCCGCTTGCTCGCCCGGTGATGGCCGATGGCGCAGCCGGCCGCGGCACCCGCCACGCCGTGCCCGGCCATGTGCCCGGCGATGCCGCCGACCATGGCACCCTTCAGGCAACCCTTCGCCTCCGCTGTGCTGGCAAGCGCGACGGCGGCGAGGATCAGAGCGGCGCGGATCAGAATCCGTGTCATCTTCAATCTCCTCAGATCGACGGGCGAAAAACGGGAACTTGCGAATTCCGTTCCATGACAGTTTGCCGCTGAAGGTTAATATAAAGTGCCGTCTCGCGAAACCGTGCCCGAGCCGCGATCGCACCCTGGCATCGCACCCTGGCCGAGAGACCGCCGGAGCTCCATCTGCCCAAGCCGATGAACGAGTCAGCGCCCCTGTTCGATCCCGCTCTGATCCGCCGCCGGATCGCGCGCGCGCGGGGCACCGGCTATGCCGGCTTCCTGCTCGACCGGGTGCTCGACGATCTGGAGGATCGGTTGGCCTCCGTGACGCGCCCCTTTCCCCTGGCCCTCGATCTCGGCACGCCGTTGCCGACGCTGGCCGGACGGCTTCTCGGAAGCGGCCGGGTCGGCCGGCTGGTCCGCCTCGGTCCCGTTCCGGAAGCGGGCGGCGCGCTCGTCGGCGATCCCGAACGGCTGCCCTTCGGCGCCGGCGCGGGGTTCGATCTCGCGGTCTCGGCCCTGGCGCTTCAGCACGTCAACGACCTTCCGGGCGCCCTGGTGCAGGTGCGCCGGGCGCTGAAGCCCGACGGCCTGTTCCTCGCCGGCCTGCTCGGCGGCGCGACCCTGACCGAGCTGCGCCAAGCCTTCCTCCAGGCCGAGAGCGAGACGGAGGGCGGCGCGAGCCCCCGGGTCGCGCCCTTCGCGGAACTGCGCGACCTCGGCGGCCTGCTCCAGCGGGCGGGCTTCGCCCTGCCGGTGGCGGATGCCGACACGGTCACCGTGCGCTACGGCGACCCGTTCGCGCTGATGCGCGACCTGCGTGCCATGGGGCTGACCAACGCCCTCACCGCACGCCGCCGCACGCCCCTGCGCCGTGCGACGCTGATGCGGGCCGCCGCGATCTACGCCGAGCGCTTCTCCGATCCCGACGGACGATTGCGCGCGACCTTCGAGATCCTGTGGCTGTCCGGCTGGGCCCCCCACGGGAGCCAGCAGAAGCCGCTGCGACCCGGCAGCGCCAAGGCGCGCCTCGCCGACGCGCTCGGCACCGCCGAGCACAGACTGGCGCCTGAAGGCGACGCGTGATGAAGGAGCCGGGCCCCCGCCATCCCATCACGATCGCGCCCCATGCCGGGCCCGTGCGGGTCCGTCTCGGTGGACGGGTCATCGCCGAGACCGAGCGGGCGCTCGAACTGCGCGAGGCGGGCTACGCGCCGGTCCTCTACATCCCGCGCGAAGACATCGCGGCGGGCGTGCTCTCGCCGAACCCGCATCGGACGCATTGCCCCTACAAGGGCGAGGCCTTCCATTTCGACCTTTCCGCCGGACATGAGCCGCGATCGGCAGCCGCGTGGTCCTACGAGAACCCGTTCCCGGCCGTCGCCCGCATCCGCGGCCATATCGCCTTTTATTCGAACCGGGTCGACGCGATCGAGTCATGAGGCGTCGACCCCGCCCCTGCTCACCGCGGGGCGGTGCCGATACCGGAGGCTTCAACCGGCGCCGTCGTGCTTCCGGATTGCTTCGCCATTCGGCTCGCAATGACGGTGTGGAGCCCCCTTTTTCCGCCCCTTGCCGTCATTGCGAGGCGGAGCCGAAGCAATCCAGATCGCGACGCTCACGGACTCCGCGCACTCTCTCCCGAATCCATCGGCCGGATCGACCGAAGACGCACAACGGCGGCGGACCGTCTCAACCCTCCACCTGGGACCAGAATCCGAACTTGCGCCCGTGGGCCTTGCGCAGCCGCGCGACGTAGTCCTCGTGGCTCGGGCTCAGTTCGCCGGGTTCGAGGCCCGAGGCGAGTGCGCCGAGGCTCAGGAGGTGGCGGGCACCGTGGCCGTAGGCGGCGGAGCGCCCGCGCTCCAGGATGTCGTCGACGAGCGACCGGTAGAGGATGCTCGCCGCCAGCGGATGATCCGGCTCCAGCGCCTCGGCGGCCGGCGCCAGCAGTTCCCAGATACGGCCCGACCACTCCGTGCGCCGGTCGAGCACGAGCCGGGCGGCGCGATCGAGGTTCGGCCAGCGGACGAGGAAGTACAGGCCGCCATGCGGGTCCTTCCGGCTCGCGGCATGGGTGAAGGCGCGTTCCAGCGCCTCCTCGTCCTCGAAATCGGGCAGGCGGGCGAGATAGTCGCGCAAGGATTGCGGATCGAGGCCCTGCTCGAAGCGCGCCCAGCGCAATCCTTGAGCCTCGTCCTTGCGCCCGAGGGCGTCGAGGATGCGGACCTCCACCGCCTCGCGCTCGCGTTCCGGCCTGGACGGCTCGACCATGCCGGCGATCAGATCCTCGCGGGTGACGATGACCGTCCGCTGTCCCTGGTCGCGCCGGACCCAGTCGAGCGCTTCCTCGGCCCGGCCGGCTTCGAGCAGGCGCTCGGCCACGGCCGCGAGGTCGGGGTGATGGGGCGACATCTCCAATTCGATCGCGATGAAGGCGTCGGCATCGCCGCGGGCGTCGGCGATGACCTGACGAAGGCGGTTGAGGCGCAGGCGGTGATAGCGCCGCTCCCACTCCTGTCCGGCCCTGTCGAACGCCGAAGATCCCTTCTTCTTCCCGGTCGAGGCAGGGAGCGCGGCCAGCGCCTCGGTCAGCGATGCGTCGATGGGCGCGAGCGCGTCCTTGGGCAGCTTCGGCAGCAGATCGATCAGCAACCCGGTGACGTGGCCGAAGCCGTCGCGGTCGAGTTGGCCGAGGGCGCACGCGGCGAAACGGATCGCGGCCTCCGGCGGAAGCCCCGCGGCGAGGCCCTCGGCGGCTTCCGAGGCCGCCTCGTAGACGTCGTTCACCTGCCCGCTCGAATCGTCCACCCGCTCCAGCGTGGCGTCGGCGGTCCGAAGGAAGCGCAGCAGCCGGTCGAGCGCCATGGCGGCGTCGAGGGGTTTCAGGTCGGCGAGGATGGTGGCCAGGGTCGCGTCGAGATCGGCGGCGAAGGCACGGCGCTTCTGCCAGTCGATGAAGCCGCGCGCCTTCTCCAGGGCGGAGAGGCGGCGGTCGATCAGGGCGGCCACGGTATCGGGCCCCTGGAGGGCGGCCAGCGCCGCGCTCACCCGCTTCTTGAAGGCGGCGCTCTGGCCGACCTCTTCGAGGATCAGTGCGATCAGCCGCTCCCGGCTCAGGGCGGCGAGGTTTTCCGCGCTCGGCGTCGTGCTGCGGGATTTGCGCGGCTTGCCGGCTGCCGACGCCTTCGCTCCCGCCGCCTCCCCGGTCGCCGTCTTCGCCCTGCGCGCCATCGTTCCCGTCTCCTCCCGGGCTCGGGCCCGGGTCAGGGTCCGAGCAGATCGATCAGGAAGGGAATCAGCGGCAGATCGGCCGGCGGCATCGGCAGGTCGCGCAAGGTCCCCGGACGCATCCAGCGCAGCGCCTGCGCCTCGCGCGGCTGCGGAAACCCTTCCCAGCGCCGGCAGATGTAGAGCGGCATCAGCAGGTGGAAATCCGGGTAGGCGTGGCTGGCGAAGGTCAGCGGCGCGAGGCAGGGCTCCTCGACCGCGATGCCGAGCTCCTCGGCGAGTTCGCGGATCAGCGTCTCCTCCGGCCGCTCGCCGGGCTCGACCTTGCCGCCGGGAAACTCCCACAGGCCGGCGAGCGTCTTGCCCTCCGGGCGCCGGGCCATCAGCACCCGCCCGTCGGCATCGACCAGGGCCGCTGCGACGACGAGCACGAGCTTGAGGGGCATCGCGCTCATCGGCCGATCGCGAACACCGCCTCGACCTCCGCCGAGGTCTCGATCGCGCCGGCCTCGACCGGCACGGCGGTGCGGCCGCGCGGTGCCGCGGCCTTGGCCATGGCGAGGCCGTAGGGCATCGGACGGGGCGCCTCGGCGCGCGGCGGCGCGTCGATCGAGAGGACGGAACCGAGCTTCACCCCGCTCGCCTCGGCGATGCGCTCGGCCTGGGCCCTGGCATCCTTGACGGCGGCGACCTGCACCGCCACTTCCGCCGCCGCCGGATCGCGCAGGCCGAAGCCGATGCCCTGGATCCGGTTGGCGCCGGAATCGAGGGCGCGCCGCATCAGCTCGCCGAGCTTGCCCATCTCCGCCAGGTGTACCCGCACGCGGTTGCCCGCGGTGTAGCCGTCGTCCCGCTCGCCCGTGGTCCCGTCGGACTGGCGGATCGTCCTCGTCCGCGGCTGGAGGGTGATCGAGGAGGTGCCGATATCGGCCTCGGCCACGCCCATCTCCCTGGCGGCGGCGATGATGCCGGTGGCGGTCTGGCTCGCCGCGTCGAGGGCGGCGGCCGGGGTGGCGCCGCGGCTCTCGACCCCGATATCGACCGAGGCGAAGTCGGGGGCGATCTCCTGCGAGGCCCGGCCGATCACGCGGATGCGGCCGGCCTCGTCGTCGGCCGCGGCCGGGGCGCTCGCGATCGTGAGGACGAGGAGCGGTGCGGCGAGGAGGCTGGGCTTCACGAGCGGTAATCCCCGTTGATGGCGACGTAGGCCTTGGTGAGGTCGCAGGTCCAGACGCGGGCGCGGCCCTGGCCGAGGCCGAGTTCGACGCGCACCGTGATCTCGGGCCGCCGCATCACGGCGCTGGCCGCCGCCTCGCTGTAATCGGGATCGCGCGCCCCCCGCACGGCGACGCGCACGTCGCCGAACCAGATCGCGAGGCGGTCGCGGTCGGCGGGCTCGCCGGCCTTGCCGACCGCCATGACGACGCGGCCCCAATTCGCGTCCTCGCCGGCCACGGCGGTCTTCACCAGCGGCGAGTTGGCGATCGACAGGGCGATGCGGTGGGCGGACGGATCGCTCTCGGCGCCCTCGACCTCGACGGTGACGAGCTTGGTCGCGCCCTCGCCGTCCCGGGCGACGAGCTGCGCCAGTTCGACCAGGAGATCGTCGAGCGCCGCGCGGAAACCGGCGAGGCTCGGATCGTCGGCCCGCGTCACCGGGGCGTGGCCCGCCGCGCCGGTGGCGAAGAGCAGCAGCGTGTCGGAGGTCGAGGTGTCGCCGTCGACCGTCACGCAGTTGAACGAGGTCCGGGTGCCCGCGCTCAGCAGTTCCTGAAGCACGTCCTGCGGCAGCGCCGCGTCGGTGAAGGCGAAGGAGAGCATCGTCGCCATGTCGGGGGCGATCATGCCGGCGCCCTTAGCGATGCCGTTGATCGTGACCGGCACGCCGCCGATCTCGACCCGGCGGGTGGCGAGCTTGGGGAAGGTGTCGGTGGTCATGATGGCTCTGGCCGCCTGCGCCCAGGCCTCGGCGCCGCCCTCGGCGCGCGCGGCGCAATCGGCCAGCACGCCCTCGAACTTGCGCGCGTCGAGGGGCTCGCCGATCACGCCGGTCGAGGCGATCATCACCGCCTGCGGCGCGCAAGCGGCCGCCCGGCCCGCGATCTCGGCGGTGAGCGCCACCGCCTCGCGGCCCTTCAGGCCGGTAAACGCGTTGGCGTTGCCCGAATTGACCACGAGCGCCCGCGCGCCCTTGCCCGCCTGCAGCGCGTCCCGGCACCAATCCACCGGTGCGGAGGGGCAGCGCGAGCGGGTGAAGACGCCCGCGACCGTGGTGCCCTCGGCCAGGGCCACGTAGAGCACGTCGGTGCGGTTCCTGTAGCGGATGCCCGCCTGGGCGGTGGCGAGGCGCACGCCGGGGATGTCCGGCAGGGCAGGCGTGGTGGTCGGCGCCAGCGGCGAGATTTCCGTGGATGACATCGGTCGTCGGCTCCGTCTCGTTCCCGTAACCCGACCCATCGGCCGCATCGGGAGGGGCGCCCTCGCACGCGGACGCGACACCGGCATGAAACCGAAGCGTCGAGGGGCGTCGTCCCAGGGCGTTCTCTTGCGCCGGTACGGGCCCACGTCAACACGCGCAGCGGAGGATCCAGGGCTGCGAACTCGGGTCAACGTGATCGGCTTTTCGGATGCGGCGTCACTCATTGGAACACCTGACGGCCGTCAGTCCGGGGCCGCGCGGCGGAAACCGGAATCCACCCGCGATACGCCGCCGAAGCAGGGCATCGAGACCGGTCGTGGGTTGCACGCCTCCGGTGCGCCCCTTCGGGTCCGGGTTCGCTTGTCGGCGCCCCGGAATGACGGCGATGAGGGGAAGGAGAGCATCTGTCAGAGCCTGTTTGACTGCAGTGATCCCATCTCGCCCCTCATCCTGAGGTGCCGCGTGAGCGGCCTCGAAGGGTGTTCCAGATCCCGCGCGATTCCTGGAGCGCCCTTCGAGGCCTCCGCTCCGGCACCTCAGGATGAGGGTGGGGAGGGGAGTAGGACCTTCCCTCGCCTTGCCGTTGCCTGACGAAGACACGTTGGTCGGTCAAACAGGCTCTCAGAGCATCAACCGGAGTTCGGAGCCCCGGCGGAGGATCGGAACCGCACCGGCGCCGTGAAGCATGATCGGCGGCGCGGGCCTGTTCAATATAACGAATATGTATGAAGCGGGGCCGCTTGAATGTGTTCGGCCGCTTGCGTAACTTGGAATGATGCAGCGCAAACAAGTTCGGGAAGAAGTCAGGCTCGACCGTGATTCCGCTGGCGAAGGCGGAAACGAGAGCCTGTCCGTTGCGACGCGCAGTTGCTACGGTGTTCAAGTCCTGATCGCGGGCCGCAGCAAGCAGTGGCGCGACGAGATCAATGGACAGATCCGGCGGGCGGGCTACAGCGCGATCACCGTCGAATCCGCCGTCGACGCCCTGACGGTCCTCGTGCTCGGCCTGCCGGTCGATGTCCTCGTGACGGATGCGGAATTGCACGGGTCCCTCGGCTTCGGCGAGCTTGCCGCGGAGGCGCGTGCGCTGCGGCCCAATCTCGGCATCGTCGTCGCCTGCGATCCGGATATCGGCGACGGCGCCGACCTGATGCCGTCGAACGCGATCCTCGTGCCGCGTCCCGGCCATGAGGATCGCATCGTGCTGACCGTGCGCGAGGCCCTGGCCGCCCGCGCGGCCTGACGTTCCTGACCCTGAGACCGCGACGATCCGGCCCGTACCGTGCCGCCGCCTCGGCGTGGCATCCCTT
This sequence comes from Methylorubrum populi, assembly GCA_036946625.1. Taxonomy (NCBI): domain Bacteria; kingdom Pseudomonadati; phylum Pseudomonadota; class Alphaproteobacteria; order Hyphomicrobiales; family Methylobacteriaceae; genus Methylorubrum; species Methylorubrum populi. The sequence continues at coordinate 865,576 of JAQIIU010000002.1, forward strand.
TTTCGCGGAAGGGATGGGCGCCATGACGATTCGCCGCCGGGCTCGCTCTCCTCTCCCTTGGCGGCTCCCTTGGCGGCGCGCGTGCCGCAGGGGGCGGGCCGGCCGCGGCCTTCGACACCGCTCCCATCCCCACCCTCATCGTGAGGGGCCTCGAAGGGGGCTCCGGATCCCGCGCGAGATTCCCGGAGCCCCTTCGAGGCCTCCGCTGCACTCCGGCGCCTCAGGATGAGGGGCGAGATGGATCCCGCAGTCAAACAGGCACTGAGCCGTGGAAACGGAACCTCCGGCCATCGCGGCCGGTTCGGCACCAGCATGCGACGAGGCCGAAACGAGCGGGATTTTTCGAGATGACCGAGGTGACCTACCACATCGTCGAGCATGACGGCGGCTTCGCCTACAAGGTCGGCGACGTGTTCTCCGAGACCTTCCCGAGCCGCCAGGAGGCGCTGGAAGCGGCGCAGGCGGCCGCCGCCGAGCAGCAGGTGCCGGGTTCGACCGAGGGTATCCGCTATCAGGACGGGCGCGGCCAGTGGCACGACGAGACCGCGCAGGGCAGCGACCGGCCGATAGCCAAGGTCGCCGAGGATTGAGGTTCCTCATCCGTCGAGGGTGATGAGCCCGACGCTGCCGCCGGCTGCGGCCGTGTTCACCGTCAGCGTCCGCTCGGTGGCGAAGCGGGCGAGGTAATGCGGGCCGCCGGCCTTCGGGCCGGTGCCCGACAGGCCGGTGCCGCCGAAGGGCTGGCTGCCGACGACCGCACCGATCATGTTGCGGTTCACGTAGACGTTTCCGTGCGGCAGCGATGCCGCGATCCGCTCGGCGGCCTCCTCGATCCGCGAGTGGATGCCGAGCGTCAGCCCGTAGCCGCCGGCCCGGATCCCCTCCACGACCTTCGTCAGGCCGTTCGCCGGGTAGCGGGCGACGTGGAGGATCGGGCCGAACACCTCTTCCCGCAGATCGGAGACGCCGCCGATCTCGAAGATGTGCGGCGCCACGAACAGGCCGCCCGGAGACCGGCTCGCGAGATGCACGCGCGCCGAGGCCGTCATCGTCGCGACATGCGCGTCGAGCCGCGCCTTCGCGCGCGCGTCGATCACCGGGCCGAGATCGGTGGCGAGGTCGCGCGGATCGCCGACCGTCAATTCCCGTGCGGCGCCGGCCACCATCGCGATCATCCGGTCGGCCACATCCTCCTGCACCAGCAGCAGGCGCAGGGCCGAGCAGCGCTGGCCGGCCGAACGGAAGGCGGAGGTGACGACGTCGTCGGCCACCTGCTCCGGCAGGGCCGTGGCATCGACGATCATCGCGTTGATGCCGCCGGTCTCGGCGATCAGCGGCAGGATCGCGCCTGTGCGATCAGCGAGGGTCCGGTTGATCGCCCTCGCCGTCGCCGTGGAGCCGGTGAAGACGACGCCCCCGAGGGCCGGATGGGCGATCAGGGCGGCGCCGGTCTCCGGGCCGCCGGGGACGAGATGCAGGGCACCGGCCGGCACGCCGGACCGATGCAGCAGGCGCACGGCGAGATCGGCCACGAGCGGCGTCTGCGGCGCCGGCTTGGCGACGACCGCATTGCCCGCCATCAGCGCCGCGGCGACTTGGCCCGTGAAGATCGCGAGCGGAAAATTCCAGGGCGAAATCGCGACGAACACGCCGCGGCCGGTGAGGCGCAGGGTGTTCGCCTCGCCGGCCGGCCCCGGAAGCATCTGCGGTTCCGAGAACAGGCCGCGTCCCTGCGCCGCGTAGTAGCGCAGGAAGTCGACGGCCTCGCGCCACTCCGCGACGGCATCGTCCAGGGTCTTGCCGGCCTCGGCCTGCAGCAGGTGCAGAAGACGGCCGCGCTCGCGCAGGAACGCGTCGGCCGCCCGCTCCAGGCAGGCGGCGCGCTCTGAAGCGGGCGTCGCGGCCCAGGCCGGGAAGCCGCGCGAAGCGGCCTCCATGGCGCGCGCGGCCGTGCCGTCATCCGCCTCCGCGACGCTGCCGAGCGGTCCGCCGTCGATCGGGCTCAGAACCGGCCGCACGCGACCGGCTTGAGCGGCGCCCTCGATGAGCGGTGTGGCCTCGGCAGACCCGGCGGCGGCACCGATCTCGTCGGTGAGTCGCCGGAGCGCCGCGCGATCGCCGAAGGCGAGACCCGGCGCGTTGCGGCGCTCCTGCCCGAACAGGTCGCGCGGCATGGGAATCCTGGGATGACGGGCGAGCGCGGGCGTCTCGATCAGCGCCTGCGGACGGGCGAGCAGATGCGGGACCGGCACGGCGGGGTCGGCGGCGCGGGCGACGAAGGAGGCGTTCGCCCCGTTCTCCAGCAGGCGGCGCACGAGATAGGCGAGCAGTTCGCGATGGCCGCCGACCGGTGCGTAGACCCGCTGACCGAGTGCGGGAAAGCGTTCGGCGAGCCGCTGGTAGAGCGCCTCGCCCATGCCGTGCAGGCGCTGGAACTCGAAGCCGGGCTCCTCCGCCGCGGGACGGTCGAGCAGGCCGGCGAGGCCGAGCACGCCCGCCACCGTGAGAGCGTTGTGCGTGGCGAATTGCGGGTAGAGGCGCGGGCGGTGGGACAGCAGCCGCCGGGCGGCGGACAGGTAGTTCAGGTCCGTCACCGCCTTGCGGGTGAAGACGGGATAGTCGCTCAAGCCCTGGATCTGGGCGAGCTTCACCTCGGTGTCCCAGTAGGCGCCCTTGACGAGCCGCACCATCAGCCGCCGGCCGTGTTGCTCGGCGAGGGCGGCGACGTGATCGATCAGCGGCAGGCAGCGCTTCGAATAGGCCTGGATCGCGAGGCCGAACCCGTCCCAGCCGGCGAGCGCCGGATCGGCCAGCACCGCCGCGAACACGTCGAGGGAGAGTTCGAGCCGCTCGGCTTCTTCCGCGTCCAGGGTGACGTTGAGGTCGTGGGCACGGGCGTCGCGGGCGAGGTCGAGGACCACCGGCACCAGTTCGGCCATCACCCGTTCGGCCTGCGTCGGTGCGTAGCGCGGGTGGAGCGCCGAGAGCTTGATCGAGATGCCGGGCCGGGCGGGCAGGGGGGCGTTGCCGGCCTCCCGGCCGATCCGCGCGATGGCGCGGGCGTAGGCCCGGCGGTAGCTCTCGGCGTCGGCGGCCGTGCGGGCCCCCTCCCCCAGCATGTCGAAGGAGTAGCGCGAGTGCCGGGCGGCCCCCGAACCGGCGCGCTTGAGCGCCGCGCCGATATCCTCGGCGAGCACGAACTGCCCGCCCATCACCCGCATCGCCCGGTGCGCCGCCGTCCGCACCGCGGGACGGCCGAGGCGGCGCACCATGCTCCCGAGCGTCGCCTCCGGCGTGTCCTCCGGACCGACGATGCGGGCACCGAGGCCGAGCGCCCAGGACGCGGCGTGGGCGAGCCCGTTCTCCGAGCGCACGACGTGGCCCGCGAAGTCGCCCTCGCGCAGCTTGTCGGCGATCAGCCGATCGGCGGTCGCGGCATCGGGCACCCGCAGCAGCGCTTCGGCGAGGCTCATCAGCGCCAGCCCCTCGCGGGTGGTCAGCGCGTATTCGCGCAGCAGGGCCTCGACGGCGCCGTGGCCGGCATCCGCGCGGATCGCGTCGATCAGGTCGGTGGCGAGCGCATCGACGGCCGCCTCCGCCGCCGCCGGGAGGGGCGCCTCTCGCAGCAGCATCTCGCCGAGAGCCGCGTCGTCCGGAGCGTAGGGAGCCTGGAAGGATGGGACAGACATGGGGAGAGTCACCTCGGAGACGAGCGCGATCATCGCGGCACACGATGCCTCTGTCTGCCGTCGAGCGGCCTTCCTCCCTCACAAAAGCGACGACGCGTCATCGCAGCGGCGACGCCGGCTGCGCAACGCGGACGGCTGCAAGCCCTCGATGGGCGGATCGGTTTCAAACTCCTCGTCCGCTTCGGCTTCGAAAGCCTCCAGGGCCTGTTTGATTGTGGAACTCCCATCCTCCCCCCCCTCATCGTGGGGTGCCGCGAAGCGGCCTCGAAGGGGGCTCCAGGTCCCGCGCGATCCCTGGAGGATCCTTCGAGGGCGACGCTGCGCGCCGCCACCTCAGGATGAGGGGGGAGGATGGGACCGGGCGGTCGTGGCTCCTCGCGAGTGACCGCTCATGTTCCGTCTATCGGTCAAACAGGTGCTCAGGGCCGCGTGCCGGGCGGGGCGATGTCGAGGGGTTGGGTTTCCGGCGGTGAAGCGGGCTCGGCCTCCAGGCGCGCGCGCCGCGCCGCCTCTTCCGCCTCGCGCTTGCGAGCCGTCGCCTCGGCGGCCTGCTGCGCCTTGATCCGGGCCTGGCGTGCCGCCTCCTCGGCAGCGGCGCGGGCGCGATCCATCTCGATCCGGGCGCGGCGGCGCTGACGCTCGCTCTGGTCGGCGTCGAACAGCTCGATCTTCTCGAGTTCGCGCTGGAGCACCAGGGCGGCGAGGCCGGTGGTGAGCGGTGCGGTATCGAGACGGCGCTCGGGCCCGGTGAGCGGGCCGGTAAAGCCGAGCTGGACCGATGGCGCCGCGCCGGACCAACCCTTCGGCACCGCCGCAGCGGTCAGGGCACCGCGGGCGTCGAGGCTCTGGCCGGGCAGATCGACCTGCAGCGTGCCGTTCCAGCGCGCGGACCCGAGATCGATCGCGAGCGGGCCGGTGCGCAGCGTGCCGCCCGACAGGGTGAAGCCCGCGGAGACCGGCCCCCGGGCCCGCAGCGGCCCTGCGGACAATTCTTCCGAGACGAGGACCTGAAGCCGGCCCTCGCGCAAGGGATCGTCCTCGGCGAGAGCCTTGCCGAGCGCCCGGTCGAGCGCACCGGCATCGGCGGAGGGCAACGTCAGGTCGGCCAGCCGGATCTCGCCGCTTCCCGAAAGGTCGCCGGCCAGAGCGGCGGCGCTCGCCCCCGTCGCACCGAAGCGCAGAGCGCCCGAGAGCCGGCCCGTGACCGGTCCGGAGCCGATCAGGCCGGCGAGATCGACGCCGTCGAGCCTGCCCTCACCCGAGGCCGAGGCCCCGCCGCCCGAGCGGGCCAGGGTGACGCTGCCGTCGATCCGCCCCTTGCCCAGACCGGCGGAGAGATCGCGCAGGCTCAGGGCATCGCCCTCCCGCACCAGCGTCAGCCCCGCGGCTTCGGCGGTGAGACCGCGGCCGAGGTCGAGTTGCCCGACCTTGAGGTTCAGCGTGGCGCGCGGCTGGACCGGGGCAGGCGTGAAGCGTCCGCCGGCATCGGCCGGCAGCACCGTGGCCGCGGCGAGCGCGGGCAGCGAGAGGCGGCCGAGCGTCGCGGCGCCGGTGAGCGTGCCGTCCGGCGCGCGGTCGAGGGCGGCGGACAGATCCGTGCCGGCCGCCTGACCGCGCAGGTCGGCATGCGCGTTCGCGCCCCGCCGCGACAGCGCCAGCGCGAGCGAGGCCGGCATCGGACCGGCGGCCGTCCCGGCGCCGCCGGCGAGGGTCAGGAACGGCGCGAGATCGGGTGTCTCCAACCGGATTTCGCCGCCGGAGGCCGGCGCATCGAGGGCGTCGAGCAGGATCGGACGGGGCGTCGAGAGGGTGAGGCCCGCGAGATGGCCCTCGACGCCGAGGGCCAGCGGCGGGGTGCTCCCCGAGCCGATCCCGGCCGGCCGCGTACCGGTCAGCGTCAGGCGTCCGGGCCGGCGCAGATCGGCGATGTCGTCGCGGCCGAACCAGCGGCCGGTCCTCTGCGTCGCCAGCGTCGCGTCGAGGCGGTCGATCCGGCCCGAGCGCGTCAGCAGGGCGAGATCGAGGTCGCCCTCGCCAGCCCGGCCCTTGGCGCGCGCGCGCAGCGCATCCGCCTCGCCCGATTCCCGCTCCAACGTCAGGTCGAGGGCCAGTCCGCTCTCGCGAAAGCTCCGCGGCACCAGGCGAGCCTCGGGCAGGAAACCGCGTTCCAGCAGGGCGAGCAGCGGCGCGGCCTTGTCCGCCGTCACGCGGCCCTCGATCCGGCCCGAACCGTCCGGCGCGATCCGTCCGGCGAGCTGCGCGCTCGCTCCGGCGAGATCGGTGATGTCGAGGGTGTCGACCACGAGGCTCGCGCCGTCCGATTGCAGGCTGACCGCGATGGTGCCGTTGCCGGAATGCGCGCCCGACGGCCCGTAGCGCACGTCGCGCGCCTTCAGGGTCAGGCCGAGATCGTGCCGGCTGAGACCGTTCATGAGTTCGCCGATCGGCGGCAACGCGGCGACGTCGATGCCGCTCGCGGCGAGCTGCGCATCGAGCCGGCCGCGCCCGCCCGCATCGGCCCGGGCATAGCGGGCGTTGCCGGTGACGCGTGCCTCGCCCAGGGTGAGCCGCAGGTTGCGCAGCGACAGGTCGGTGCTCGCCGCCGAAAGGTCGGTGCCGAGTTCGAAGGCGCGCCCGTCGAGGATCGCCGCGAGGGTTTCCTCCGCCCCGATCCGGCCGAGATAGCGCCCGAGTCCCTCCGAATTGCGCGCGGCGACGTCGAGATGCCCGGAGAAGCGCGGAGAAGCGGACAGCTCGGCCTCCCCGGTCGCCGACACGCTCGCGGCGCCCGGCGCCGTCCCCTCGAAGCGCCGCAGCACGAGACCGCCGCCGCGGTCGAAGGTGCCGCGCAAGGTCACGTCGGCCCAGTCGTCGAGGCCGAGCGCCACGCTCTCGGCGGCGAGGTCGAGGTCGAGCAGCATCGGCGGCGTCAGGGCGCCCGAGGCGAGCCCTTGCGTCAGCAGGGCCCGCCCGCCGGAGGAGAGCAGCAGCCCGTCGAGATCGAGGCGGCGGGTGCGCAGGTTCAGGCCGAGCCGGCCCGCGCGCAGGTCGAGGCGGCCGCTGCCCGAGAGCCGCGCCGCCTTGCCGCCGGGATCGAGTTCGAGCTCGACCGTCCTGGCGTCGATGACGGGCCCGCGCGCGTCGAACTTGCCGGCCATGGTCAGCGGCAGGACGGCGCCGGCCGGCTGGACCGGCGGGCCGACCGTCAGCCTGGCCGAGCCCTCCGCCTCCGGCACGAGGCCGCGCCGCGAGGCTTTGTCCGAGAGAGACTCCGCCGGCTTGAGGGCAATGCGGGCGTCCACCTCCAGCTTCGGCACGGTGTCGCCGCCGCCCGTGAGCTTCATCGAGAAGCCGCCGTCGCCCGCCGCCGCGCTGGTCGCGAGGTGGAAGGGACTGCCCTTCACCGTTCCCTCGACCAGCCACGGGCCGGCGAGCGCGGGCGCCCGCAGACGGAGATTTTCCGCCGTCAGTTGCTCCTGGGGTGGTTGCTCCTGGGGTGGTTCCCCCGCGCGCCTCGTGGCGATCGAGAGCCGGCGGATGCGCAGGTCGTCGATCACGATGTCGCGGCGAACGGATCGCGGGTCGGCCGGCAGCAGCAGCGCGTCCTCGGAGACCGGCACGGTCAGCGCCGCGCGCCCGACCGAGGTCTGGACGAAGCGCATCTCGCCCTTGAGCAGCGGGGCCAGCGCGATCTCCGCATCGACGCCCTGCGCGTCGAGGTTCGGCCCGTCCTCCGTGCCGAGCCGGAGGCGGGCGAGGCGCAGGTGCGGCGAGGGGAGCAACCGCAGGTCGACGGCGCCCTCGCTGCGGGCGCCGGCACCGAGGGATTCGGCGAGCGTGCGGTCGATCAGCGCGCGGTGGGCCGACCAGTCGATGAAGGGCGGCACGGCCAGAGCCGCCACGAGGAGCAGGACGACGGCGCCCGCGAGCGCGGTCAGGATATCACGCACCGTTATCGCTTCCGCCTGGCCTGCGGGCCGCAGGACTTCCTTCGCGTTCGCCGCCCCTCTCCACGGCTCGAAGGCGGAAAGGAGTCTCGAACGACGCGTTCAGGCGGCCATAGCACGGGCAAGCCTCGACCCGCATCCCGAGCTCGAGCCGCGCTCAGCGTCGGGGCGCGTAAGCCGGTCCCGAAGGCGGCGGCACGTTGAGCGGCGCGCGCTGGATCTGATTCCGGACCGCGCTGTTCTCCAGGGTCTGCCGCTGCTCGAAGTTGCGGTTCTGGTTCCGGTACTCGAAGGTCTCGTTCTGCCGGCTCGTCGCCCCGCGGTTGCCGGGGCTCTGCGCCAGGGCCGGCGCCAGGCCGGCCAGCACGATCACGAGGGCGAGAGACGGGGCGCGCATGGCCTCGTATCCTTCATCCGTCTGCGTTTCAGGTCTCCCCCGAGTGACGCGTGAGGGGGACCGCCGGTTCCGGATCGGGTCTCGACGCCGTTCGCCTTTTGGTCCAGGGATGCGTCATGATGAACGAGCCCCGGAAACAGCCGGACGCCGCCCGGCCGCACCCGTCCGACGACGGCGCCCCCGCGCAAGCCTCCATCGCCGCCCGCGCCATGGCCGCCCTGCGCCCCGAGGGCGCCTCCTACCTCGCGGGCCTCAACCCGGAGCAGCGCCGCGCCGTGGAGGCGACGGAGGGGCCGGTGCTCGTGCTCGCGGGCGCCGGCACCGGCAAGACGCGGGTGCTGACGACGCGGATCGCCCACCTGATCGCGACCGGCAAGGCGCGGCCCTACGACATCCTCTCGGTGACCTTCACCAACAAGGCCGCCCGGGAGATGAAGCACCGCATCGGCGGGCTGATCGGCCCGGCGGGCGAAGGCATGCCCTGGCTCGGCACCTTCCACGCCATCGGCACCAAGATCCTGCGCCGCCACGCCGAACTCATCGGGCTGAAATCCGACTTCACCATTCTGGGCAGCGACGACCAGCTCCGCCTGATGAAGCAGGTCATCGCCGACCGGAACATCGACGAGAAGCGCTGGCCCGCCCGTTCGCTCGCCCACGCCATCGACGGCTGGAAGAACCGCGGCCTGGCGCCGGAGCAGGTGCCGCCGGGCGAAGCGCAGGCCTTCGCCTTCGGCAAGGGCGGCCAGCTCTACGCCGCCTACCAGGCCCGGCTCGCGACCCTCAACGCGGTCGATTTCGGCGATCTCCTGCTGCTCTGCCTCAAGCTGTGGCGCGAGAACCCGGACATCCTGGCCAACTACCAGGACCGCTTCCGCTACATCCTCGTGGACGAGTACCAGGACACCAACGTCGCCCAGTATCTCTGGCTTCGGCTGATCGCACAGGCGCGGAAGAACGTCGCCTGCGTCGGTGACGACGACCAGTCGATCTACGGCTGGCGCGGCGCCGAGGTCGACAACATCCTGCGCTTCGAGCACGACTTTCCCGGCGCGACCGTGGTGCGGCTGGAACGCAACTACCGCTCGACCGGACACATCCTCGCCGCCGCCTCCGGGCTGATCGCCCGGAACGAGGGGCGGCTCGGCAAGACCCTGCGCACCGAGGACGCCAAGGGCGAGCCCGTCACCGTGACCGGCTCCTGGGATTCGGAGGAGGAAGCGCGTCAGATCGCCGAGGCGATCGAGTCGCTCCGGCGCCAGGGCCATTCGCTCTCCGAGATCGCGGTGCTGGTTCGGATCTCGGCGCAGATGCGCGAGATCGAGGATCGGTTCGTGCAGGTCGGCCTGCCCTACCGGGTCATCGGCGGCCCGCGCTTCTACGAGCGGGCCGAGATCCGCGACGCGCTGGCCTACCTGCGCGTCACCATGAACGGGTCGGACGATCTCGCCTTCGAGCGCATCTTCAACACGCCCAAGCGGGGCTTGGGCGACGCGACGCTCCAGACGCTGCACGCCTATGCCCGCGCCGACCGGATCCCCCTCCTGGCCGCGGCGCGGAAGCTGATCGAGACCGACGAGTTGAAGCCCCGCGCCCGCTCGATGCTGCGCGGCCTCGTCGAGAGCTTTTCGCGATGGGCGCGGCTGGTGGAGTCGAAGCCCCATCCGGAGGTCGCCCAGACGATTCTGGAGGAATCCGGCTACACCGAGATGTGGCGGAAGGACCGCTCGGCCGATGCCGCCGGGCGGCTCGAAAACCTGAAGGAATTCGTCCGCTCGATGGAGGAGTTCCCCGACATGGCGGCTTTCCTCGAACACGTCTCCCTGGTGATGGAGGCCTCCGAGGCGGAAGGGGCCGACCGGGTGTCGCTGATGACGCTGCACGCGGCCAAGGGACTGGAGTTCGACACCGTGTTCCTGCCCGGCTGGGAGGACGGCCTGTTCCCCAACCAGCGCGCCATCGACGAGAGCGGGCGTGCGGGGCTCGAAGAGGAACGGCGGCTCGCCCATGTCGGGCTCACCCGCGCCCGCAAGCGCGCCAAGCTGTCGTTTGCGGTCAACCGGCGCATCCACGGCCTGTGGTCCTCGACCATTCCCTCCCGCTTCATCGACGAGCTGCCGGCGGACGCCGTCGACGTGGTCGAGGCGCCCGCCCACTTCTCGGCCGGCGCCTCCCGCTTCGACCGCAACCCGGCCCCGTTCGGCTCCTCCTACGGCACGCCGGGCTGGCAGCGGGCGCAGGCCAACACCTCGGGCGGGTTCGGCAGCGGATTCGGCCATGGGCGCGGCGGCGGCCGCTCGGGCGGCCCACAGCAGATCGAGGGCGAACTCATCGCCAAGTCGACCGGCGCGCCCTCGGCCTTCGACCACGGGAGCCGCGTCTTCCACACCAAGTTCGGGCCCGGCACGGTGGCCGGCATCGACGGCAACAAGCTCACCGTTGACTTCGACAAGGCCGGCCGGAAGATGGTGCTCGACAGCTTCCTCCAGCCCGGCTGAAGCGTCCCGTCGGCGGCCCTCCGCCGGCCGCCGATCGCCCGAGGAGGGCATCGCCCGCGATGGCCATGGATGGATCGCCTCGATCCGCCGGCTGCGCCGAGAGGCGCCAGGGTCATCGCTTCTTTGCAAGCCTGTCACGCCCCCGTCGCCCGCGCCTGCAAGGTTCGCGGAGCGGGCGAAGCGTTGCCGTAAAGCCGCGCTCCACAGCCATCGCGTCGTGCCGTGGAACCGACTCGGGGGCGTTGGCTTTGCTCTTGCGTACAGATGAGCGAAGGTCGGCGTCGTCTTCGCCGAATCGAAGGAGCGATCAAGCGGTCGAGATTGGTTGAAAAAGCGAGTTTGCCGAAGTCACGCACGAGTCAAGGTGGAGTGTTGATCCATGAAGAGACGACGCGCACGGCTTGAACTGGTTGAGGACCGACCGATCCGGATGCATCGGACCCGCTTCGACGAGGAACGTAACCCCGCACCGATCCAGCCCCTGACGGAACGACAAGGTCAGTACCTCGACGCCCTCGCGTCATCTTCACAAGTCATCGTCCTTGGGCCCGCCGGAACCGGCAAGACCTTCATCGCCGGCACCCGCGCCGCGGATCTTCTTCGCCAGCGCCGGATCGCCAAGGTCGTGATCACCCGCCCCAACGTCCCCTCCGGCCGCTCGCTGGGCTACTTCCCCGGCACGCTGGAGGAGAAGATCGCCCCCTGGGTCGCGCCGCTCACCGAGACCATGAAGGAGCGCATGGGGGCGGCGGCCTTCGATATCGCGGTCAAGGCCGGCGACATCGAGGTGGTGCCCTTCGAGGTGATGCGCGGGCGCACCTTCAAGAACTGCCTCGTGATCCTCGACGAGGCGCAGAACACCACCACCGCCGAAATCAAGATGTTCCTGACCCGCATCGGCGACGATTGCCAGGTCATCATCAACGGCGACATATCCCAGACGGATCTGCGCGAAACCTCCGGGCTCCGCACCGTGATCCATCTCGTGAAGAGCCGGATGATGGCGATCCCGATCGTGGAGTTCACCCTCGACGACATCGTCCGCTCCGGCATCTGCGCGGAATGGGTCAAGGCGTTCGAGGAGGCGAGCCTGTAGCGCACACCGCGACGGTGCCGGTTCGGCACCGTCGCGGCCCTGGATTGCTTGCGCCGAGCCTCGCAATGACGGAGAGGCAGACCAGAACCGTCATTGCGAGCGTCAGCGAAGCAATCCAGATCGCGACCTCTCCGTATCCGACACCGGCCTTAGCCCTCAGGCGGCAACGCCTTTCGCACGGACCGGCCCGACGCTCTTGCCCTCCAGCCGCTCGCGCAGGCGCTCGACATCCTCGAAATTGTTCGAGGTCAGATCGGTCACGTCGCCCTCGACCAGCGCGTCGACGTGGCGGCAGCGGCGGCGGTGGCTGCCCGCCGGGCAGGAGCAGCGCAGATAGGGGCCGTCCGTCTGCTCCTCCAGCGTGATCACGTAGCGGTTGCCCGTGCTGCCGCGCAGGGCGAAGCGCAATTCCCTCTCCGGACGCGGATCGACGATGCCCGAAGCCCGCAGCGCCCGGGCCGAGGTCGAGCGGGTGAAGTCGTGCCGCGGACCGGTGACGGCCCGGATCGGCGTCAGCCCGAGGCCGCGGGCGAGGTCGGCGACATCGGCCGCGCCGGTCTCGCGCAGGGCCGCGAGCGCGATCTCGGCGCAGGCATAGGCATCCTCGCCGGCATCGTGGTGCTCGAAGCGGATGCCGAGGCGGCTCGCCACCCTGGCGAGGCCGTGACCGGCGGGATCGGGGAAGATGCGCCGCGCGATCTGAAGCGTGCAGTGGCCGGCCATGTCCGCCACCGGCTCGCCCCAGGCGGCGAGCGAGGCGGCGAGCACGCCCATGTCGAAACCGGCATTGTGAGCGAGCATCGTCCCGCCCGTCAGGTCGGGCAGGAATTCGGCCATGGCCTCGGGAAAAGTCGGCGCATCGCACACATCCGCGGGCAGGATGCCGTGGATGCGGATGTTGCCCGGCGAGAAACGCATCTGCGGCGGGCGGATCAGCCGGGATTCGCGCCGTACCACGCGGCCCCCCTCGATCCAGGCGAGCCCGACCGCGCAGGCGCTGTCGCGCCGCTCGTTGGCGGTCTCGAAATCGATCGCGACGACGCTCATGGGCGACAGATTAAGAGGCGGTCCACCTTTCCCGCAAGGCGCAGCCCGCGCTACGCCGACATCGCCCCGCGGCAGTAGGATGGCCCTGCCCCCGCACGCCCTGCCGCAGGCGAAGTCGCCGATGATGCCGGGCCGACCCTCGTCAGTCGGGCCTGCCGAGGAGACGGTCGAAGAGCGCGCGCACCGCACCTCGCTCCTCGTCGAGGCGGGCGGTGAGCGCCTTGGCGTCGGGCAGGCTGGCGGCCCGCGCGAGGCGGGCGAGGGCCACGGGGGAGGCTTGCGTCGGGTCGCCCTCCACCATCAGGCGCTGCCACTGGTGCACGTCGTCGAGCAGCCGGTAGGCGCCGGCGAGACGCTCCGCCTCCTCGGCACCGATCCATCCGGCTTTCGCCGCGTACGAAAAGACGTCGGGCGCGTCACGGCCGATCAGGTCGGGGTGGGCCTGCGCGTGGCCGAGCATCAGGCTCTGAGCGAGAAAGTCGAGGTCGAGCAGTCCGCCGGGGCCGAGCTTCAGGTCGAGGGGGCCGCGGTCGCCCTTCTCGCGCTCGACCGTGGCGCGCATCGCGCGCACCGAACTCTTCACGTCGGCCGGGTCGCGGAACTGCATCAGGGCGGCGCGGATGACGGCCTCGGCCTCCTCGGCGAGGCTGGCGTCGCCGGCGATGACCCGGGCGCGGCTCAGCGCCATGTGCTCCCACAGCTCCGCCTCCTCCCGCTGATAGGCGCGGAAGCTGCGGAACTGCGCCGCCACCGCGCCCTGGCCGCCGCCGGGGCGCAGGCGCAGGTCGATCTCGTAGAGCAGGCCGCGCCGGGTCGGTGCGGTCAACGTCGCGACGAGGCGCTGGGTCAGCCGGTTGTAGGCGACGGCCGCGTCGAGCGGCTTCGGGCCGGCGCTGGTGCGGTCCTCCGGATCGAAGTCGTAGAGCACGACGAGGTCGAGGTCGGATTCCGCCGTGAGCTGGCGGGAGCCGAGCCGGCCGTAGCCGAGCACGACCATGCGGCCCCGCGGCACCGCCCCGTGATCCGCGAAGACGATTTTCGAGACCGCCTCCAGGGCGGTGGCGACGGCGGCGTCGGCGATCGCCGAGAACGCGGCCCCCGCGGCCCGTGGCGTCAGGATGCCGGAGAGGAGCCGCGCGCCGGTGAGGAAGCGCAACTGCCGGGCGGCGTCGCGGCTGCGGTCGAGAAACCCCTCGTGGCTGTCGGGCCGGCCGAGCAGCGTGCGGTAATGCGCGGCGAGCGCCTCCGCGTCCACCGACGGGTCGCCGAAATCCGGGTCGATCACCGCGTCGAGCACGTGCGGCGAGAAGGCGACGGTGCCGGCGAGCCGCGGGGCGCTGCCGAGCAGGTCGGCGAAGAGCAGCCGCAGCCGCTCGTGTTCGCGCAGGATGGTCAGCAGCTCGACCGCCGCCGGCATGCGGCCGAAGGCCCGGTCGAGATTCGCCAGGGCCGCGTCCGGATCGGGCGTACCGGCGAGCGCCTTCAGCAGGGCGGGCACGAGTTCGGTCAGCACCTCGCGGGCGCGGGGGCTGCGCACCGCCGCGCGCCGTCCGAAATGCCAGCCGCGCACGGTGTCGGTGACGCGTTCGGGATCGCGAAAACCCAGGCTGCGCAGCGTGGAGAGCGTCGCCGGATCGTCGGCAGCGCCGCTGAAGACGAGATCGCCGACCTCCGAGGACAGGTCGGGACCGGCCTCGAACAGCAGCGCGTAATGCGCCTGCACCCGACGGGCCTCTCCGAGCAGGGCCGCCTCGAAACCGGCGAGATCGGGAAAGCCGGCGAACCGGACGAAGCGCTCCAGCTCGGTCCGGTCGGTCGGCAGGCGCTGGGTCTGCTCGTCGCGCACCATCTGCAGGCGGTGCTCGACCGTGCGCAGGAAGGCGTAGGCCTGCCTCAGTTCGTCCCGCGCCTGCGCCGAGATCCAGCCGTCCGCGTGCAGGCTCGCCAGCATCGGCACGGTCGAGCGCCCGCGCAGCATCGGGCGCCGGCCGCCGAAGACGAGCTGCTGGGTCTGGACGAAGAACTCGATCTCGCGGATGCCGCCACGGCCGAGCTTGATGTCGTGGCCGGCCACCGCCAGCGCCTCGTGGCCGCGCACGGCGTGGATCTGCCGCTTCATCGCGTGCACGTCGGCGATCGCGGCGAAGTCGAAATACTTGCGCCAGACGAAGGGCGTCAGGTCGGCGAGGAAGCGTTCGCCCGCCGGAATGTCGCCGGCAATGGCGCGGGCCTTGATGAAGGCCGCCCGCTCCCAGTTCTGGCCCGTGGTCTCGTAATAGACGTAGGCCGAGGCGAGGCTCATCGCCGTCGGCGTCGAGCCGGGATCGGGGCGCAGGCGGTAATCGACCCGGTGGACGTAGCCGTCGCGGGTGCGCTCCTGCAGCAGCTTGGCCACGCCCTGCGCGAGCTTCGTGAAGAACGGCGTCGGCTCGAGGCCGTCCCTGAGCGGGGCGGCCTCGGGATCGAAGAAGACGATCAGGTCGATGTCGCTCGAATAGTTCAGCTCGCGCCCGCCGAGCTTGCCCAGCCCGAGCACCACGAGGCCGGAGCCGGTCTGCGGGTCGTCGGGATCCTTCGGGCGGAACCGACCGGCAGCCGCGGCCCGAAGGAGCAGCGCATCGACCGCCGCGGAGACCGAGGCGTCGGCGAAGTCGGACAGGGCGGCGGTGACCCGCTCCAGCGGCCAGACGCCGCCGAGATCGGCCAGGGCCACCAGAAGGGCGTGCTCGGCCCGGTTCGAGCGCAGGCCCTTGCCGACCGCGTCGAGATCGGGGGCGGCTCCCGCCCCCGCACGACCGGCGGCCCGCTGCGCGGCGATCAGCCGGGTGTCGGCGGCCTCCGGCGCCTCGCCGAAGAGCCGGGCGAGGCGCTCGGGATCGCGGGCGGCGAGCGACCAGAGGAAGGGCGAGTGGTCGGCGAGCGCGGCGAGGAGGTCGAGGGCCGGGCCTTCGCGCAGCGCGGCCGGCAGGGCTTCGGCGATCTCCTCGACGCGATCGCGCGCCGCGTCCGGCTCCGACAACGGCGGGGCCTGCCCCAGCCGCTCGGCCAGCGGTCCGGTGCCGCCGCCCCGGGCACTCTGCTCGTCAACGTACCTGCCCATGCCGTCCCTTTGCCGATTCCGTCGCATCCGCATCGCCGTCGGGTGGCGGTGATGCCCATGAAACGCGCAAATCGGCGCCTGCCAAGGGGGCAGGACGGCGGCTCAGGCCGCGCGCAGGGTGGCGACGAAGGTGCGGACGGTCTCGGCGAGGCTGTCGCACTCTCCGGCGAGATGCTCGGCCGCGTCGAGGCCGGCGGTCGCCGCGGCACCGGTGCGGTCGGCGGAGCGGGCGAGACCGTCGAGGTTGTCGGAGACGGCGCCGGTGCGAAGCGCGGCGCGCTCGGCGTTGCCGGCGATCGCGCCGGTGGTCCGCTCCTGCCCTTCGACCGCAGCCGCGACGGAGCGGGTGATGGTGCCGAGTTCCTCGATCGTCCCGCCGATCCGGCCGATGGCGGCCACCGCCTGTCCCGTCTGCTCCTGGACGGCCAGGATCTGCGCCTCGATCTCCTGCGTGGCGCGGGCGGTCCGGGCGGCGAGGGCCTTCACCTCGCCCGCCACGACGCCGAAGCCCCGGCCCGCCGCGCCGGCCCGCGAGGCCTCGATGGTGGCGTTGAGCGCCAGCAGGTTGGTCTGCTCGGCGATGGTGCCGATCAGCAGCACGATCTGGTTGATGCGCTGGGCGGACTCGGCCAGGGCGCGCACGGTCTCGTCGGTCTGTCCGGCCTCCTGCGCGGCCCGGTTCGCCACGTCGGCGGCGCGAGTCATGTGACCGCCGATCTCGCGCGCGGAGATCGACAGCGTGCCGGCGGCGGCGGCCACGCCCTGGACGGCGGCGGCGGTCTCCTGCGAGGCCGAGGACAGGGCGGCGGTGCGCTGGGCCGCCTCGCCCGCGGCCGCGGAGAGATCCTGCGAGGCGCAGCGGACGCGGTTGGCGGACTCGGCGGCCTGCCGCACGAGGCGGTTCACGCTGCTCTCGAAACGCTCGGCCAGCGCGTCCGCCGATCGGCGGAGGGCAGCCTGCGCCTCGATCTCGGTCGCGCTCTGCCGGGCGTGGGCCTCGCTCTCGGCGATACGGGCGGTCTCCGCCGCGGCGAGCGCACGGGCGGAGACCGTGAAGAGCGAGGCGAGCTGCACGCTGAGCCAGGACAGGACGGCGGTTTCCAGCACCACGATCACCGCGTGGAGCAGCACCCGGCCGAGATCCGACCCGTCGGGATAGACCGCCGCCGGCAGGAGCAGGTTCAGGCCGAGATGGTGGAGCGCGGTCGCCCCGGCGGCGGCCAGCAGCACCCTCCAGTCGCAGTAGGCGGACAGGACCGCCAGGGCGGCGAAGAAATACATGTGCAGATCGAGTTGCCAGGAATGTCCCGCGGCGGCGTCGAGCAGCAGCGACACCATGCCGACGACCGCCACCGCGACGGTCAGGCGCGTGGCAAGCCCGTTGCCGGCCAGTCGCCACATCGCCGTCGCCGCTCCGGCGAGACCCAGCCCGATCACGCCTTGCGCCGCGACGGAGTTCCCGAGGGCGAGGGCGACGCCGAGATTGAGCGGCAGGTGCAGCCAGAGCAGGGCGATCAGGCCCTGGCTCACCGAGCGGCGCAGGCCGTCGAGATCGCGCGGGTGTGGGGCGGTCATGGCAGTCGCTCTTTGGCAGGCAGACAGAGGCCGAGGCCTCGCGGGTCGAACAGAACGAGGGCGCCGGCCGTCCGAAGGCGTTCGGCAAAGCCCGGGGCGGAGGATCGGGTGACGACGAGGCCCGGCAGACGGCCGAGACCCAGCACCGTTCCGCCCGCCGCGGCCGCGGCGTCCAGGCTTCGGGCGGAGTTCCACCAGGGCGGGAACAGGGCCGCGACGGGCCGATCCGGCGCGGGCGCCGGCAGGGCGAGCCAAGCGGAGCCGATCAGGCTCGCGGCGAGCAGCGCCGAGGGCAGCGACCAAGGTGCGATCGAGACGGTCGCCGCAACGGGAACAGCCGCTCGCGGCTCGCTGCGAACATCCGCGAGCACCGGATCTAATCTCGGGTCCAAGTTTGAGCAGGACAAGTCTGGGCAGGACATGGATTAAACATGACGAACGGACGTTAAATGCGCGTTACAGGAGATGACCGGGTGGCAAAATTCTTGAGTTGAATCGAAGCCAAATCCATGAAAGCAGTTTGCAGGAAACGGTGCCGAACCCGGCCTACCCTGCGACGGGGCGGACTTTTCCTCCGTGCCGCCCGTTCTCGGCAGGGGAGCCGAGCCGCACCTCCCTCGTTGACACGGCGTGTCTCTCGCGGAAATCCGACCCGAACGTCGCGCGCGGCGTGACGCTGTCGGCGATCGGGTCTTTCATAAACCACTCCGAGCCGCATTCGGAGCGAGAACCTCGTGTGATCCCACCGGCAGGCGACGCAGCGATCGAGGAAGAAAACGAATCGATGACCCTTCCGCACCTGATTCCCATCGCCGAGGCCGCCGCGTTCACGCTGGGCTGCGCGGTGATCGGCAGCCGCCGGTTCGACCCGCGACGGCTGGGTCTGGCGCTGTCCTTCACGATCGTCGTGCTGCTGCTGGTCCTCCTGGTCGCCGCCCTGCCCTACAGCCCGCAGGCGGTCCTGATCGATCCCGACGGCGCGCGAAACTTCCTGAACTGACGCAGCCGGTCAGGCCGGCACGACGGGCAGGGCCAGTTCGGCCGCCAGCCCCGGCGCATTGTCGGCGAGTTCGAAGCGGCCGCCGTGCAGCCGGGCCACCGCGTTGACGAGGCTCAGGCCGAGCCCGAAGCCGGGGCGGGTGCGGGCCGCGTCGAGGCGGACGAAGCGGTCGAGCACGCGTCCGCGCTCCGCTTCCGGAATGCCGGGGCCGCGATCGGCCACCCGCAGGCGGACGAAGCCGCCGCTGCGCGCGGCGCTCACCGCGATCTCCGGCGACGGCGCGACGCCCGAGGCATCCCCGTACTTGATGGCGTTGTCGATGAGATTGGCGAGGGCTTGGCCCACCAACTCGCGGTTGCCGTCGAGATCGAGGCCCGGCTCGGTCTCGACGCTGAGGCTCAGGCCCTTCTCCTCCGCCAGCGGCTCGTAGAGTTCGGCGACCTCGCGGGCGACCTCGCCCGCATCGAACCGGCGAAACGTCTCGCGGGCGCTGCCCGCCTCCAGCCGGGCGATGGTGAGCAGGGCGTTGAAGACGCGGATCAGCCCGTCGCTGTCCTCGATCACGCCCTCGATCGCGCCGCGCAGTTCGTCCGGCGTCCCGGCGGTACGCAGGGCCTCGTCGGCCCGGTTGCGCAATCGGGTCAGCGGCGTCTTCAGATCGTGGGCGATGTTGTCGGAGACCTCCCTCATGCCGCGCATCAATTCGCCGATGCGCTCCAGCATCAGGTTGAGGTTCTGCGCGAGCCGGTCCAGTTCGTCCCCGGTGCCGGAGACCCGCAGGCGGCCGTCGAGATCGCCGGCCATGATGGTGCGGGTCGTCTCGGTCATGTCGTCGACGCGCTTGAGGACGCGGCTCGCCACGAACCAGCCGCCGAGCACCCCGAGCAGCACCACCAAGGCCAGCGAGGAGCCGAAGGTGTTGCCGATGGCCGCGCGCAGGCGGTCGCGCTCCTCGGTGTCGCGGCCGACCAGGAGGCGGAAGCCGCCGGCCAGGGTGAAGACCCGCATGATCGCCCGGTGCTCGGCCTGATCCGCTTCGGAGCCGCGCCCGTAGCCGCCCTCGTACTGGCCGGGCCGCGCGAGGATGCCGGCGGGCACCCGGCTGACGTTGCCGACGATATGCTCGCCCGCAGGCGTGGTGACGAGGTAGAGCGAGGCGCCGGGCTCCCGGGCGCGCCGCTCCACCACGGCGATGAGGCGGCGCAGGCCGCCCGCGGTGTACTGCTCGGACAGTCCGTTGATCTCGGCATCGATGGTCGAGACGATCTGGTCGTCGAGCACCCGCCGCGCGTTCCAGGCGACGTAGCCGAGCCCGAGGGAGGCCAGCACGGCGAACAGCACGAGATAGGCGAGCGACAGCTTGAAGGCCGTCGTGCGAAAGATCTTTCCCAGACGCGCGAGGAGCCCGTCCTGCACCGGGGCGGGGAGTTCGGTCACGGGTGCCGCGGCTCGTCGGGCCGGATGACGTAGCCGGCCCCGCGCACCGTATGGATCATCGGGTGCTCGAAGCCGCGGTCGATCTTCGCGCGCAGCCGCGAGACGTGGACGTCGATGACGTTGGTCTGCGGGTCGAAATGGTAATCCCAGACGTGCTCCAGCAGCATCGTGCGGGTCACGACCTGCCCGGCGTGGCGCATGAGATATTCGAGCAGCCGGAACTCGCGGGGCTGGAGCACGATCTCGCGGCCCGCCCGGGTGACGCGGTGCGACAGGCGGTCGAGTTCGAGGTCTCCGACCCGGTAGGCGGTGGCCTCGCTCTGGCCCGGGGCGCTCGCCCGGCGGCGGGCGAGCGCCTCGGTGCGGGCGAGCAGTTCGGAGAAGGCGTAGGGTTTGGGGAGATAATCGTCGCCGCCCGCCCGCAGCCCCTTCACCCGGTCGTCGACCTGTCCCAGCGCCGAGAGGATCAGGACCGGCGTCGCGATGGCCTGCTCGCGCAGGGAGCGCACGAGCGAGAGCCCGTCGAGCTTCGGCAGCATGCGGTCGACGATCAGCACGTCGTACGCGCCCTCGCGGGCGAGCGCGTAGCCGTCGAGGCCGTCGCCCGCCTGATCGACGGCGTGCCCGGCTTCCCGGAACGCCTTGACCAGATAGGCGGCGGCCTCGCGGTCGTCCTCGATGATGAGCAGGCGCATGACGCCGTTCAGATAAGCGCGGCTTCTCAGGAGCGCGAGGCGCTCACCGCGAGTTCCGGCTTGTGGTTGAGGGTCTGGAACACGACGCAGTAGCGCTCGGTCAGCTTGAGGAGCTGGTCGAGCTTCTCCTGGGGCGCCTCGGTGTCGAGGTCGAAGGTCAGGCGGATCGCCCGGAAGCCCACCGGCGCCTCCTTGTCGACGCCCAGCGTACCCCGGAAATCGAGGTCGCCCTCGGCGCTGACCGTCCCGGCCTTCAGCGGGATTTCGAGGGCGGTCGCCACCGCCTTCACCGTGACGCCGGCGCAGGCGACGAGGGCTTCGAGCAGCAGGTCGCCGGAGCACAGCTCGGCGCCCGAGCCGCCGGTCGCCGGGTGGAGTCCCGCCACCGCGAGCGCGCGGCCGGTCTCGACCTTGCAGGCGATGCCGGTGTCGTCGAGCGAGCCCTTGGCCTTGAGGGTGACGACGGCGGCGTCCGGCGTCTCGCGGTACCTGTTCTTGAGCGGGGCCTGGAGCGCGCGCAGGGCGGTGGCGTCCATGGGGGATGTCCTCCGTTTCTTCTCGAGCATCGTCCCGAAAGGTGGCTGCCGGCTTGTCTGATAAAGACGATGCACAATCGAAAACCGAGAGCCTCGTCCTGGATCCGATAGCCAGGACGCGGCTCTCGTGCGGTCGGGCTTAGCGGTTTTCAGCCCGGCGCGACACCTCGGAACGAACGGCCGCCGGCGCGTGCCGGTGCACGGGATGCGGCGCCCGGGCGCAGCGAAGGGTCTCGTTCGTTTCGTCGACCGAGAAAGTCGCGAAAGAGAACGGCTGAGTTGCGCACGACCGGGCGGTGCCGCCGCCGGCCGAACATGCTAACGGGACGGCCATGTTCGACCCCGTTCCCGTCCTGGAAAAGATCGTCGCCTCCCTCGACCGCGACGCCCGCGAGCCGACGAAGCTGCGGGGGCTTCTGGTGCCCGAGCTCCGCAAGGTGATCGAGGCCGGGCACAAGGAGGCCGAACGCCTCCTCCTGAGGGAGCGCGACGGCCTCGCCTGCGCCGAGCGGCTGAGCCGCCTCACCGACGCGGTGGTGCGGGCGATCTACGACGCGGTGGTCTGGCGCCTCTATCCGAACGACAACCCTTCCACCGGCGAGCAGCTCGCGATCGTCGCCACCGGCGGCTACGGACGGGGCACGATGGCGCCGGGCTCGGACATCGATCTCCTGTTCCTGCTGCCCTACAAGCAGACCGCTTGGTCGGAGAGCGTCGTCGAGGCGATGCTCTACGTGCTGTGGGACCTGAAGCTGAAGGTCGGCCACGCCACGCGCTCCGTCGAGGAATGCCTGCGCGAGGGCCGGGCCGACATGACGATCCGCACGGCGCTGCTCGAAGCCCGGTTCCTGTTCGGCTCCCGCAGCCTGTTCGAGGAAATGGTCACCCGCTTCGATTCCGATCTGGTGATCGGGTCGGCCTCCGAATTCGTCGACGCCAAGCTGCGCGAGCGCGACGCCCGCGTCGCCAAGGCCGGCGCCTCGCGCTACCTCGTCGAGCCCAACGTCAAGGACGGCAAGGGGGGCCTGCGCGACCTCAACACCCTGTTCTGGATCGCCAAGTACACCTACCGGGTGCGCGACCAGATCGAGCTGGTCCATGCCGGCCTGTTCACGCCCGACGAGTACCGCCTGTTCGAGCGCTGCGAGGAGTTCCTGTGGCGGGTGCGTTGCCACCTGCACTTCATCACCGGGCGCCCCGAGGAGCGGCTCTCGTTCGGGCTCCAGCCGAGAATCGCCGAGCGGCTCGGCTTCGGCGCCCGCGGCGGCCTCTCGGGCGTCGAGCGGTTCATGAAGGCCTACTTCCTGATCGCCAAGGATGTCGGCGACCTCACCGCCATCGTCTGCGCCGAACTCGAGGCGCGCCACGCCAAGCGCACGCCGGTGCTCGACCGCTGGATCGGCCGCTTCCGCGACCGCTTCCGCGCGACCTCGATGGAGGCGGAGGATTTCTGGATCGACAACGGGCGGGTCAACATCCGCGGCGAGGACGCCTTCGAGCGCGATCCGGTCAACCTGATCCGCCTGTTCTGGCTCGCCGACCGGCACAACCTTCCGGTCCACCCCGATGCGGCGCGGCTGGCCAACCGCTCGCTCCGGCTCATCACCCACGCGGTGCGCAACGACGGGGAAGCCAACCGGCTGTTCCTCGACATTCTGACCTCGAAGAACGCGCCGGAGACGATCCTGCGGCTGATGAACGAGGCGGGCGTGCTCGGCCGGTTCGTCCCCGATTTCGGGCGCATCGTCGCGATGATGCAGTTCAACATGTACCACCACTACACGGTGGACGAGCATCTCCTGCGCTCGCTCGGCGTGCTCGCGGCGATCGATTCCGGCCGGGTCCGCGAGGAGCACCCGCTGGCCTCGCGGCTCATCGACACCATCCACAACCGCCGCGCGCTCTACGTCGCGATCCTGCTGCACGACATCGCCAAGGGACGCCCGGAGGACCACTCGATCGCGGGCGCGGCCATCGCCCGCAAGCTCGGCCCGCGCTTCGGCCTGAGCCAGGCCGAGACCGAGACGGTGGCGTGGCTGGTGGAACACCACCTGCTGATGTCGATGACGGCGCAGAGCCGCGACCTCTCCGACCCGAAGACGATCGAGCGGTTCGCGAGCGAGGTGCAGAGCCTGGAGCGGCTGAAGCTCCTGGCGATCCTCACCGTCGCCGACATCAAGGCGGTCGGCCCCGGGGTCTGGACCGCCTGGAAGGGCACGCTGCTGCGCACCCTCTACGACGAGACCGAGGTCGTCCTCTCCGGCGGCCACTCGGAGATCGCCCGCACCGACCGGGTGCGGCTGATCCAGATGGCGCTGCGCGAGCAGCTCTCGGACTGGACCGCTGAGATGTTCGACGCCTACGCCGGGCGCCACAACCAAGCCTACTGGCTGAAGGTGGACGGAACCCGCCACTTCAAGAACGCCCGCTTCCTGCGCACCGTCATGGAGGAGGGCCGCACCAGCGCCACCACCTACGAGACCGACCCGGTGCGCGGCGTGACCGAGCTGACGGTCTACTCGCCCGATCACCCGCGCCTGCTCGCCATCATCACCGGCGCCTGCGCGACGACGGGCGGCAACATCGTCGACGCGCAGATCTTCACCACGACCGACGGCTTCGCCCTCGATTCGATCTTCATCTCCCGCGCCTTCGAGCGGGACGAGGACGAGTTGCGCCGCGCCGGGCGCATCGCCACCGCCATCGAGCGGGCGCTGAAGGGCGAGATCAGAATCGCCGAACTGGTGGCCGACAAGCACCCGAAGGAGCCGCCCAAGACCTTCCTCGTGCCGCCGGACGTGTCGATCGACAACGCGCTGTCGAGCCGCGAAACGGTGGTGGAGATCACCGGCCTCGACCGGCCGGGCCTGCTCTACGAGCTGACGACGGCGCTGAACCGCCTCAGCCTCAACATCACCTCGGCGCACGTGGCGACCTTCGGGGAGCGGGCGGTCGACGTGTTCTACGTGACCGATCTCACCGGCACGCGCGTGATGCAGCCCGACCGCCTCGCGACGATCCGCGGCGCGGTGATGGAGGTGTTCGCCACCGATGTCGCCGCCCTGCGCGCGGAAGGGCTCGACGCCCTGGTCGATTCACCCCCGCCGCGGGAACTCTGAGCGTCACAGCCGGGGTCGCGCTTGATTTCGGGGATTGCCCGAATGATATCAGCGCCGACCCCCGAACCCCTTCGAGACGTGATCGATCGCACGATGATGGCTGACGACATGGAGAACCAGGCGCGGCACGACGGCGCCGAGGCGCCCCCCGCAGCGGAGGCGGCGCAGGCGGCTCTCAGGACTGCCGGCGCGGATGCCGAGGCTCTGGCTGCCGCGATCGCCGAGCGCGACGAGTTCAAGGACCGCCTGCTGCGCACGCTCGCCGAGATGGAGAACCTGCGCCGCCGCACCGAGCGCGAGGTCGCCGATGCGCGCACCTACGCCGTGACGGGCTTCGCCCGCGACATGCTCAACGTCGCCGACAACATCCGCCGCGCCCTCGACAGCGTGCCGGCCGATGCCCGGGCGGGCGCCGAGGGCGCCCTCAAGGGCCTGATCGAGGGCATCGACCTCACCGATCGGGATCTGGCCAAGACGCTGGAGCGCCACGGCGTGAAGGTGGTCGATCCCGACGGCCAGCGCTTCGATCCGAACCGCCATCAGGCGATGTTCGAGGTGCCGAACGCGGAAGTCCCGAACGGCACCGTGGTCCAAGTGGTCCAGACCGGCTACGTGATCGGCGAGCGGACGCTGCGTCCGGCGCTGGTCGGCGTGTCGAAGGGGGGCCCGAAGCCCGAGTCCAACAAGGACAAGCCCGCCGACGCGGCGTGATCGTCGCCGGGCCGGAGCGATCGGTGTGCCGGCGTTTCCGGTGGTCGCGTGACGTGCGCGTGACATGGATTTGTCGAAAGCATCCATGCCCGCCGCCGTCAGGTTCGGCTCGATCTCATACCAAGCGGCGCTGATCCCGACCGGTGGCCGGGATCGGCGCGTCCGGCGGATGGCCGCCGCCCCGCAGTCGCGGGGGCAGCCGGCAATGAGTGATCCTCATCGCCGGCTGGTATCAGCCGAACAGCATCGCGTAGAATCGGGGCGAATGGTTCGTCAGGCTCAGCCCTCGCTCGCCGAGCCGCCGCGCGACCTGGGTTGCCCGAACGACGGCCTCGTCCGCCGAGAGGAGCCTGTCGACGACCGGACCTGCATCGGGGCCGGGCTTCCTCGCGCCGGCCGCGCGGCACTGTCTGCCGTAGGCGTCCCGGGCACGGACGAACCGCGCCCCGGCCTCGTTCCGCTGGCGTTCGGCAAAGGTCGGCAGGCCGGTTTCCTGCAACGTCAGGGCCCAGGTCAGCGGCATCTTGCTCTCCGTTCAAGCAAGCCCACCGCGCGAGGAACCGTCGGAAGCCCGTCGCGCCGTTCACGGACGCGTATAGGGACTTCCGACCTTCGCACCCGTACGGGAATTCGGTCAAATTTTATCGATACGGGGTTTTCGCTCGACCGACGCGGCGCCTCGACCGGCTTTCTTCACGCGGCCCCGTCCGACCCGGATGCACCGACTGGTTTCGCCTGTTTTCGACCGACACGAAGCAACCGCCATCTCGTCCCGGTCGATGCGGACGACCGGCGCCGGATCATTCCGCCGCCTGTCGCGTCGTCTCCCGGAACGGGTGAGCCGGGTAGGTGCCGATGATGCGCAGTTCCTTCGAGAAGTAGCGCAGTTCTTCGAGCGCCCGGCGCAGGCCGTCATCCTCCGGATGGCCGTCGACCTCGGCGTAGAACTGGGTCGCGGTGAACTGGCCCTCGACCATGTAGCTTTCGAGCTTCGACATGTTGACGCCGTTGGTCGCGAAGCCGCCGAGCGCCTTGTAGAGCGCCGCCGGGATGTTGCGCACGCGGAAGACGAAGCTCGTCACCGTCGGTCCGTTGCCGGGCTCGCTCTCGGCGGGCTCGGGCGAGAACACGACGAAGCGGGTGGTGTTGTGCGCCTCGTCCTCGACGTCGCGCTCCAGGATGTCGAGGCCGTAGATCTCCGCCGCCATGGCCGGGGCCAGAGCGGCGCGGGTCGGGTCCCGCGCCTCCGCCACCTCGCGGGCCGCGCCGGCGGTGTCGCCGGCCACCACCGCCCTGAGGCCGAGGCGCCGGATGATCCGGCGGCACTGGCCGAGCGCGTGGACGTGGCTGTGCACGCTGGTCAAACGCTCGGCCTTCACGCCCGGCAGGACCATCAGTTGGAAATGGATCGGCAGGAAGTGCTCGGCGACGATGTGCAGCCGCGAGGTCGGGATCAGGTGATGGATGTCGGCGACGCGGCCGGCGATCGAGTTCTCGATCGGGATCATCGCGAGCGCCGCCTTGCCCTCGTTCACCGCGGCGAACGCGTCCTCGAAGGTCGCGCAGGCCAAAGCGGTCCAGCCGGGATAGGCCTGCGAGCAGATGATGTGCGAGTTGGCCCCGGGCTCACCCTGGTAGGCAATCGTGCGATCGGTCATCGGTCCGGCGATCTTCAGTTCAGGCGGCGGATGGCGAGCAGCGTGCGGGCACGCTCCAGATCGGCGGGGGTGTCGACCCCGAGCGGCAGGTCGTCGACGATCACGGCGTCGATGCGCATGCCGGCCTCCAGCGCGCGCAACTGCTCCAGCTTCTCGCGCCGTTCGAGTTCGCCCTGCGGCAGGCGCACGAAGCGGGCGAGCGCCCGCCGGCGATAGGCGTAGAGGCCGATATGGTGGAACAGGGGCCCCTCCCCCCAAGGCGCCCGCGCGCGGGTGAAAGCGAGCGCCCGCAGGCGGTTCGGGCCGACGGTGTGGCCGATGATCTTGACCACGTTCGGGTCGTCCATCTCCTCGGCCCGGTGGATCACCGCGCAGAGCGTGGCGATATCGACCTGCGGGTCGGCGAGCGGGGTCACGGCCGCGGCGATGATCGCCGGGTCGATCGTCGGCAGGTCGCCCTGGACGTTGACGACGACGTCGTGATGGCCGTCCGGATCGACGATCTCCAGCGCTTCGGCCAAGCGGTCCGAGCCGGACGGATGGTCGGGCCGCGTCATCACCGCCAGCCCGCCCTGCGCCTCGATCGCCGCGACGATGTCGTCGGTGTCGGTGGCGACCACCACGGGGCCGATTCCCGCCTCCACGGCGCGGCGCCAGACATGGACGATCATCGGCTCGCCCGCGATGTCGGCGAGCGGCTTCGACGGCAGGCGGGTGGCGGCCAGACGGGCCGGAATCAGAATCAGCGGGTCGGACATCAATTCGGGCGCAGAAAGGCGCGTCGGGCGCGGGTTCGCGGGTGGGGCATCTAGCAGCCGCGTTCCGGCTTGTCATTTCCGCTTCCGCCGCCCCCGGTGCGGCAGGGCTGCAACGCCCATCCCCCGCGCACGTCCAAGCTGTGCGGAAAGGCGCTCTGCGACAGCGCGCTGCGCGTGGGGACCATTGTCAAGGTCGGCCCCGAGCGGCTAATCACCCTTGAAATCCTCCAAAGTCCGGCGTCTGCCCGTCGGGCCCCCATCCGCCGGGTCCTGATCCCCCGCGCGCCGGAGCTGTCGAGCATGGATTCCTTCGAGCTGAACAAGGTCGCCGGCGCGGTTCTCGGCGCACTGCTGTTCGCGGTCGGGTCGGGCTTCGTGGCGGAGCTGATCTATCACCCCAAGCCCGCCGGAAGCGCCGGCTACCCGCTGCCGGAGCCCGAGCCGAAGGGCGCCGGGGCCGAGGCGGCCGCGCCGAAGGCCGAACCCATCGCCGTGCGTCTGGCCAGCGCCGATGCCGACAAGGGCAAGGGCGGCACCAAGGCCTGCCAAGCCTGCCACAGCTTCGAGAAGGGCGGCCCGAACAAGATCGGCCCCGACCTGTGGGAGATCGTCGAGCGCCAGAAGGCGCATCACGAGGGCTTCGACTACTCCGCCGGTCTCAAGGAGAAGGGCGGCACCTGGACCTACGAGGATCTCGACCACTTCCTCGAAAACCCGAAGGGCTACGTGAAGGGCACGAAGATGGCGTTCGCCGGCATCGGCTCCCCGACCGAGCGCGCCAACGTCATCGCCTATCTGCGCACCCTCTCCGACAGCCCGAAGCCGCTGCCGGCCGTCGAGAAGAAGGAAGAGAAGGCGGAGGGTGGCAAGCCCGCCGATACGAAGCCGCCCGAGAGGCCGGTGGAGAGCGCGACCGGCGACAAGACCCCCGAGGCGAAGCCCTCGGGCGACATCCCGACCAAGGCGGACCCCGGCTCCGAGACCCCGCCGGCCACCGAGCCGCCGGCCAAGGCCGATCCCGAGGCGCCCAAGCCGTAGGCCGAAGCGTCGGACGAAGCGTCGGGAAAGCCGGGCCCGCGAAGCCCGGCCTTTTTCCCGATCGATCCGCCGGTCCCGTCCCCTGCGCGCTCGCGGCGGGTTGGCGCCGGACCCGGGCCTGTCCTAGAACGGCGCCCGACGTCCTCTTCACGGGATCGGGAGACCGCGCCGACGTGACAGACAATGCCGTGATCGCACGCCGCAGCTTCCTCGCCGGAGCGCTCGTCGTCCTCGGACTGCGCGGGACCGCCTCCGCTCAGGAACCGGCGGAATCCGCCTCGAAGGTCTCGGCACAGGAGGCACCCGACACGTGGCGCCACGCGCTGACCCTGCTCGGCGAGCCGAAATACGGCCCGGACTTCCCGCATTTCGAGTATGCCGATCCGAAGGCGCCGGTCGGCGGCCTCGTCCGGCTCGGGGCCCAGGGCGGCTTCGACAACCTCAACTTCATCGTCAACGGCCTGAAAGGCGATCTCGAAGGCGGGATCATCCAGATCTACGACACGCTGATGGAGGATTCGGGCGACGAGCCGTTCTCCTCCTACGGGCTGCTCGCCGAAGGCGTGCGGATCGCCGCCGACGGCAAGTCCGTGACCTATCGCCTGCGGGCGAACGCGCGCTGGCACGACGGCAAGCCGGTCACCGTCGAGGACGTGATCTGGTCCTTCGACACGCTGAAGGCCAACAGCCCGTTCTACGCCGCCTACTATCACAGCGTGACGGGGGCCGAGCCCGGCGCGGAGCGCGAGGTCATCTTCCGTTTCGCCGAGGCCGGCAATCGCGAGCTGCCTCAGGTCCTCGGCCAGATGCAGGTTGTGCCCAAGCACTGGTGGACCGGCACGGCCAAGGACGGAAAGCCGCGCAGCGCGACGGAGACGACCCTCGAAATCCCGCTCGGCTCCGGCCCCTACCGCCTCGTCAAGATCGATGCCGGGCGCTCGGCCACCTACGAGCGCGTCGCCGATTACTGGGGCAGGGATCTGCCGGTGAATCGGGGCCGAAACAATTTCGGCACGATCCGCAACGAGTACTTTCGCGACGGGTCGGTGCTTCTGGAGGCGCTGAAGGGCGACCTCTACGACTTCCGCACCGAGAACATCGCCCGGAACTGGGCCACGGCCTACGACGACTTCCCCGCCGTGAAGGAAGGCCGCCTCGTCAAGGAGGAGTTTCCCGGCCGCGGCACCGGCATCATGCAGGCCTTCGTGTTCAACCTGCGCCGGGACAAGTTCAAGGACGAGCGGGTGCGCTGCGCCTTCAACCTCGCCCTGAACTTCGAGGAGATGAACCGGCAGCTCTTCTACAGCCAGTACAGCCGGATCGACTCCTACTTCTACGGCTCGGAACTCGCCTCGTCCGGCCTGCCCGAGGGTGTGGAACGGGTCATCCTGGAGAGCGTGAAGGACAAGCTGCCCGAACGCGTCTTCACCGAGCCCTACACCAACCCCGTCAACGACACCCCGGAAGCCGTGCGGGCCAACCTGCGCAAGGCGGTCGGCCTGCTGCGCGAGGCCGGCTACGAACTCAAGGGCGGAAAGATGGTCGCGAAGGCGACCGGCGAGCCTCTGACGGTCGAGTTCCTCGAATTCCAGAACGTGTTCGAGCGGGTCATCCTGCCCTTCGCCGCGCAGCTCAAGCTGATCGGCATCGAGAGTTCGATCCGGGTGATCGATCAGGCGCAGTACCAGAACCGCCTGCGCGGGTTCGACTTCGACGTCACCACCGCGAACTGGCCGGAATCGCTCTCGCCAGGCAACGAGCAGCGCGAGTTCTGGGGCTCGGCCGCCGCCGACAAGCCGGGCTCGCGCAACATCGCCGGCATCAAGGATGCGGGCATCGACGCACTGATCGAGAAGGTCGTCTTCGCCGAGGATCGCGAGACCCTGGTCGCCGCGACCCGCGCCCTCGACCGTGCCCTGCTCGCCCACAATTTCGTGGTGCCGCAATGGTCCTCGCCGGTGACGCGGACGATTCGCTGGAACCGCTTCGGCCGCCCGGCCGTGCTGCCGAAATACGGCGCCTCCGGCTTCCCCACCACGTGGTGGTACGACGAGGCCCTGGCGGCGCAGACGGGGGCGCCCCGTTGAGCCCGGGCGCGACGCGCCGGGGCATCGTCCTCGGCACCGGGGCGCTGGCCGTCGCGAGCGCCCTGCCCGGTCCTTCGCGCGCCGAGAGCGCCCGCACGAGCCACGGCCTGTCGAGCTTCGGCGAGCTGAAATACGGGCCGGACTTCCACAACTTCGACTACGTGAACCCGATGGCGCCGCGCGGCGGGCGCTTCTCGACGCAGCTCGTCCAGACCTTCGGCAATCAGGCCTTCGACACCTTCGACACGCTCAACCCCTACGTCTTCCGCGGCAACGGCGCGGCGGGCATCAATCTCACCTTCGACAGCCTGATGGTGCGCGCGCTCGACGAGCCCGACGCGCTCTACGGCCTCGTCGCCCGCTCGGTGGAAATCTCTCCCGACGGCCTGACCTATCGCTTCGCGCTGCGCCCGCAGGCGCATTTCCACGACGGCTCGCGCCTGAGCGCGCGGGACGCCGCCTTTTCCCTCGGCATCCTCAGGGAGAAGGGCCACCCGACGATCGCGCAGGTCATCCGCGACCTCGCCGAGGCGACGGCCGATGGCGACGACACCCTCGTCGTCCGCTTCGCGCCGGGGCGGAGCCGCGACCTTCCGCTGATCGTGGCTGGGCTGCCGATCTTTTCCGCCACGTTCTTCGAGGGCCGCGATTTCGAGGCCCAGACCCTCAAGCCGCTCCTCGGCTCCGGCCCCTATCGGGTCGGGCGGATCGAGATCGGCCGCTTCATCGAACTGGAGCGCGTGGCCGACTACTGGGCCGCGGACCTGTCGGCGATGGTCGGCCAGAACAACTTCGGGCAACTCCGCTACGAGTATTTTCGCGACCGGCAGGTCGCCTTCGAGGCGTTCAAGGGCGGGGCCTACGCCTACCGCCAGGAATTCACCTCGCGGATCTGGGCGACGGGCTACGACTTCCCCGCCGTGCGCGAGGGCCACGTGAAGCGCGAGACCCTGCCCGACGCCTCGCCCGCCAGCATCCAGGGCTGGTTCCTCAACACCCGCCGCGAGGTGTTCGAGGACGCCCGCGTGCGCGAGGCGATCGGCCTGTGCTTCGACTTCCCCTGGACCAACCGCACGGCGATGTTCGGGGCCTACAGCCGCACGGTCTCGTTCTTCCAGAAGACCGACCTGATGGCGACGGGCAAGCCCTCGGCCGAGGAACTCGCCCTGCTCGAACCGTTCGGCGGCCGGGTTCCGGCGGAGGTGTTCGGCGAGGCCTGGACCCCGCCGGTTCCCGACGGCTCCGGCCAGGACCGGGCGCTCCTCGCTCGCGCGGTGGCCCTGCTCAAGGAGGCGGGCTGCACCCGCGAGGGCGGCGTGGCGCGGCTGCCGAGCGGCAAGCCGATCGAGTTCGAGTTCCTCGACTCGGACCCGGTCTGGGAGCCGATCGTCCAGCCCTTCATCCGCAATCTCGGACTGATCGGGATCAAGGCGCGCCAGCGGGCGGTCGATGCCGCGCAGTATCAGGCGCGGGTGCGGGACTTCGACTTCGACGTCACCTCCCGTGCATCGTCGGGCGACGCCACGCCCGGACCGGAGCTGCGCGAGGCCTACGGCGCCCGCTCGGCGGCCATCCCCGGCTCGAACAACCTCGCCGGCATCGCGGACCCGGTGGTCGACGCCCTGCTCGACCGGATCGCCGGCGCAGATTCCCGCGCCGGCCTCACGACGGCCTGCCGCGCCCTCGACCGGGTGCTGCGCGCCGGCCGATACTGGATTCCGATGTGGTACTCCCCCGACTACCGCCTCGCGGCCTGGGACATGTTCGGCCGCCCGGCGAGGCTGCCCACATACGGGCTCGGCGTGCCCGGCACGTGGTGGTACGACGAGGACAAGGCGCGCCGGATCGGCCGGGGCTGAGAACGCGAAACCCGTCGGCGACGATCTCGAATCACCGCCGACGGCCCGCGCGACGGCGCGGCGGCGGTCGTCCGCCGGGCGCATGGAGCCCGGCCATCGGTCGGGGTCCATGCAACGTGGTGCAAGAACATGCTCGCCTACATCCTGCGGCGCCTCGCACTGATGATCCCGACGATCTTCGGGATCATGCTGATCACCTTCGCCATCATCCAGTTCGCCCCCGGCGGCCCGGTGGAGCGTGTGCTGGCGCAGTTGCAAGGCCAGCAGGAAGGCTCGCTCTCGCGCATCACCGGCGGCCAGGGCGATCTCGGCGGCGGCGCGGCCCGCAGCGGCGGCGGCAGCGAGAACGCGAAGTATCGCGGTGCGCAGGGGCTCGACCCGGCCTTCATCAAGAAGCTCGAAGCGCAGTTCGGCTTCGACAAGCCGGCCTACAAGCGCTTCGGCAAGATGCTGTGGGACTACCTGCGCTTCGATTTCGGCCGCAGCTACTTTCGCGACGTCTCGGTCTTGGACCTGATCAAGGAGAAGCTCCCGGTCTCGATCTCGCTCGGCCTGTGGATGACGCTGATCTCCTACGCGATCTCGATCCCGCTCGGCATCCGCAAGGCGGTCGCCGACGGCTCGCGCTTCGATGTCTGGACCTCGGCCGTCGTCATCGTCGGCTATGCGATCCCGAGCTTCCTGTTCGGCATCCTGCTGGTGATCCTGTTCGCAGGCGGCTCCTTCGTGCAGATCTTCCCGCTACGCGGCCTCACCTCCGAGAACTTCGATTCCCTGAGCCTGTGGGGCAGGATCGTCGATTACGCATGGCACATGACGCTGCCGCTCGCCGCCCTGGTGCTCGGCGCCTTCGCCACCTCGACCCTGCTCACCAAGAACTCGTTCCTCGACGAGATCCGCAAGCAGTACGTCGTCACCGCCCGGATGAAGGGCCTGACCGAGCGGCGCGTGCTCTACGGCCACGTCTTCCGCAACGCGATGCTGATCGTCATCGCCGGCTTTCCCGGCGCCTTCATCACCGCCTTCTTCACCGGTTCGCTGCTGATCGAGACGATCTTCTCGCTCGACGGACTCGGCCTGCTGTCGTTCTCCTCCATCGTCGGCCGCGACTACCCGGTGGTGTTCGCCACGCTCTACATCTTCTCGCTGCTCGGACTCGCGGTGAACCTGCTCTCCGATCTCACCTACACCTGGATCGATCCGCGCATCGACTTCTCGGCGCGCGCGGCCTGACGCCGGGATCGTTTGCCGGGTGCGGAACGGACTGCTATCGGCGCGCACCCGCCGCCTGCCGGACGCTCCCGTGACCGCCCTCTCCCTCGTCATCCGCCCCGAACATCCGGACGACGCCCCGGCCATCGAGCGGCTGCACGCCCGCGCCTTCGGCCCCGGCCGCTTCGCCCGCACGGCCTACCGCCTGCGCGAGGGCACGGCGCCCTTGCCCGAACTCTGCCTGACGGCCCTGGTCGGAACCTATCTCGTCGGCTCGGTCCGCATCGGCCCGGCGCAAGCCGAGGGCGGGACGCTTCTCGTGCTCGGTCCGCTCACCGTCGATCCGAGCTTCTCGGACCGCGGCATCGGCACCGGCCTGATGCGGGCGAGCCTCGACGCCGCCCGTGCGGCCGGTCACGGCCTCGTCGTCCTCGTCGGCGACGCGCCGTATTACCGCCGCTTCGGCTTCCAGCCGGTGCCCGCCGGCCGGCTCGTCCTGCCGGGACCGGTCGATCCGGCCCGCTTCCTCTGGCTCGAACTCGCGGAAGGAGCGAGCGCCGGCCTCTCCGGCACGGTCCGGCCTTTACGCGCGTAGCGGGCGCGAGAGCATCGTCTTTCCAGACAAGCCGGCAGCCACCTTTCGGGACGAGGCCCTAGGCCGAAACGGCGCGGCCCACGGCGGCGATGGCGGCGTTCCGCTCCTCGAGCGAACGGTCCGATTCCGTGAGGTAGACCGCCACCACGAGCGGGGCAGCTCTCACCGGCCAGATGACGGCGATGTCGTTGGCGGTGCCCCGATCCCCCGTGCCGGTCTTGTCGCCGATCCGCCAGCCGGCCGGTAGGCCGGCGCGCAGCCGCGCCCCGCCCGTGCGGTTGTCGATCATCCAATCGGCGAGCCGCGACCGCGACGCCGCCGACAGGCCGTCGCCGAGAACGAGGCGCCGCAGCACCCCGGCCATCGCCGCCGGGCTCGTCGTGTCGCGCGCATCCCCTGGCCTCGCTTCGTTGAGATCCGGTTCGATCCGGTCGAGCCGCGTCACGGCATCGCCGAGACCGCGGATATAGGCCGTCAATCCCTCCGGCCCACCGATGGCGGCGAGCAGCAGATTGCCCGCGGTGTTGTCGCTGCGGGTGATGGCAGCCTCGCACAGCTCTGCCAGCGTCATTCCGGCACCGCCGACCCTCCGCTCCGTGACCGGCGAGTAAGGCACCAGCATCGGAGTCTCGAAGACCACCCGCCGTTCCAGCCTGTCGGACCCGGAATCGATCCGCGCCAGAACGGCGGCCGCGGCCAGAACCTTGAAGGTGCTGCACATCGGGAAGCGCTCGTGCTCACGGTGGCCGACGAGCCGGTCCGAAGCCGTATCGAGCACGGCGACGCCGAGCCGTCCGCCTGTCCGCGCCTCGATCCCCGCGAAGCCCGCGGCCGAAACCGCTTCGGCCCGGGCCCTTCCCGACAGGCCGGCAAGCGCCAAGAGTCCGCTCGCCGTGACCTGACGTCTGGTGACCATGCCGCGTCTCCTATCGGTGCGTTCCGCGCTTGACGGTCGAGAAGGGGAGGCCGACACCGGAGGCAAACGCCAAGCCGACCGGGGACACGCTCCGTGCCGACCACCGACGACCGTCGTCCCCCTCCCCGTTTCAACGCGGCGCATCACTGTCTGGCGGAGAATGCCCGGCTTCGCGGCGACAAGACGGCGCTGGTCATGGTCGGCGATCACGGGGCCGTCAGCCGCCTGACCTACGCCGAGGCCGACCGTGCGGTGCGCGGCATCGCGGCGGGCCTGCTCGGCCTCGGGCTGAAGCCCGGGGACCGGGTGATGGTCCGCATGGGGAACGAGGCCGATTACGTGCTCGTCTATTTCGGTGCGCTCGCCGCCGGCCTCGTCGCCCTGCCCTCCTCGCCGCAATTGACCGCGGACGAAGCCGCCTTCCTGATGGACAATGCCGGCGTCGCCGCCGTGGTCACCGGCGAAGGTTTTTCGGAGGCCGCCGGCACGGGCCCCGCCATCCGGCTCGACTCCGAAGCGATCGCGGCGATGAAGGCGGGCGCGCCGCTCGCCGACTACGCCGATACCGCCGCCGACGACCCGGCCACCCTGGTCTACACCTCCGGCACCACGAGCCGCCCCAAGGGCGTGCTTCATGCCCACCGCGCCGTCTGGGGCCGGCGGCCGATGCACGCGCACTGGTTGGGCCTGACCGAAGCGGACGTGGTGCTGCATGCCGGAACCATGAACTGGACCTACACGCTCGGCGTCGGCATCACCGACCCCTGGGCCCGCGGCGCGACCGCGGTGCTCTACAACGGCCCGCGCGACCGCGGGATCTGGCCCCGCCTCATCGCCGAGCACGGCGCGACGATCTTCGCCGCGGTGCCGAGCGTCTACCGCCAGATCCTCAAATACGCCGACTTCGCGCGGCACGACCTCTCGCGCCTGCGCCACGGCGTCACCGCGGGCGAGGCGCTCTCCGCCGACCTCCACGCCGCCTGGACCGCGGCCACGGGCAAGCCGCTCTACGAGGCCCTCGGCATGAGCGAGATCTCGACCTACGTGTCGAGCGGCCCCACCATCCCCGTTCGTCCCGGCTCGCCGGGCCGGCCACAGCCGGGCCGGCGCGTCGCGATCCTGCCGGTCGAGGGGCCGCCCGAACCGCTGCCGGCCGGCGCGACGGGCCTGCTCGCGATCCACCGCTCCGACCCCGCCCTGATGCTCGGCTACTGGCGGCGGCCCGAGGAGGAAGCGGCCGTGCTGCGCGGCGAATGGTTCGCCGGCGGCGACCTCGCCAGTCTCGACGCCGAGGGCTACCTCTGGTTCCACGGCCGCAACGACGATCTGATGAACGCCATGGGCTACCGGGTCTCGCCGGTCGAGGTGGAGGGCGTGCTGGCGGCCCATCCCGACATCGCCGAGGCCGGCGTGGCGGAACTGGCCGTGCGCGCCGACCTGCGGGTCATCGCCGCCTTCGTGGTGCTGCGTCCCGGCGCACGGCCCGACGCGGACAGGCTGATCGCCTGGTGCAACGCGCGTCTGGCCGCCTACAAGGCGCCGCGGGCGATCCGCTTCCTCGAAGCGCTGCCGCGCACGGCCAACGGCAAGGTGCAGCGCAAGCGCCTCCCGGACATCGCCGGGTAGCGCCCCGCGCTTGTTCGCCATGCGCCCCGTCGCTACAGCGGGCAGCCCGTTCGTCGCGAAATCCATGTCTCCGCTGCCGCTCTCCGTCTTCATCATCGTCAAGAACGAGGCCGACCGTCTCGGCGCGACGCTTGCCGCGGTGCGCGACCTCGCCGACGACATCGTCGTCGTCGATTCCGGTTCGACCGACGGAACGCAGGATCTCGCCGCCTCTCTCGGTGCCCGGGTGATCCACAACGATTGGCCGGGCTACGGCCGGCAGAAGCGCTTCGCCGAAGGCCAGTGCCGCCACGATTGGGTCCTGAACCTCGACGCCGACGAGGTGATCCCCCCGGATCTGGCCGAGCGGATCCGCGCCGTCTTCGCTCGCGGCGAGCCGGCGCACGCCGCGTGGCGCATCGCCATCGCCGAGATCTTCCCCGGCGAGACGCGGCCCCACCCCTGGGCCTACGTGCTGACGCCGGTGCGGCTCTACCGGAAGAGCCTGAGCACCTACTCGACCTCGCCGGTGCACGACCGTGTCGTGCTGGGCCCCGGCGTCACGGCAGGCCGGATCAGGGGGCGCATCCACCATTTCTCGGTGCGCTCGCTCGGCGACCAGCTCGACAAGCTCAACCGCTACTCCGACCAGCAGGCCGACGACCTCGAAGCCCGCGGCGTGACGATCCCGTCCTGGCGCCTGTTCGTGGAGTTGCCGGGCAACTTCCTGAAGGCCTATTTCGGCCGCCGCCACTTCGTGCGCGGCGCCTACGGCTTCCTGACGGCGATGAACTACGCCATCTCGCGCCATCTGCGCGTGGCCAAGCATTACGAGCGCCGCACGGCAACCCCGCGCAGACCGGGTTGACCCGCCCCGCCGGAGCTTCTACAGCCGAGCGGCGAGGAGACGTGGCCGAGAGGCTGAAGGCACTCGTTTGCTAAATGAGCATACCCCTAATAAGGGTATCGAGGGTTCGAATCCCTCCGTCTCCGCCACTCGCTTTTCGTCGAAAATAGCCGTTCTTTTTCAAAGGCTTGCCGACGACCGCAAATCGATATGCCCCCGATTTGTACCCGCAAGGATGGGCGTTCGATTTCTTGGGGACGGTGCCCGTGCCAGCGACCGGTGCGTAAGACCCACATCGTAAGCCTTGGCTGAGTCGTCGATTGCGGTTCGCTTCCAGCCGAAGGTGCGGGTGATCCTCTGGATGTTCGGCAGGCCACCCTGTCATGCGGCAGGGGCGAGCAAGGAGCCACGTCATGACGCTCAGCATGCCCAAGGCTCGCCTTGTCATGCATGGCATTGTCAGGTCGACCATCGTCACCGCGAAGGACTACGAGCCCAAGAGCGGCCAAGCGCTAAGATGCCTCGATCTTCGGTGCGGTGCCCGTCTCGGACATGTGCAGGCCCATCCACGTAACGGTCGCGATACGAACGCATACTTCCGCCGCGCTCAAGGCTCGGAGCACTCGCCGACGTGTCGTTTCAACGTTGATGGAACGGTCAGGCGTCTGGTTGCGGGCTCGCAAAGCCTCGATAAGTACGCAGGCATCCTCGGAGCCTCTCCGGATGGGCATTCAATCGTCCGCTTGAACATCCTGTTCGATGCGTTGAACGGCCGGATACTTCGCTACCATCCGGACGGAGAGGCCATACCCGGCGACAGAATTGGTGCCGAGTTCGTGACTGGGGACAGGCAACTCTTGCCCTACCTGCGGAGAGCCAGGGCCATCGTTGCCCTTATCGCTCGGCTTGGGGGCGCCGATGAACTACGCGATAACCTCAGGATCAGGTACGAGGGGCACGATTTCCGGTGGGATGATTTCTTTTACGGCCCGGGCGAACTGGATCGGCTGTTTCGGTACCTTCGGCAACGCCACGAGAACGGGCAAGCTCGACATCCAGTAGCCGTTGTCGTTGACCCTCTGACATCATCAGGACGCCTTGAGCGCAATAAAGATATCTTTGTCGGATGTAAATATAAGTCAATCGAAGCATTAACGCAGGGCGACCTCCGCATCTCACCCCTCCTTATATGCAAAAGGCAGTCGCTTGCACAGGATCTCTCTGAGCGCGGCGCCCATCTTGTCTGTGGCATTCCGCGACCAAAGTTGGATGCTTTCGAACTGTTTCCTGGCCGCGGTGAAATTGAAAACGCAAAGATTTACATCATCATCTTTTCACGCAACCAATATGCGCGATGGTCTCATTGAACTGGGAGCGAGGTCTGTAGCACCGTGCTCAATGTCCTCGGGGGTCGGTTCAAAACTGGATGGAAGCAAGATTGCTGTACGTCTGACGCACTCGAAATTCGGTCCGGAAGAGATCATTCCGAGGAGGAACAACCAACCGATGGAAGCGTCCGGCCAAGACTGCGTTTGTTCAAATAAATCTTCATCCCAGTACAAACAGAGATGACCCTCTATCTCGATAAGAACGTCGGAATGGTCCACGAAGAGGCGCTTATTCCTCACAAGGATGGAACGTCCCGTCGCGGCGTATGCCAAAGCCGCTTCGCGTGATGAGAAGACGCCGATAGAGAGGGCGAGCATGTATTTGCCACTACGCCATTCGGTACCGGCTGCAAAGCGGTCCGTGGTACTCATGGCGTACGCATCCGGCGAAGGCCACCTTGTGAGCTGGCCCGTTGAGGCTGAGGTCATAGGAGTAATCCTAGGACCTTGAGCATGACCCAGGCGGGTATCGAACTGGTGAGAGCCGAGCGGCGTCGACGCTGGACGCGGGCGGAGAAGGAGCGGTTGGTTGCCGCTTCGTTTGAACCGGGTGTGTCGACCTCGGATGTCGCCCGCCGGGCCGGTCTCCACGTCAGTCAGCTGTTCCGCTGGCGCAAGTTGCTGTGCGAGCGTGTCGGTGCTCCCACGCCAGCGCTAGTCCCCGTCGTGATCGCTCCCACGCCCGCCGCGATGACGGTCGAGCCTGGTCGAGAGCCCAACCGCGGCCGTCGCTCCGGCGGGGTGATCGAGATCGATCTCGGCAGAGGCCGGCGCGTTCGGGTCGGCTCCGACGTCGATGCCGCGGCGCTTCGGCGGGTGCTCGACGCCCTGGAGGGCCGATGATCCCGCTGCCGGCCAACGTGCGGGTTTGGCTGGCCACTGGCCACACCGACATGCGCAAAGGCTTTTCCAGTTTGGGCCTGATCGTCCAGGAGACGCTCAAGCGCGATCCCCATGGCGGGCATCTGTTCGTGTTCCGCGGACGGCGCGGCGACCTGATCAAGGTGATCTGGCACGATGGCCAGGGCGCGTGTCTCTACACAAAGCGGCTCGACCGCGGCCGTTTCCTGTGGCCCTCGGTGGCGGATGGAGCCGTGACGATCTCGACGGCGCAACTCGGCTACCTGCTCTCGGGTATCGACTGGCGGATGCCGCAGGAGAGCTGGCGTCCGAGCGCTCTCGGCTGAGGATAACGCGTTACAGCGCTTGAAGAATATGCTCTTCTCTCAAGCGTGCCGAACGCGCCCGAGCCCCCGCCGCTTCCCACGGATCTTGCCGCCGCCCACGCCATGATCCTGGCCGAGCGGGCGGCCCGGCTTGCCTCGGAGATCGCGGTCGAACGGCTGAAGCTGGAGGTCGCCCGGCTGCGGCGAGAACGGTTCGGGACCTCCTCGGAGCGCAGCGCCCGGATCGACCAGCTCGAACTCGTCCTGGAGGATCTGGAGGAGACGCTGGCCGAGACCCAAGCGCAGGCGGCCGCCGAGCCCGAAGCACTCTCCGGTGCGGCTTCCTCGCGGCGCAAGCCCGCCCGCCGGCCTCTGCCCGAGCACCTGCCGCGCGAGCGCGTCGTCCATCCCGGCCCGACGACCTGCGCGTGTTGCGGCGGAACGCGCCTTCGTCACCTCGGCGAGGACGTCACCGAGACCCTGGAGCGGATCCCGGCGCGCTGGGTCGTGATCCAGCACGTACGCGAGCGCTTCTCGTGCAGCGACTGCGAGACGATCGCGCAGGCTCCGGCCCCGTTCCATCCGATCCCGCGCGGACGAGCGGGCCCGAACCTCCTCGCCGAGGTGATGATGGCCAAGTTCGGCCTGCACCTGCCGCTGCATCGCCAGAGCCAGCGCTTCGCCCACGAGGGCGTACCGATCGACGTCTCGACGCTGGCCGGCTGGGTCGGAGCGGTGACGACCGCCCTGTCGCCCCTGGTCACCCGGATCGAGGCCCATGTTCGAGGGGCTGAGCGCCTGCATCTCGACGACACGCCCGTACCGGTCCTGGCCAAGGGCAAGACCCGCACGGGGCGGCTCTGGACGGTGGTGCGTGACGACCGACCCTTCGGCGGTCCCGAGCCGCCGGCTGTGGCCTACTTCTACTCCCCCGACCGCTCTGGCGCGCATGCCGAGACCTGGCTGGGCGATTTCCACGGCATCGTGCAGGCGGATGCCTTCTCCGGGTTCGGTCGGCTGTACGAGCCCGGTCGCAAACCAGGCCCGCTCCGCGAGGCGGCTTGCTGGGCGCATGCCCGGCGCAAGTTCTTCGAGCTGGCTGACCTGAGGAAGGCTCCGATCGCCATCGAAGCGGTGGCGCGGATCGACGCGATCTTCGCGCTCGAGCGCACCATCATTGGCCTCGGACCGGACGACCGCCGTGCGCATCGAAGCGCCCGCTCGGCCGCCCTCGTCGCCGAGTTGAAGGCGTGGCTGCTGGCCAACCGTGCCAAGCTCTCGGCCAAGGCTCCGGTGGCGCAAGCGATCGACTACATCTTGTTTGGTCCCGGCATTTGGTGGAGCGGGTTTGACCTGAAG
Organism: Methylorubrum populi; assembly: GCA_036946625.1. Lineage (NCBI taxonomy): Bacteria > Pseudomonadati > Pseudomonadota > Alphaproteobacteria > Hyphomicrobiales > Methylobacteriaceae > Methylorubrum > Methylorubrum populi. The sequence goes on from JAQIIU010000002.1 coordinate 906,911, forward strand.
CGGCCGGGCTCAGCGGACCATGCCTTGCAGATGGCTTCGTAGGGCGTGAGGCCGCGCAGGGTCTTCAAACGGCGTGCGAAGTTGTAGGCGCTGACAAAGTCGGCCAAGTGCGCACGGAGTTGCGCGTGGCTGTCGTAATGGTAGCGCTTGACCGTCGCGTCCTTGATCGTGCGGTTCATCCGCTCGACCTGACCGTTCGTCCAGGGGTGGCGCGGTTTGGTCAGCCGATGGTCGATATCGTTGCGGGCGCAGGCAAGTTCGAAGCTGTGGGCTCGGAAGGTCTCGCCGGCTACAATCGCCTCCTTGATGACGGAAGCGGCCGAGGCGACGTTGCCGGGCGTGGTGAAGTGGGTGCCGTTGTCGGTGAGCACCGTGTGCACCTTGTAAGGCACGGCCTCGATGAGATGGCGGAGGAAGTCACCTGCGACCCGCCGCGTGGCCTTCTCGTGGAGCTCAACGAAGGCGAACTTGGTCGTGCGGTCGATAGCGACGAGCAGGTAGAGTCGCCCTTCGGCTGTGTGAACCTCGGCCAGATCGATGTGGAAATAGCCGAGCGGGCAGGTCTTGAAGCGTGACCGCTTGGGCTTGTCACCGTCGACCTCCGGCAGTCGGCTGATGCCGTGGCGCTGCAGGCACCGATGCAGCGACGAACGGGTCAGGTGCGGGATCGTCGCCTGGAGCGCGTAGAGGCAGTCGTCCAACGGCAGGAGCGTATGGCGGCGAAAGGCGACGACGACCGCCTCGTCCTCCTGTGACAGCACCGTCGAGCGGGGATCCTTCGGACCCGTGCGCTGATCGGCGACCGAGGTCCGCTGCCGCCACTTGGCGACCGTCTTCCGGTTGATCCCGTAGCGCTTCGAGAGCGCCCTCAGGCTCGCTTGACTATGCTGGATCGCTCGACGGACTGCCTCCGTCGTGGTGGCGCTGCCGTGAAGAACTTGGCCCATAGCGCGTCCCTCCACTCCAACGTGAAGAGTGCACCATCAAACCCTGGGATCAAACAGCTAGGTCGCGGTGAGGAATGTAAGGGAGTCAGTCTGGGGCAAGTTTGGAATGGGAGGGTTGGCCGATTGAGGAGATCGGCGATGTCAGTTGAGGTAGACGCGCTTCGGGACGATCAGTGGGAGCGCGTGAAGGGCTTCGTGCCCGGCGGGACGAAAGGGAAGCGTGGTCCCCGCACGGACAACCGGCGGTTCCTCGATGCGCTGCTGTGGATGGCCCGCTCAGGCGGGCGCTGGAAGGACTTGCCGAAGCGTTTGGGCGACTACCCGACGGTGAAGCGGCGCTACTACGATTGGATCGCGCGCGGCGTTCTGGATCAGATGCTGGCGGACTTGGCGCGCGAAGCCGATCTGGAATGGCTGATGATCGACTCGACCATCGTGCGCGCGCATCAGCACGCGGCTGGCGCGCGCAGGGAACTGGCGCGCGCAGGGAAAAAGGGGGCCGGATGCCCAGGGCCTGGGTCGGTCGCGCGGCGGGCTGAGTACCAAGATCCATGCGGCCGGCGATGCACTGGGCAACCCGGTGCGCCTGCTTGCCAGTCCGGGCCAGCGCAACGACATCACGCTCGCTCACGATCTGATCGCGGGCTTCGAACCTGACGCTGTTCTGGGCGACAAGGGCTACGATGCCGATCCCCTGGCGGAGGCGATCGAGGCGAGCGGAGCCGAGGCGGTCATCCCGCCCAAGCGCAACCGCAAGAGCCCGCGCGCCTACGACCGCGACCTGTACAAGGAGCGCAACAAGATCGAGCGCTTCTTCAACAAGCTCAAGCAGTTCCGCCGCGTCGCCACCCGTTACGACAAGCTGCTCGTCAACTTCATGGGCTTCGTCAAACTCGCCGCCATCGCCATCTGGCTCAGATAGTTAATTCCTCACCACACTCTAGAAATCTTCGAGCGGTATTTCGGCGACGTGCTCGACCGGCTGTTTGGCCCCACCGACGCCGATCCCGACAATCAGGGCTTGCCACCGTTAACATCAGATGGTAACAGTAAGTCATGAGCGAGGATCGTGACCCGAGCCTCGACACGCTTCTGGACCTCGACGGTCAGGTGCTCGTTGTCGATCCCGAGGGCGGCCATTGGGTGAAGTTCATCATCACCCGCGTTCCGGCATCGCCGGAGAAGCCGCACGGCCTCGATTACTCGCTCACGCTTCACGGGCCTTCGGGCGAACGGCTGGTTGGCTTCGATAACGCCCACCCGGTCGGTCGGGGCAGACGTGGCGAGCCGATGGATCATAGGCACCGCCTCCAGACCGTGAAGCCCTACGCCTACGAGGATGCGGCCACGCTGCTGGCCGACTTCTGGCAGGCGGTGGACGCGGTGTTGAAGGAGCGAGGCGTAACATGACCACCTTGAAAGTCGGGATAGCCGGCTACGACGAGATGAAGGCCCGCACCATGCGGATCGCGCGCGGCGAAGAAAAGCCGGCGGCGGACGATCCGAAGGTGTGGTTCACATCCATGGAATCCTTCGCGCAGCTCCTTTCGAGCGGGAACCGCGAGCTGCTGCGCGTCATCGACGAGCAGTCACCCGGATCGCTGGAAGAACTGTCGCGGATCACAGGGCGGGCAAAGCCCAGCCTGTCCCGAACCCTCAAAAAGATGGCGAGCTACGGCCTGATCCGCATGGACCCCGGCGAGGGCCAGAAGGTCGTTCCCAAAGTGCTGCATGACCGCGTGGAGCTGGAATTGCCGCTGATAGAACGCCGCACGGCGAAAAGAGGCCGGTCGTGAATATGCAAAGTCCCCATGTCGCGCTGCGCGCCGCGCTCTACCTGCGCGTCTCCACGACGCGGCAGGCCGAGCATGACGTCTCGATCCCCGACCAGCGCAAGCAGGGCGAAGCCTATTGCGCGTCGCGCGGCTATCAGCTTGTCGAAACCTTCGTGGAAGCCGACGCGTCCGCCACCAATGACCGCCGCCCCGAGTTTCAACGGATGATCGAGGCCGGCACGTCCAAGCCCGCGCCCTTCGATGTGGTTGTGGTCCATTCGTTCAGCCGCTTCTTCCGCGATCACTTCGAGCTGGAGTTCAACGTCAGGAAGCTCGCCAAGAACGGCGTCAAGCTGGTCTCCATCACGCACAAGATGCCACTGGCGGCATAACTTTGCTGGGGCGCTTGGCCTCCTTCGTGGTGGCGAAGGCGAGGATGCCCATGAGTTCGCCGCGCAGCTCGGCATGGACCTCGCCGCGCTTCGGGCCGGGCGTCAGCACGATCTCGCCGATGAGCGAGCGCAGCGCCTCGGCCGCCTCCCGGCCGCCATCCCGGTCGTTCAGCACCTCGGTGAACCGCTCCACGTTCCGGCGATAGAGGTCGGCGACATTGGGATGCACGTCGGGAACGTCTGACGGGGCCTGCACCCTGCGGGCGGCGATCTCCGCCTTGTCGCGTTCGAGTTCGTCCATGCGCGCCTTCATCGACGGCTGATACAGTCCATCCTCGATCGCCGCCATGATGCCGGCAATCGCCTTGTCGATCTTGGCGAGCGCCTTGTGATCGGCTTCCGCCTGCGCCCGCCTGTCACGGTTCATCCGGTTCGTTTCCTCCGCATAGGCGCGCACGGCTGCCGCGACCGCCTCGGACGACACCAGCTTCTCCTTCAGGCCCGCCAGCACGCGCGCCTCGATGTCGTCGCGCCGGATGGTGCGGCCGTTGTCGCAGACGCCCTTGCGCAGGTGATTGCGGCAGGCGTAGCGGCCGGTCATCACCATGCTGATCCTCCCGCCGCAGCAGCCGCAGGTGAGCAGGCCGGACAGAAGCGTGACGGGACGGTTGGTGAGATGCAGCCTTTTGGCGCGTTCCTCGCGGCTGGCGGCGGCGTGCGGGACGTAGAGGGCGGAGATGCCGCGCTGGCGTTCCCGCACCGCCTGCCACAGCGCATCGTCCACGATCCGCAGGTGCGGCGCTTGCGTCCTGATCCATGCGCTTTCCGGATTGACGCGGGAGACGCGCGTTCCGGTCTCCGGGTTCTTGACGAAGCGCTGCCGGTTCCAGACCAGCACCCCGGCATAGAGTTCGTTGTTGAGGATGCCGGTGCCGGCGGCGGCGTTGCCGCGAATGGTGGCGTCGATCCACGGGCGGTTCCGAAGTCCGGGAACGCCCTCGCGGTTCAACTGGAAGGCGATCTCCTTCGGGCTTCGGCCGCCGGCGTAGTCGCGGAAGATGCGCCGTACGATCTCGGTTTCTTCCTCGACGATGGCGCGCTCGCCCCGGATCGGCTCGCCGCTGGCGTCGAGCTGGTGGATCACGCGATAGCCGTAGGCGGCCCGGCCGCTGCCGCTCTTGCCCGCCTCCACCCGCCCGCGCTGGCCGCGATGCACCTTCATGGCGAGGTCTTTCAGGAACAAAGCGTTCATGGTGCCCTTGAGACCGACGTGAAGCTCGTTGATCTCGCCTTCGGACAGGGTGACGATGGAGACACCTGCGAAGCGCAGGCGCTTGAACACGGCGGCCACGTCCTCCTGATCGCGGCTGATCCGGTCCAGCGCCTCCGACAACACGATATCGAAGCGGCCCGCCTGCGCGTCGGCGAGCAGCGCTTGAATGCCCGCCCGGACCATCGACGCCCCGGAGACCGCCCGGTCGGAATAGGTCTCCACCACGGTCCAGCCCTCGCGCGCCGCCCGCTCGCGGCACTGGCGCAACTGGTCCTCGATCGAGGCGTCACGCTGGTTCTCGGAGGAATAACGGGCGTAAAGGGCAACGCGGGGCATGGTGGCGTCCTTCCGGTGCTAGAGGGTCTTCAAGTCCTTGATGAGCGCGAACAGGTGGAGCGGGTCGGACGGCGACGGCTGGAAGTCGAACCGCTCGTAGAAGGACCGCGCCGCTTCGTTCTTGGCATGGACGACGAGAGCGCGGATGCCGGCGATGTCGGCCGCTTGAAGCGTGCGCAGGACGGCGTCGCGCAACAGGCCTGCGCCGATCCGCTTGCCCTGCCAGGTCTCGGCGACCGCGAGCCGAGCCAGCAGCATGACCGGGACGGGATGGCGCGCCAGTCCCTTGGCCAGCCGCTCGGGCGCATCCTCGTGACGGACCTCGCCGACGACGAGCGTGTAGAACCCCACGACGGCGTCGTCATCCGCGACGCCGACATAGGTCTGCGAGGCGTTCGCCATCTGGCTGGGCAGGGCGAAGCGGACGAGGAAGTGGTTCAGCGCGTCCTCACCGCAATCGAACGTCTCGACGGCGTGACGGCGATGCAGCTTCTCGATCCGCAAGCCCGTCACCGGCGCGCATCGTCCGAAAAGACGCTCGGCTCGCTCAAGAGCTTGCGCAGGCGCGGCAGGTCGCGCGGCGGCGCGTCGAGGGCTGCGGCGAAGGCGCCCCACCGATCCGGAGGAAGCTGGAAGACGCGGCGGTCGGCAAGGGCTTCCTCGGCGCGCCCGAGGGCGCTTTCCAGCACGAACTCGCTCAATGATCGGCGCTGCGCCTGTGCGGCGGCGACGAGGGTGTGCTTGGCCTCTGGCGTGATGCGAAGGTCGAGCTTTTCGGTGCGGTTGGTGCGCGTGGCCATGATGGAGCCTCCTGAACGCACTCTAGTAAGATGGCTGACATTGTCAAGACATTTTGTCGCTGTCATCCAACGGGTTGCCAGAGCGCGGCGCGTTGGCGTTGGCGGCCGCGATGCGTGCGGCGAAGTCCTCGCGCGCCATGCGCCTGCCGATCAGCCGGGCGACCATGAGGACGACATCATCGACCCTGCGGAGCGTCTCAGGGCCGGGACTGCCTGCGTCACCGTTGTCGTTGGCCGCGACGAGAGACTTTTCCTCACCGGGCGGGTTAGCCGGCGTCACGGATGCGAGCCTTCCTGCCGGGATCGTCATTGTCGTTGGAGGGCCGCCATGCGGCAGGGTTTGCGACCCAGCGGGCGATCTCGGATGCGTGCCAGCCCGCACCGGCGATCGTGATCTTGAGCTGGGCGGGGAACGTGCCTTCCCTGATCTTCCGGTAGATGGTGGATCGGGACAGTCCGGTCAGCGATCTGACGGTGTCCATTCGGACGATACGTCTGGTTCGCGCATAGCTCTGCTGCCTCCTGCTGGCTGTTTCCGAGAAGATCAGAGGCAGTCAGAGAGCAGGCTTGCCGTTCTGCAAGAGGTATTTGATGCCCATAGGGCTATAGCGAAGAGACGGCGGCGAAAGGGATGGTTCGAGCATAAACGCCAGCAATAAAGAGGCCCGCGCCCTGCTCGCAGAACTTTCGAGGCGACCAGAGATTCGCAGTGGCACCGGCTTGGATTTATGGCGTGTCTCGCGGATGCGCCGAAGAATTCTACTGGCTCTGATCGTCAGCGATGACGTAATCGACCTATGCGGCGACTGACCTACGGCCCGGCCCGAAATGTGCGCTCGGGAACGAACATGCCGTAGCGATGGGCTTGCCATGAGAATGCTGCCGCGATTTCGTCACCCGTGCATCCCAGTGCGCGCAGAACGTGATATCGCCCCAAGGCGGTGAGATAGCTCAAATACGTCACCATCTCGTGAGCGACATTGCTGGAAAGTTGCAGACCCTGACCATGCGGCAACAGGTTTCGAATGTCGCGAATACGTCGCAAATTCGGATTGCCACGGAAATCGTCATCGCTCCAAAACTGATGGAGGCGTTCAAGACGTTTCAGCAACGAGTAGCTATTGCGCGCGCCGCCACGCAACCGCTCGAACAGCGCACGATCCGCCTCTGAGCCATGTTGCTGAACGACCCGTGCGAGGCTCTGCATGCTGTCGCGGAAATCCGGGTCGGCTCCGCTGCCGAACTGACGGCCGTCGAAGTCTTCCAGGCAACCGATCAGCTCACCATAGCCTTGGGTCAGTGAAAGCTCCTGATCCTCGACGCTTTGAATGACGTTCGCCAAGTAGATGAGTTCGTCGCTGCCGCCGACAACCCGGTTAAGCAGTGCCTCCAGCGAGATCGCCGAGCGGCCTTCGACGGTCAACCGCTGGGATGCGCGTGGCGAAACAGATTTGTTCCTTCCTTTGCGAGCAGGAAGATACCAGAACTCCGCGACGACCTCGCGCGGTTCATCGTTCCACATGCGCGTCCGCGTCGTCGGTAACTGGTAGACAGGGGCCTCTGTTCGGGCACCGATCATGAACTCGAACAGAACGGAAATCCGCCACGTCAGACGGGTGATTGCCTCGTAATCGACCGGCTCGGGAAAGCGCAGGCGCAAAACGGTATATTCGTGCAGCGTCATTGCTTCGCCCTGCGGGGCGCGGGTCGCGCTCGTCACGACGGCTTCGGTTCCGTCTTGCAAGCGAAACGTGCGTTGTCTCGGCGGTTCGACAGCGACGGACAAGGACGGCAAGCCGGCATTTTCGGACCGCGACCAGTCGTGATCGACGAGACGCGGATTGATCCAGGCGTTGATCGCAGGATGCTCGACGACGAGACCGGTGAACATTCGCTCATCGATGTCTTCAAGGAAGACGTTCTTCAGCACCGCATTGACGACGAAGCGATAGGACGCGCGCATCGCGGGCGCATCTACGCTCGCGGTGAACCCGCCGACCGTCTGAATCCAGGGATGGATCAGCGTGGTAGGCCGCTGGTAGTCCAACCAACCCGTCATCGTCCGAGCGTGAAACGTCGGATCGCCAAAGCTATCTGCATCGCCGGCGAAGCGCGCCGTCGTGAGATAGATGCCGTTCTCAAGATCGAAGCTGAGCCGGCCGGGCCAGTGATCGTCATCGCTATGGTTTGCGCGAATCGCAAACCATTCTTCGAAATTATCGAGTTTCATCGAACACCAACGTCTTGGGCAGAGAACTGGAACTTTTGCCTTGAGGAACTCCGGTAAGAATATAAAGCTACAAGGTCTGACGTCGGCGAAACACGGCACCGCGACGGGTAAATCAGTCAGCTATCGGTTTGTTCAGAGGCCCAAGCCCCGTCCTCTCCCCATGTCGATGCCGGCGTGGAAGGCGATCTCGTCGCCGAGACGACGGCCTGATTCGAAGGCGACGCCGAGTTCGCGCTTGCGGTTCGCAAGGAGGGACTCAAGCTGCGGATCGCGTTTCAGGCCGTTCGCCATGTCGCCCATCGCGCGCCGCGTGGATTTGTAGCCGGAAGTGTCGCCGTCCTCATACTGACGCTGGCTGGTCTGGCCGAGCTTCTGCCAGCGCTCCACGAAACGGTCGGCGCGACCGCTCGGGCTGATACCCGCATCCGCATCCCGCCCGGTGCGGATTTCCGTTTCGAGTTGCAGGGCGCGGATCGTGCGCCCGATCCTGCCGGTTCCCGCTTCATGGGCGAGGCTGTTGTCCTTGGAATAGGCGGCTTCCGCATCCTGCCAGCCCTGCGGGCGCACGGCGTCGAACGCCGCGCGCGCCGCGCCGAGTTCGCGCCGCTGCTCGACGGAGGGCGCAAGACCCAGACGCTTTGCCGCGATGATCGCATCGGAGGCGCGGGCATGGCGGACGAGTGCATCGGTGCGGGTCTTGCGCAATGCCGCCTCGGGGGCTGCGGCAAGCGTCCTCTCCCTTTGCGGCTCCACCTCGCCAGCGCCAGACGCGGCCTTGTCGATGGACGCCGCCGGAAGATTGAGTCCATCGAACATGCTGCCGATCCGCTCGCGCACCTGTTCCGGCACGATCTTCCTGACAACCTCGACGACGCGCTCGCGGAAGGTGATGCCGCGCCGCTCGGCATAGACCTCCGCTGGGTCAGCGCGCTCGTAGTCCGACGCCATGTCCTTGGCGCGGTCGCGTGAGAGGACATTGACGAGTTTCTGCTGGCTTGCGAAGTCGTTGTGGCCGTAATGCAGGTCCATGCCGTCGCGATGACGCGACAGCGCGACATAGCTGCCGTGGGCGTCCATGCCCGGCGTTGCCAGAACATGCGTGCGGTCCACCGTCATGCCCTGCGCCTTGTGGATGGTCGCGGCATAGCCGTGATCGATACGGTCGTAGTCCTTGAGGTCGAACGAGATACCGCGCCCGTCATCGGTACGCACGGTCATGCTCTGTGTGCTGACTTCCACGATGGTGCCGAGCGTGCCGTTCTTCACGCCAAGACCGCGCTCGTTTTGCAGGAACATGACTCGATCTCCGGCGGCGAAACTGCGCTCGCCGCGATCGACGGTGACGCGCACATCCTCGCCCAGATCGCCAGCCTCCCGCATCCGCTCGCAGGCAGCCTCGTTGAGTTCGCGCACCTCGGCATTGGTGTGAGTGAGGATGATGCGGCTGCTGTCGGGCGCGGCCTGCCGGTCTCGGTCCCAACGGTCGATCAGATCGCCGCGCGCCTGTTCGCGTGTTTCGGCGGAATGCACCATACCGCTGCGCTCATAGGCGTGGATCGCATTCCCGGTCCTGCCGGTCGCCAGATCGCGTGTGGCGTCGCGCTGCCAGTCCTCACGCTGGCGGCGAACCGCGCTGATTTCGACGCCGCCGTGGCGTTCGTGGATGGAACGGAAGGCCGCGCCCGCCTCGATGGATTGGAGCTGCTGCGGATCGCCGACCAGCACGACCTTCGCGCCGGCCTCGGCGGCATGGGACAGTACCCGCTCCATCTGCCGCGTGCCGACCATCCCGGCCTCGTCGACGACCAGCACGTCGCGGGAAGTCAGAAGCTCGCGACCGTTCTTCCAGCCGTGTTCCAGGCTGGCGATGGTGCGCGACGCAATGCCCGATCCGCCTTCGAGATTCTCGGCCGCGATGCCGGACAAGGCGACGCCCCGCACCTCGTAGCCCGCCGCTTCCCATGCCTCGCGCGCGACGCCCAACATGGCGCTCTTTCCCGTCCCGGCGTAGCCGACGACGACACCGAGGCCGCGCCCCTCCGTGACATGCGCCAGCGCGTCAGCCTGCTCGCCGGACAGGACAAGGCTACGCTGTTCGGCGCGCGCCAGTGCGGCCTCTCTGTCGGCGTCGTTCACGGCGTGGCGCTCCCGCTCGACCATCAGTCCGGCGGCACGATGCAGATGCTGTTCGGCCTCGATCATCGCGCGGGTCGTGAAGCGCTCCTGCCCGCGCCCGTCCTTGCCGAGCTCGATGAGATCCGGCGCGGCGCGCATCGCGCCCATCACCTCGTTGAACTGGTCGATGCCGTCGCTGTGCCGGTGAGCGAACATCGCCATGTCGCGCTGCGTGAAGGTCGATTGCGCATGCGTGATCGCGTCCAGTGCATGCGACGGATCGGCGATGATACGCGCGCCGTTGCCGCGCGCGATCTCGCGGTGCAGTTCGGCGCGATCGGCGGCCTCGATCCCGTCGCCTTCGACACCACGAGTCTCGATGCGTTGCGCGGGGGCGCCAATCTGCGTTTGCGGCTCCAGCGCTATGCCCTGCGCCTCAAGGCTGCGGTGATCAATGCGCGCGTCGATGTCGAGTTCCGCCAGCCGCTCGTTGGCGAACTCGGCCCAGCGTTCGCGCCACCGCTCCACCATCTCCGTGCGGTTCCAGTCGCGCACCTTCGGGCCGAAGCCGTCCTCGTCCACGCTGCGCATGGTCAGCATGACATGGGCGTGGGGCTTCGGCATCCCGTCTTCGCCGGTGTCCCGATGCACGTTGAGGTCGGCGACCATCCCCTGTTCGACGAACTCGGCCTGCACGAAGTCGCGGGCGAGTTCGATGCCCTAGGCCTGCACCATCTCGCGCGGCAGGGCGAACTCGACCTCGCGGGCGAGCTGGGCGTCCTTCCTCACCTCACACGCCTCGACCTCGTTCCATAGACGCTCGCGGTCGCCGAGATGCTCGGGCGCGCCTTCGGGCAGCAGCACCTCGGAATGGACGACGCCGCGCTTGCTGGAAAAGTCGTGGCTGCGCTCGATCCGCTCGTCGCGCAGCCGCGAGGCCGAGCGGTAGGCGGCGGAGGCCACCGCGCTCGACCCGGCCTTGCGGCCGATGACCTTGACGTGAAGATGATAGATCGTCATCGCGATCCAAGCATTCGCACACCCAAGCGCACGTCGGAACGACGTATAAGCGCGCCCTCGAAATGAATTTCTCGGGACTGCCTGCGCCGCGCCACGCTGTCCCGGCAACATTACAGCATTCCGCGCGTCTCTCAAATATCCTGCCGTCACCGACACTGACAGAGGACATGATGCGCAAGCCACGGTACTATGACGCCGAACTGAAGGCGCTCGAAGACAAAGCGCGTGACTTGAAGACGCGCAAGGTTCAGCAACTCGGCGAACTGGTGATCGCCTCCGGTGCCGACACGCTCACCCCTGATGAACTGGCCGGCGCGCTGATCGCGCTGGCAGAGACGAACGATGCCGGGAAGAGGGAGGCGTGGGCGACACGCGGGGCGGCGTTCTTTCGCAGCAAATCGCGGCGATCTGCACCAGCGAATGACCGCGACGACAGCCGCGCTCAGACGCAACCAGGCAGCACGCAACCGCCATCAGGCGACACGGGCGCGAACTGACATGCGAAGCTGGCAGGTCGAACGCCGCAAGCGCACGCGGCACCTCATCGAACTCGGCGGGCTCGTCGTCAAATCCGGCGTCGTCGATCTCACCGGCGACGACCGCGCCATGATCTACGGCGCGTTGCTCTGGATGGCCGACAAATTGAAAAGCGAGGAGGGCAAACGGGCGCGGGAACTCTGGGCCGAGAAAGGCAGGCAGGCATTCACAGCGGAACGTGAAAACGGAACGATAGCCGTCGTGCCGGGCACGTCGCAGGATCAGGCATAACGGATGGCGGGCGGCGCGAAGACCCAGCATCGCAGCGCCGCCCGCCATCATAGCCACCACATAACTGGGTCGTCCGCGTGTTCGTGTCGTGACACTCTGCCCATTCGACATATTCAAGCGATGAGAGCCACGCCTACCTCCCTACTGCCCAACGCAAGGCCATTCGCTTTCCATGTTGCAAAACGCGAAATATGCGGTACAAAATCCTTCAAAGCGATAAGGGGTATCCGATGATCGACATCCGCCGCGCCATACTCGATGCCCTTCCCAAACACCTCCTGCTGGATTTGGAAGACAGGCTGCGGGCAGAAGCGCTCAAGGCGCACGAGGTGGTGCGCAAAGAGTTCTCGCTTAACCCGAAGCGCAGCCGGGAAGCGGAAGGCCAGATTCGGTTTCGCCTTCAGGAGGAAGGCTACGAAGAGGTCGTTCAGCTTCATGGCGGGCACCTACTTGTCGATGGCGTGATGCTCGGCACCGACCTGAAGGTGTTCCAGCCCTTTGCGCGTTTCGCCGGTTCCGAACTGGGCGTGATCCTTGGTTTCGCCGCCATGCCGGAGCAGCGGAAGATCCCCGCCAAGAACATGTCGCGAGCAGCCGGGGTGACGCTTAACGTTCATCTCCAGCCCAGCCTTCTCATCGACGAGAAAAGCCCCCGTCCGACCGACATCTTCGCGCTGTTCTTGACCGCCAGGGATCGTGAGCGCGCAGGAATGATAGAGGAGATCGCCATCGGCGTGATCGGGTCGGATTATAAGGACTTCATCTTCTACGAGTCTCTGGAGAAGTTTCTCGGCGGTTACGCCTCCGATCCGGTTGTTCCTGATGGACCCGCCGGCCCGGATGGCAGCGCCAAGGTCGTGAAGCTGCGTCAAACCCGCAAGCCGTTCCTCGCGCCCGAGACGCAGCCCGACAGCGATACCGAAGACGGAACCGCCGGCTAACCGGAACTCGGTTTCAGACAAGGTGTGGTTGTTCCGTATCCTTGGGGTACGGAGCCGATGGGATTCGAAACATGCGTATTGGCACACCGGGGTTCATACCCGCCCGCTTGAGCGAAGCTCGTGACGCGCGTCGGATTGCGACGAAATCTGCGCTCGCCAAGCGCCTCGGGGTGAGCCCTACCTCGGTGTCGCGGTGGGAGGATCAGGAGGCCGGGCAAAGCCCCGATTATTCCACGCTCGTCCGGCTTGCCGGTGAGTTGGGCGTTCGACCGGAGTTTTTCCTTCGCCCCCCATATCATAGCGAACGTCCGACCTTTCTGCGCTCGTTGGCCAGCACGCTCGTTCGCGATCTAGCCTACCAGAAGGCGCAGATGCACTGGCTTCAGGAAGTCAGCTTCGTGCTGGGGCATTATGTCGATCTGCCCGAGATCGATATTCCCGACGTTCTGGATGGCGCGACCTATGGCGAACTCCGGGATGAAGACATCGAGGATATCGCGTTACGGCTGCGTCGACATTGGAACATGGGCGAAGGCCCATGTGGCGATGTCGTGGCGCTGATGGAGCGGATCGGCATCGTGGTGGCGACGATCCCGATGGGCACGACCAAGCTCGACGGACTTTGCAGTTGGTCTCCGGTCGATGGGCGGCCGCATGTGCTTCTGGCGACCGACAAGATGTCCTTTCCGCGCCGCCAGATGGACGCGGCGCACGAACTCGCGCACGCCGTGCTGCACCAGCAGGTGCCGGAGGAGGAGTTCCAGGATAATCTGCGCATGATCGAACGGCAGGCGTTTCGTTTGGCGAGCGCGCTTCTCATGCCGTCCACGACCTATCCGTACGAGGTGAAATATCCTTCGCTGGCGATGTTCACCAGCCTCAAGGAGCGGTGGCGCGTCTCAATCAAGGCTCAGATCAAGCGCCTCGGTGACTTGGACATCATACCTGAGGAATATGCCCGGCAACTCTACAAGCTTTACTCCGCCAAAGGCTGGTCGAAGGGCGAGCCGCTGGATCAGCATTGGCCGATCGTGGCGCCGAAGGCGCTGCGGGACAGCCTCAACCTGATCGTCGAGAACGGTGTGCGCGGTAAAGCCGACCTTCTGGCGACGGAGTTCACGATTTCAGCGGCCGACGTCGAGAGCCTGTGTGGACTGCCAAGCGGCTGGTTCGAGCGGGAGCCTGCGGAAGTCGTCTCGCTCAAATCGCGCGCCGAAGTCTCGCCCCGCGATGCCTCAGCCGTTGGGGAGGTGATTCCCTTTCCCGACAGGCGGCGATAGGCCGAACCTCGACGTTCGATATCGCCGCGACGCCCTGCCTCGCATTCCGCCGACAATCTCCGGCTACCTAAGCCGCGCTGTGGGCGCTACGCTACCGACAGGAGAATGAATCGAAACGCTTGGGGGATTGCATGGCGGCTGAAGGCGCGGGATCGGCATCTGTTTATAAGCACGAGACGGAGGCTGTTCAGCGCCCGGATGTCGGCGTCGAGGCGCAGTTCTCGAACAAGAAGGCTCCGAAGACATATCGGTACGATTCCAGCCTCGCGCCGGAACTGGCGTGGGACGAGAATGGTGAGCGCGCCTTTGCCGAATGGCTGCTGACCCTGATCGCCGACGCCGCCGACAAGGGCGAGGCCGCCGTGTTCGCCCAGCCGCAGGTGTGGCAGGGAACGGATGAACGCTTCACGTCGCTGTCGCAGTGCGCGGCGCGCCTCCGCAGCCTGACCAAGCCCTTCCTGAACTGGGCCGGGAAGGCCGAGCGCCAGCAGGTCACGGTGCCGACGCTGCCGCTGTTCGTTCACGAGCGCCATTCGACACAGGCCATCCTCGACACCCTGAAGTCGCACAAGGCTACTGGGACGAACCTCGACCTATTCGGCGACATCGACCTCGACGTTGCCGACAAACTGGATGCCTACGAGCACAAGGGGCCGTGGACGAACAGGCTCGTCCTTGGGGATTCGTTGCAGGTGATGAACTCCCTGCTCGAATACGAGGGCATGGGCGGTCAGGTTCAGATGCTCTATTTCGATCCGCCCTACGGCGTGAAATATGGATCGAACTTCCAGCCGTTCGTCCGCAAGAGCCGCGTCAATCACGGCTCCGACGATGAAATGATTCGCGAACCAGAAATGGTGAAAGCCTATCGGGATACATGGGAGTTAGGGCTTCACTCATACCTAACCTATCTGCGTGACCGATTAATGCTGGCACGCGAGCTACTGACCCCATCCGGCTCCATCTTCGTTCAAATTTCCGATGACAACGTGCATCACGTCCGGGAAATTTTGGACGAGGTGTTTCCCGGCGGCTTTGTCTCGCAAATCAGTTTTCAGACGACTTCGGGTTTTGAATCGTCCACGTTGCCAACGGTTGGTGACTTTCTGCTTTGGTATTCCAAGGATAAAAGCAGCGTCCGCTACAACAAGATATTCAAACCGCAGCCCGTTGAGTTGGGCCGAGGCAACGCAAGATGGCTGTTGCTGCCCGACGGATCGTATCGTGGCGTTACAGCCGCCGAAGCTCGCGGCGAGGTGGAGATACCCGAAGGCGCACGCCCCTACAAACCGGGGGATTTGCAGTCCCAAGGTTCTGCGTCCGAACCCCAACCATTTGAATATCAGGGCAGGACCTACAAACCCGGCGCAAGTTCGCATTGGAAGGCGAACTATCCCGAAGGCATGGATCGTCTCGCCAAGGCTGGACGAGTTCATGTAGCCAAGAATAGTATTCAATACGTCCGCTTTGCCGATGATTTTCCTTTCGAACAGACGGGGAATATTTGGACAGACACGATCACAGGAAGTTTTACGGATTCCAAGGTCTATGTTGTTCAGACGGCGACCAAGGTTGTCGAACGGTGCATCCACATGACGACCGAGCCGGGCGATCTTGTGCTGGACATCACTTGCGGCTCCGGCACCACCGCCTGCACCGCCGAACAGTGGGGCCGCCGCTGGATCACCGTCGATACGTCGCGCGTGCCGATTGCACTTGCGCGACAGCGGCTCCTGACCAGCACGTTCCCTTGGTATCGCTTGAAGGAACCAGCGAAGGGACCGGCGGGCGGTTTCATCTATGAGCGTAAGCGGAACAACAAGCGTGAGGAAGTCGGCGGCCTTGTCCCGCGCATCACGCTCAAATCCATCGCCAACGATGAAGACCCGAAGCTTGAAACGATCATCGACCGCGCGGAGGTGAACGACAAGATCACCCGCGTCTGCGGTCCCTTCACTGTCGAAGCTACCATTCAGGCGGCGATGAACATGGAGGAGGATGCCCCGGCGACTCCGCAATCGGCGGCCAGCAATCCACGCGCCTACCTTGATCGCATGATCGAGGTGTTACGTCAGAGCAAGACGCTACGCTTGCCCGGCAATGTCACCCTGGAACTGGAAACGGTCAGCCCGCTCGCCGACCGTGAGTATCTCCATGCGGACGGCGTCGCCCGCAACGGTACGGAAAAGCGCATCGCCATCGTATTCGGCTCAGAAGACGGCGCTATTGGCTCCGAATATGTGTTCAACGCGCATACCGAAGCCTTGCAGCAGGGCTATCAGTCTCTTTTCCTGTTCGGTTTCGCCATCGATGCCAAGGCGCGGGAAATGCTGGCCAAGCTGAAGCTCACCACCACCTACGTTGCCGTCACCCCGGACGTGGTAATGTCCGACCTGCTAAAAACCAGCAAATCGAGCGAGATTTTCTCGATAACCGGCCTGCCGGACGTGCGGCTGGAAGAAGCTGGCAAGGACAAGGACGGAACTGCGCTTCACCGTGTCGTCATCAAGGGCCTCGACATCTTCCGTCCTGACACGATGGAAACCGACGAGGTGAAGGCGGAAAACCTGCCGTGCTGGATGTTGGACGCCAACTATAATGGCATGGCGTTCTTCGCCTCGCAGGTCTTCTTTCCGAAAACCAGCGCTTGGGACAACCTGCAAAAATCTCTGAAGGGGCAGTTCGCCGACAACGTATGGGAGCATCTCGCCGGCACGTCGAGCGAGCCGTTCGCCTTGGGCGACAAGAAGCGCATCGCCGTCAAGGCTATCGACGAACGCGGCAACGAACTGATGGTCGTCAAGACGGCGGGAGCCGATAGCTGATGGCCGCGCCGCAGAAACAGGAGCCGCCGGTCACGGTCGCGGAGGTCGAATCCCCGATCATCAACTCGCCTTTCGTCGAGCCGCAGTGCCATTGGCTCATCGAACGCGGCAAGCCGCCCGTCAGGGCCGATGGTCGGCGGCGGGCGAGCTATTTCTACCGCGTTCCCGAACACGCGGGCTCCGGGCGCCGTAAGCGGGCTCAGACCGAACTGTTCGAGAGTGAGCGTGGCGAGGAAGTCGAGCTTGAGATCGTCAACCTCATCCGAGAGCGGGTGAAGGAGTGGCGAGACGGCGTGCGTTCCGGCGGCGTCGCTTATGACGGCGCGTCGGCGGTGACCAAAGAATTGCTCGACCTGTGGCGCAGCAATGAGCGGATGCAGCGCCTGTTCTTCGCGCAGATCGAGGCGGCGGAGACCATCATCTTTCTGGTCGAGGCTGCCGAGATTTATCGCAAGGGCATTCCCGACGTTCCGAAGGACGAGCCGGGGCTGGAAGCCAAGGCGGCCGGGCTCCGCGCCTTCCTTCGCTATGCGTGCAAGATGGCGACCGGCTCCGGCAAGACGACCGTCATGGGGATGCTCGCATCATGGTCGATCCTCAATCGCGTCGCCGCGCCGAGGGACGAGCGCTTTTCCGATACTGTCCTCATCGTCTGTCCGAACGTCACCATCCGGGAGCGTCTTCAGGAACTGGACCCGGCTTTGGGCGACCTCAGCCTCTATCGCACGCGCCAGCTCGTGCCGCCGCACCGCATGGAAGAGTTGCGGCGCGGCGAGGTGATGATCGCCAACTGGCATCGCCTCGCGAAGAAGGAAACCAACACCGTCAACGGCGACTCCGCCAAGGTCGTGAAGGCCGGCGAGCCTGTCGAGGTGGTGAAGAACGCGGGCAAGGCCAACGAGACGGTCGAGACCAAGTATTTCGAGTCCGACGCCGCATGGTTCAAACGAATCCGCCGCGAGCTTGGCAGCGGAAAGGGGCGAAGCCCGCATTGGCTCATTTTCAACGACGAAGCTCATCACGCCTATCGGCGGGGAGACGTTGCCGAGGGCGAGGAACGCGCACTGGACGAGGATAAGGACCTCGCCAAGAAGAACGCCCGCGAGGCGACCATCTGGATCGAGGGGTTGGATCGCATCCATAAGCTGGCCGGCGGCAGCCGCCGTCGCGGCATCAATCTCTGTGTCGATCTATCGGCAACGCCCTTCTACATTCAGGGATCGGGCAACGAGGTCGGGCAGCCGTTCCCTTGGATCGTGTCGGATTTCGGCCTGCTGGATGCCATCGAGTCCGGCCTCGTGAAGATTCCGCAGCTTCCTTCCCGCGATGTCAGCGGTGCGGAGGAAGCGGCCTACTTCAACATTTGGCGCTGGGTTCAGGCCAAGGCCAAGGAAGACGGGTTCGGCACCAACATCACGCCCGAAATCGTGATGAACTACGCCAGCGCGCCGATCAACCTGCTCGCGGCGGAATGGCACCAACGCTTCGTGGAATGGGAGCAGTTCGCCAAGGCGCAACACCGGCATCCCGTGCCGCCGGTGTTCATCGTCGTATGCCGGGATACGGCCGTTGCGCGCGAGGTTCATAGCTGGCTCGCCAAGGGCAACGACAGCTACGGTGTCTCACCGACATGGTTCCGCAATGCGCCCGGACAGGAAGTGACGGTGCGGATCGACTCCAAGGTGATGGAGGATATCGAGGAAGGCGGCACCAAGGACGAAACCCGCCGCCTCCGGTTCATTCTCGATACTGTCGGCAAGGCGGAATGGACGGGCGGCAAGGTGCCGGACGAATGGGCCGAGCTTGTCCGCAAGCACAATGACAAGGCGGCGAGCGACGATAATGACGGTTCGCTCAAATGGATCGACGAGCGGATTCCGCCGGGCCGCGATGTGCGGTGCATCGTGTCGGTCGCCATGCTGGCGGAAGGCTGGGACGCCAACACCGTCACTCATATCGTCGGGCTGCGCCCGTTCGGCTCGCAGCTTTTGTGCGAGCAGGTCGTCGGCCGCGCGCTCCGGCGCAAGAGCTATGCGCTGAACGAGGACACGCAGATGTTCGCGGAAGAGACCGCAAAGGTCTTCGGCGTTCCGTTCGAGCTGATACCGTTCAAGATCTCGCCGCCCGGCGAGACGCCGCCGCAGCCCGATCCGCATCACATCTACTCGGTGCCGGAAAAGGCCGAGTTCGAAATCACCTTCCCGATCGTCAGCGGCTATCACCAGTCCGGGCAGTTCGACGTGTTCGTGGATTGGGAGCAGGTGGCGAAAGTCACCATCGATCCAATGAGGATACCGCAAACCGTCGAGCTGAGTCCGCTCACGACGCCGGACGGAACCCTGTCTGCCTATGGTCCTGGAGAAAAGCCGGTTCTGTCCCTTAAGGACTGGCGCGCATTGTTCCGGGAGCAGCAAGTTGCGTTCCGCTTGGCGAAGGAAATTTGCACCCGGTGGGCGGCCGACAACGGGGCGGCTGCCGTGCCGATGCAGGTGCTGTTTCCCAAGGTCGCCTTCGCGGCCAAACGCTTCCTTGCGGAGAAGCTTGATCGCAAGGGCGACAGCCAGCCGTGCGACATCCTCTTGGTCGGCGAGTATATGCAGGCCGCCGTGGGCGCGCTCATGGAGGCGATCAAGAAAGGCTCTTCGACCTCTGACGCGGAAGTGGCTGTGATTCCTCAAGGCGCAGCCGGGCGAGGAAGTACGCTGTATGTGGACTTCCACACCACCAAGCCGATCTATCCCGTCACGCGGTGCCATCTCAATGCGATGGTCGCCGACACGAAGAAGTGGGAGCAGAGCGCCGGCTTCCTCATCGACACCCATCTCGGCGTCGATCGCTGGGTCAAGAACGATCGGTTGGGCTTCTTCATCCCCTACCGCAATCGCGGCGTTCCCGCCCGCTACATTCCCGATTTCATAGTCGTGACCGACAAGGGGCTAAACGTTATCGTCGAAACGAAGGGGCAGGTGACGGACAGCGCAGACGCCAAAGCGAAGGCGGCGACACGCTGGGTCGATGGAGTCAATCGACTCGGTACGTTTGGGGAATGGGCTTACTTGTTCGTGACCGATCCGAGCAGCGTCGCTGAGAAGCTGAACACCTTTACCTCGGCGAAAAGCAGCCCTGGCGCATGAAGCTCACGAGATAGCTTCATGCGCCATCATCGGAAGTCTAATCCAATCGCTCCTCAGAGAGGGCTATTGCGTAGACGTAGTTATCATCACTATCGGTCGCGGCCCGGCGATCTGCTTCGGCACATGACGGCGACGACAGCCACGCTCATCCGCAACCGGGCGGCTTGCAACCGGCATCAGGCACAACGGGCGCGGCATGACATGCGGTCGTGGCAAGTCGAGCGTCGCAAGCGCACACGCCACCTGATCGAACTCGGCGGGCTCGTCGTCAAGGCGGGCGTCGCCCAGCTCGCGCGCGATGACCGCGTGATGATCTACGGCGCGCTGCTCTGGATGGCCGACAAGCTCAACAGCGAGGACGGCGAACGGGCGCGGGAACTCTGGACGAGGATGGGAAGGCTAGACTAGCGTTCGAGGCGGAGCGCTCGGCAGGCGCAGAGGACGGGGCGCAGTCGCCGCAGAACGGAGCGTGACCGATGGCGGGCGGTGCGGAGACCTCACATATCGCAGCGCCGACCGCCATCGCGCGGCGACTCGATGTGCTGCCGCCACCAGGGGCATCGGCAATCGTAATTGAGTGCAAGCGGCTATGGGCTGCCCATTGGGCGACTCCATGCCACTCGCCGGGCGGGACACGGCTTGCGAGATCGCGTGGGCAATCAAAAACAAGACGACAAGCGATGCCGCTTACTTTTCGGGGCGATCTACCATCGTGTGATGGTCGTAGAGCTTTCCGAGAAGCTTACCGAGTTCGGTACGCTCGTCCGGAGATAGCGGCTTCATCGCCGCCTCCTGTGCCATCTCGATCCGCTCGTCGAGGTCCCTGAAATAGTCTCTGCCGTCCGCGTGCAGCGAGACGATGTTCTGCCGTCGGCTGGCCGGATCGACGCTCCGGCCGACGATTTTCCGGCCTTCCAGCGCGTTCAGCGCCGCGTTCATGTCGCTGCGGTCGATACCGGTTCGACGGCAGAGTTCAGCCTGCGTCAGTGACCCGAAGGCATCGAGGGTCGCCAGGACCGAGAACTGGTGCCGGTTGGCTCCCGCCTCGGCGAGTGCGTCGATCGTATGCTGCCCCGTGAGGGCGGCGACCTGTCCCAACATGCGGGTGGGCAGCGTCCTCAGTCGCGGCGCGGTCGTGGTGTCTTTCATGGCGTCCCGCCGAACCTCATCCGGTTAAACGGTTACACCCATCGCACAAGTTCGTTGACTCCACCAACAATCGAATGGAATGTTGGTTACACCAACAGTTCTGTGCGCCGGGCTCATGCCGATGACGAATGCGTCCCCCTTCACCCATCTCCGCAGCCTCGCGCTGCTCATGGTGGCGACCCTCACCGTTCTCTCGAACGCCACGATCAGCCCGGCCCTGCCGGGACTGGAGGCCGCGTTCGCCGACACGCCGAATGCGGCCTTTGTCACTCGGCTTCTCGTGACCGCGCCTTCGCTGACCGTCGCTCTCCTCGCGCCAATCGCTGGCCTCTTGGTCGATCGCCTCGGCGGGCGACGTCTGTTGATCCTGGGCGTGCTCGTCTATGCCTTGGCCGGCACGGCAGGCTTCTGGCTCGGCGACCTGCACGCGATTCTCGCCAGCCGCTTCGTTCTCGGTCTGGCCGTCGCGCTCACCATGACATCCCAGACCGCTCTGATCGGGCACTACTTTGCGGGCGAGCAGCGTGCGCAGTTCATGGGCTATCAGCTCGCAGCGACCAATTTTTCGGGGTTTCTCTTCGTCGGCGCCGCCGGCTTCATCGCGGGGTACTCGCCGCAGTGGCCGTTCCTGATCTACGGCATCGCGCTTCTTTACCTCCCGCTCATCTGGGCGTCCGTGAAGGATCCCGAACGACCCGTGCCCGGCGGTGACATCGGTCATGGCGGTTCGCCCGAGACCGCGTGGAAGGGGCAGCTCGCTTTCGTCGCCATGCTGGCGACGAGCACCTTCATCTTGTTCTATATCGTGCCGACGCAACTGCCCTTCCATCTGGCAGACATCGGGCTCCCCGATCCGGCCGTCTCCGGGCAGGTCATTGCCATCCTGACGCTCGTCGGCGGCGTGACCGCACTGCTGTTCGGGCGGATCAGGGTACGTCTCGGAACCGCTTGGACGCCGGCTGCCGGATACGCAGCCATGGCGATCGGATTCCTCGTTTTCCAAGCCAGCTCCTCCGTGCCCGCATTCCTGCTGGGAGGCGCGATCAGCGGGCTTGGTGTCGGTCTCGTCATGCCGAACTTTGCGACCCTCGCGCTCCAGGCTGTGCCGGCCGAACGCCGGGGTATCGCAGGCGGCGTCCTGACCACCGCAATCTTCCTCGGCCAGTTCCTCTCGCCCGTCCTGAGTCAGCCCCTGCTCGGGCTTGTCGGCTTTCCCCAGCTCTTCGGCGTCGCGTCGCTGGTGCTCGTCGGCCTATCGGTCGTCACATGGTCCGTTCTGCGGTTCGCCTTCAATAGCAGGGAAGCCCGTCAATGATCGGGTGGAGCGATCGAGATATCTCGAAACTCGGTATTTCCAACCACGAAGGTTCCACAAGAGCTGGCTCACCAGCGAAATTGAACGGAGCAGCAGGGAGGTAGACATGATCGAGATCGATTGGCGTTCGGCATCGGGCTATCGATATGCGAAGACGATTCCGGCCGCCGGATTCGCCTGGGAATATCTGCGACGACATGCCGAGTATCGGCAGGATGCGAAGCGCCTGACCGAACCCGATCCGCCCGAACCTTGCGAGTTGGACCGGTTTACCGAGCGCTGGGGGTTGCGATTTCCCGCACGATCCCGACAGGACCCGCGGCGACAAGCCCGTCATCTGGACCCCACGGCATAGACCGCACGCGATCCGGCTGGAGTCCGCGATGCCGACCGACACCGCCGAGCCGATTGCGGTCAGTCTTCCCGCGCTCGATGGTCTGGAACTGCGAAAAGCTCATGATGGCTGGCACGGCATCTGGACCGCCGATGGCGTTGCGCATCAGCTCTGGCTTCCCGACGCTGACCCCGACGAAACGGCCCTGCTTGCCGTCTGTCTTCCGATCGACCGGTTCATGGACCTTCGGCTTCATGCCGTTCGCCGCTTCTGGCGGTGCGTTCGCGACCGCTCGCCCGGGCCACCGTTCGGCGTGCTGCCGGCTCAGTTGCTAAAATGGCATATCCTGTCGCTGCGCGCACTGGACGCCAAGCTGCGCGACGAGAGCTATCGCACCGTCGCTGAGGTGCTTCTCGGCTTTCGCGGGACGAAGGAGGATTTCGAGATCGATCCGCGGAAGAACCGAGCGCGCCGGCTTGTCCAGCACGGGCTAGCGATGATGCGTGGTGGGTACCGTCTGCTGCTACATTATCCCGTCAAGGGGACGGACGGTCCTGAGCGGCCGCTCACACGGGTACGGTGATCGATTTGTGCTGGAAGTGCGATCTGGCAGGAAATGGGCGACGACCCCATGCACGTCATGATGCGGCAGATCATGGCGCTGTTCGACGAGTACCAGTCGAAGGAGAACGGCAAGCACGTCATCCGGGCGTTGAAGGAGAATGCACGACAAGGCTTCTGGAACGGTTCCTTGCCGCCTATCGGCTACCGCGTCGTCGAGGCCGAGCAGCGCGGCGCGAAGATGAAGAAAAAGCTGGAGATCGACCCGCTCCATGCCGACACCGTGCGGCTGATCTTCCGGCTTGCGTTGGAGGGCGACGGCACGTCCGGCCCCATGGGCGTCAAGAACATCGTCAGCTACCTCAACAGGAGCCGCATGTTCACCCGCAGCGGCGGGCGTTGGGGCATCGGCCAGCTTCACCGCATCCTGACACGCCGCACCTATATCGGCGAACATCGGTTCAATCGCCGCTCCAAGAAGGGTGAGGTGAAGCCCGAGGAAGAAATCGTTACCGTTCCCGTGCCGCCGCTTATCGACCTCGAAACCTTCGAGGCGGTGCAGGCGCGGTTGCAGGTCAACAATCCGAAGGTAACGCCGCCGCGCGTCGTCAGCGGCCCGAATCTGCTGACCGGCATTTGCCATTGCGGCAATTGCGGAGGCGCGATGACACTGCGCACCGGCAAGAACGGCCGCTATCGCTACTATGCCTGCTCGATCCGGGCGCGGCAGGGCGAGACAGGCTGCAAGGGCCGGGCAATCCCTATGGACAAGCTCGACCGCATCGTGGTCAGCCACATCGAGGAAAGGCTGCTCGACCCCGAGCGGATCGAAGATGTGCTCGCCTCGCTTCTGGATCGCCGGCAGGAAAGCGTCGAGCGGCGCAGCCAGCACATCGCCGAATTGAACCAGCGTGCGGCCGAGGCAGACATGCGCCTCAAACGGCTCTACGACGCTATCGAAGCCGGTTCGCTAGACCCGGCCGAGTCTGCCCTTGGCGAACGCATCGCGGGCCTTACCGCGCTACGGGATCAGGCGAGGGCCGACGCCGAGAGGACCGAGGCCATGCTGAAAAGCTCGGCCCATCAGGGTCTCACAGGCGCGGCGGTGCGGGAAATGGCAAGCGAAGCCCGCACCCGGCTCCGGCTCGGAACGGGCGACTATCGGCGGGAACACGTCCGGGCTTTCGCCCAACACGTCGAGGTCGCGGACGACGCGATCTACATCAAAGGCAGCAAAAACACCCTGCTGAGGACGCTGGTAGCCACGAAAGGAGGGAAATCGGTGGGAATCGGCGTTCCCGGTTTTATACCGAAGTGGCGGAGAGGGGGGGATTCCGCCGTACGATCCAGAAATTTGTTCTGAGGCAATGACTTAGCTGATCCGCCCTGACGGCGTGTGTACCACCACAATGGCCATCGGAATGCGTCTCGGCAAGCGCTGAAGGCCCGCTCGGCGCAAGGGCCTGGGGATGATCTCGCGCGTCCCCTTGAGCGTCGGAGGATTGGGCGTTGGATCCATCGGTTCGACGCCCCGGGAACTGCTCTCGCGAGGGCGAAACGGCTTGGCTTGGATCAGGACGGCATCGTGATCGGGGTGAGGTTCGGGTCGGGCTGAACACCACGGACGGCGAGCACCCAATCGTCGAACTGCTCCTGCCCGTACTTGTTCTTCGCGAGGTTGCAGGCGAGGTGCGTGATCTGGACGTTGGCGGCGTCGTAGGAGCCGTTGGCGCTGTCGATGCGGTCGGCGGACGCCTTGAGCATCAGGTTGCTGGTGGAGGCGACCAGGGGGCCTCTGCACAGGGCGCACTTGCCTCGTTGCACGTCCAGCCAAAGCCGCAGGATCAGGGCGTTCATCTCCGCGAACGGAGGGGCGAACCGTTGCGGGTTGATCCGTACGTTCTGCTCGCCTCCCCTGCTGACCCGCTCGCAGATCAGTTGGGTCATCCGTGATGCCTCCTGCCGGATCGTCTTGTCGATCGCGGGGCTCGTGCTCTCCCTGAGGCCGATGTATGCGGCGACACCCTCCCGCAGCGTGAGCGTCAGCGGTTTGATCTCAAGCGCCATGATGGCCGCCCGTTCGCCGGGGTGGGCCTCGATGACGTTGCCGCGGTTACCGATCTCGGAGAAGGACCGGTACGACTTCGGCATCACCCTCCGCGCCTCGGGATAGGGCGGCCCCACGATGTCCGCGGCGCGGATCGCGGCCATGGCGTGGGGCCACCGGTCCCCATGATGCTCGATTGAGTTGTTCCAGCTCTCGACCGGGACGATCTTCTTCGTCTCCAGGATCTGGTTCGGCTCGATGACCACGGCCGAGAGCAGGCAGCTCCGGTGATCGGGATTTTCCGTGGAGGCCGGGCTCCTGGTGCCGACGTAGACGAGCACGTCGCGCCCGGGCACGAACTCTCTTCGAAGCCATGCCCCGACCGACGGCTTGGTGAAGGAGACGCACGGCCAGTAGTCGTTGATCGGCCCCCACTCCGACTTCAGGAACACGCGCCCGGACGGCTGCATCATGTCGGAGATCAGCATGCCTGCCTCGTGGCGAGCCTTCCAAGCGATCCTGATACATGAAGGCCGCGCCCTGCGCGGCTGATCCGTCCGCCCCTGCGGCCCCGCATCACGTCACCCCGCGGCCGAATTCCCTTCCAGCCTCCAATCGAACGCTTCCGAGAACAGCAACTCGGCATAGTCGCCGACCGGGGCATTGCCCGTCCGGATCACCCCGCGACGACGCAGCTCGGCCATCACCTCGCCGTAGGTCGTCAGCAGCTCCTTCACGGTCGCTTTGGCCATTGGACCGTTCATCGGCGCCGCATCGACGCCGACCTGGGGCATCCCGCCTATGCCATCGTCTCGCCGGCATGGGGGCTTGCCCGTGGTTTCGGTGCTGGCCTGATGGTCCGAGTTCGCCTTTGACCCGAGCAACGACGCATAGGCTCTCAAGGCGGAGCCGCAATTGCTGGCGCTCTTGTCCGCGGCTCCTGCAGCGCGCAGTCGCAGGATGAGGCTCCGTATTCCATCCGGCCCCAGCTCGCAGCTGTCCAGGTCCACCGCAAGCTTGCCCTCGACCTGCCGACAGTATGCGACGTAGCTGTCGATTGATCGGGCGCCGAGGCGCCCGATCAGGAAGCGTCTGAACTCGGCCTCGCGCATGATCGGCTACTCGGACGCCGCGGTTGGGCATCGTAGGTGCGGTTCACGTAGGCCTTCCCGACCGCCCCGAAGGCCAGCGAATGCGCGCCGATCTCGTGGCGCTCCGCCTCGTCGAGTTCCCAGGTCGTCTGTAGGAATTGGAAGGCCGGATCCCATTCTCGGGGATGGCGGTCGCGCGGGAAATCCTTCCTCATCGTCAGCGCCTTGCGACCGCCCTCCGGGTTCAGCGTCGCCAGGGCGAGCAGGATGTTGGACTTCCCGCTCTCGTTTCGGCCGACCAGCGCGGTGACGCTTCGGTCCTGGCCCCGATCGGTTTTCGAGAAGGCGAGGTTGACCTCGCCGCTGTCCCGGATGGAGCGGAACTGCCGGACACGGAACGAAAGCAACTTCAAGGCGCTGTTCCCGCGACAAGGTTGAGGCCAGGGCGTAGAAGCTGCGCCGTGCCGCTTTTGTTCCCGCGGAGACTGCGGAGATTCGATGAGGCTTCCTTCGATCGGTCGGGCCGAGGCCGGCTGGCACGACATGTCCGCCCACGTCGTGCACGTGGTTCGCGGCGCTTCTTGTCGATTTCCGGCTTGAGGGCGGTGGGCAAGAAACCTCCGTACTCCTCGCCTTCCGTCCGCGGGGCATGGCCCTGGATGGCATCTAGCTTGGCGGAGTCGAGGCCGGCACCTCGTCCGACGGTTTTGAAGCGATGCCTCCAACCATGGTTCGGCTGAACGTTCGTGTCGGTCACGCCGATGGCCCGCACCCATTCGGCAAGCTTTCCGCCGACCTTGACGTAAGGCGGGTTAGCGGCCGAGCCACGCCGCCGCGGGTCTATCTTGTAAAACAGCGGACCGGCGCCCTTAGAACGTACGAAGTCGAGGAAGCCCTGCTCGATTAGGTGACCGTGCAGGGGCACTTCCCGCTCCTCGGAAGTCTTCTGCGTGCCCGCATCAGGGGTGACCTTCATGACCCAGATGCCTTCGCTCAGGCAAACGTCCTGCTTGCGGAGCTGCGTGATCTCGTTCACCCGCGCCCCGGAATACGCGCACAGCCAGGGTACCCAACGCCGGGCATCCTTGAGCCCTTGCGAGGAGAGATCGTTCTGTGGTGCCAGCGACGCCGGCAGGATCGCGTTGGCCTCTTCTAATGAGAACCCGAGCCTGCGGACCTTCTTCTTCCTCTTGCCGACCCTGACGGTGACGCCGGCGGCAGGATTGGCGCCGATCCTGGCTAGGTCGGACGCGAACCCAAGTAGCGCCTTCGGGGCGGCCAGGTAAACGTCACGGACCGTCAGCGGGCTCACCCCCGACCCCTCGGCCAGCATCCTGTCGCGCCACCTGATCACGTCGGCCTGCGTGATGCGGCGGAGGTCGTCGACGCCGACGAAGGCGACGAACTTTTTGAGGATCGGCTCCCAGCGCTTCACGGTCGCGGGCTTGAGCTCGCTCTGGAGCTGGTACTCCCTCCATACCGGCGCGAGCCTGACCGGCCCCGCGGCCGACGTCGGCGGCGGGAAACGGCTGGCGTTGGCGTCCGGCGAGTAGTCACCTTGGGCGTTCCTCAGGAGGCTCTCGTGCGCCTGCTGGGCCGCCAGGGCCGCGGCGAAGGTGACCCGGCGGCGCTCCGCCTCCGAGACGACCATCCCATTCTTGGCGAGGAGTTCGTCGACGGCCTTGCCGTGACGCGCCCTGATGAGGGCCTCAGCCTCCGACCAGCCCGTCGCGAGCCGCAGCGCCGAGGGCTTGCGTCCCAGCCGCTGCTGGATGTCCCGCAGGCGGCGGTCGGCCTCGGCGAGGCGGCGCCAAGTGTCCGGCGGGCCCGGATCGTCCGAATGCTTCGCGACCTTGGCGCGGTAGATCTCGCCTGCCAGGGCCTGGACCTGCACCTCCGTCAGGGACTGCTGGGCCGCGCCAGACCCGGATGAGCACTATGTCTACGCTATAGCCCTCTAAATCCCTCTTCGTGACCATCTAACAGGCCGTCCAAGGTGGTGACGGCCTCGGCAAGTCGTGCCTTCGCCTCGGACACGTCGATCACTCGGAGAAGGTCGTCGCGGTCCGCGTGGCGGAGGACAAGCCGCAGCACCTGATCGGAATGGCGCATCAACGTGATGAGGCACTCGCCGCTGGGGCCGTTGCGCGCCTGGAACCAATTCTTGACGGTGCGCTCGTTGCAACCTGTGATTCGAGCGACCTCTTTCACCTTATGCGGGCGGTCGCCAAATTCGACGGCGAGCGCGGCAGCGATCTCGCGCGCGAACATCGCGGCATCAAACGTTGAATGTGACACCCTGTCATGGTGGGGCTGAAAAGTTCGCGCCTTCATGGACCAAGACATCCCCTCTTGCACGGGATACGGCTGACCCAATTGAACACAGCAGAGCTACATTCTCGTGGCAGCAGCGGAGCGGTCTGAAGGTTTTGATAGTGCGCCGCCGGCCAGGACACGGGCCGCGCGCTACGTCCGCATGTCCACCGATCATCAACGATACTCGACCGAGAACCAGGCGGACGCGATCAGCGAATATGCAGCGCGGCGTGGCTTCGACATCGTGCGGACCTATGCCGACGAGGGGCGCAGCGGCCTCAACATCGCTGGCCGCGAATCCCTGAAGTCGCTTATCGACGATGTTCGCAACGGCCGCACCGACTTTACGGCGATCCTCGTCTACGACATCAGTCGCTGGGGTCGTTTTCAGGATGCCGACGAGAGCGGCTATTACGAGTTCGTGTGCCGCGAGGCGGGCATCACCGTCCACTACTGCGCCGAGCCGTTCGAGAATGACGGAAGTCCCAGCTCGACGATCATGAAGAGCGTGCGCCGCGTCATGGCCGGGGAGTTCAGCCGCGACCTCTCCACGAAGGTTTTCGCCGGCCAATGCCGCCTCGTCACGCTGGGCTATCGTCAAGGCGGACCTGCCGGATATGGATTGCGTCGGCAACTCGTCGACGAGAAGGGGCAGCCGAAGACGAAGCTTCGAGCCGGCGAGCAGAAGAGCCTCCAGACCGATCGCGTCGTACTCGTGCCGGGGCCGGCGGAAGAAGTAGAGACGGTCCGCCGAATCTACCGCCTGTTCGTCGAGGAGCGTCGTTCCGAGCGCGAGATCGCTGTGATCCTCAACGAAGAGGGGAAGCGAACGGATCTCGGTAGACCGTGGACGCGGAGTGCCGTTCACCAGATTCTGAGCAACGAAAAATATGTCGGCAACAACGTCTACAATCGCGTCTCCTTCAAGTTGAAGAAGAAGCGGGTAGTGAACCCGCCGGACATGTGGATCAGGGGGGATGGGGCGTTCGAAGCCATCGTCGATCCATCATGGTTTCAGGCGGCCGCGCTGATTTTAGAGGAGCGCGCACGGCGCTTCTCGGACGGCGACATGCTGCGGATGCTATCCGATCTGCTGGCGTCGCGCGGCCTGCTATCAGGTCTCGTAATCGACGAGATTGATGAGATGCCCTCAGCCGCCAGCTATCGCCATCGCTTCGGCAGCCTGCTGCGTGCGTACCAGCTCGTCGGCTACGCCCCTGACCGCGACTATCGCTACATCGAGACCAATCGCCATCTCCGCCTGCTGCATCCAGAGATCGTCAGCGAGGTCACGCAAGGCATCGAGGCCACGGGCGGCGCGGTAGGGATCGATCCGGCGACTGATTTGCTGACCGTGCATGGCGAGTTGACGGTGTCGATTGTGGTCGTCCGCTGCCACGCGACACCGGCCGGCACGCTTCGGTGGAAGCTGCGCCTCGACACGGGTCTGCGGCCGGACCTTACGATCGTCGCGCGGCTGGACGCCGATAACAGGCGTCCAAAGGACTTCTACATCCTGCCCTGGATCGATGTCGGCTCGCGCGAAACCCTGAAGATGGCCGAATTAAACGGCCTGCACCTCGATGCTTACCGGGCCGACGATCTCGCCCCGCTTTACCACCTGCTGCGCCGCAGCCCAATGCCGAGGGCCGCATGACCGAAGTCGCAACCGACATCGTTTCGATCCCGCTGGCCACGATCGAGGTGCTCAATCCGCGCATCCGCAACCGTCGCATCTTCGAAGAACTTGTCGAGAGCATCCGTGCAGTCGGGCTGAAGAAGCCGATCACCGTTACGCGCAAGTCGAACGGGGATGGCTACGAACTGGTCTGTGGCCAGGGTCGCATGGAGGCTTTCATCGCCCTCGGACAGATGGAGATTCCGGCGGTTGTCATCGAGGCGTCGCGCGAAGACTGCTATGTCATGAGCCTGATCGAGAACCTCGCTCGTCGCAACCACACGCCCCTCGAACTGATCCGGGAGGTCGGGGCGATGCGTGAACGTGGCTACGATTATGCGCAGATCGCCGCGAAGATCGGGGTCAGTCCCGAATATGCGTGGTCGATCTGCTTCCTGCTCGAACGTGGCGAGGAACGGCTACTCGACGCAGTCGAGCGTGGCGTCGTACCGCACACCATTGCCGTGGAGATCGCCCGGGCAAACGACGCCGAGGTGCAACGTGCGTTGACGGAAGCTTATGAAACGAAGGCACTGCCGGGCGACCAGGTACTCGCGATCCGCCGGATCGTCGAAGAACGTAATCAGATCGGCAAGGGCGTGAAATCAATCGGCCGGCCTCAGAAGTCCACGAAGACCACGGCTGCCGCCCTCGTGCGCAGCTATCGGCGAGAGATCGATCGGCAGAAGCTGATCGTGAAGAAGGCGGCGCTGGCGCAGGGACGCCTGATTTTTATCGTCAACGCGCTGCGCCGGCTTCTGGAAGAGGAGCATTTCGTGACCCTCCTGCGTGCGGAGTCGATCGGCACGCTTCCGCAGCCCCTCGCAGAACGGATCGGCATACAGGAGGCGTGATGGCCGAACAGGTTCATATCGGGTTCGAGCGGCAGGTGCTCGTCATCCGGCTGGCCGACATCCTGCCCCTCCGCCGGCTGGCACCGAATGTCGCCCGTTCCAAACGCTATGCACGCATAGCGACGTCGATCGCGGAAGTCGGTGTCATCGAACCGCTCCCGGTCTCAAAGGCGAACGCCGAGGGAAAGCATCTGCTGCTGGATGGCCATCTTCGCTATCATGCCCTGTGCGAGCGCGGCGAGGAAAGCGTCCGCTGTGTCATCGAGGACGATGACGAGAGCTTCACCTACAACAAGCGGGTGAACCGCCTTGCGACGGTGCAGGAGCATTACATGATTGAGCGCGCGCTCGAACGCGGTGCTTCCGCCGAGAAGATCGCGCGCACACTCGGCATGGACGTGAAATCTCTGACCAAGCGGCGCACGATGCTCGACGGGATCGCTCCGGACGTGATCGACCTGCTCAAGGATCGAACCGTCAGCAAGGCGATCTTCGACGCGTTGCGAAAGATGAAGCCCCTGCGCCAATACGAGGCCGCCGACCTCATGATTCAAGCCGGCAATCTCACCACCGGCTACGCAAAGGCTTTGCTCGCCGGCACCAAGCAAGGCGATCTCGTCGCGCCGGAGAAGCCGAAGCGGCTGAATGGGCTATCGCCCGAGCAGATGGCGCGGATGGAGCGCGAGCTTGAAGTGGTCAGCCGTGATTTCAAGGCGGTGGAGCGGACGTTCGGCGACGACGTGCTCCATCTTGTCCTTGCGTCGCGGTATGTCGGGCGTTTGATGGCGAACGATAGCGTGGTTGCGTACCTTGAGAAGCGGCACTGTGACATGCTGGTCGAGCTTCGAAGCATCGTGGCCGCCACATCGCTGGAACAAGGTACGGCGGCTTAGGGCGGGCACGTGAAATGGCGGCAATCGATGGCTTTTGCGTAGCCACGCGGGCAATACCGGGAAAGCGGCGGTAGGCTACGCCACTCTCCATAGCAACTATACTTCGCCCATGTCATCCTCAAACGTGCGGATAAAGCCAATCAGCCGCTCCAGAATCCGATTGACCACTTTCCGTCGCTCAAGAATTTTCGGCTGCACCTTTAGCGCTGCAACGACATCATCACGTAAAGGATTCTGACCACTGAAATTGAAGTGATCGACCAGCTTGTCAAATTTCGCCCGGTCCAGCCCCTCTTCCGCACATATGGCAGTTAGTGTGACTTCCTTCTCCTGATCCCAATATGCCTTGAACGCCCCCCCAACATCATCGCCGGGCTTAAGCTTCGGCATGTTCTGATGAATGAACTTCTCGATCAGATCGCGCTTGCTTCGAAGCTGCGCGTCGGACGCCACCATGTCCATGATATCGGCAACGCGCTTCTCCGGAGCTTGGACCGGGCTGGCGTCCGCGCTCTCGTCGGCCTTGATCTCGCGGAGCAGGTTTAGAATGTAGGCGACGTTGATGCGATCCGTTCGGACCAGCTCGATCTCGAAATCGACGTCGTTGACGATCGAAGCCGTTCCCTCTTCGCGAGATTTGCGCGTCGATTCGTAGATATCGAGATACTTGCTCTTAAAGTCATCGAACGTCTGATTGTCGAGCTTGAGCTGTCCCCAGTCGAACTCGGCAAAGACACTCAGTATATTGCGCAGCCGTGCCAACTCTCGGAAGGTACGGACGAACGCCAGTTTGGCATTTTCATCTTGCAGCGTGTCGACGGCATCAACCGTCGGCGTCAGGGCGCGTAGCATCGCCGCTGCCTCATTGAACCGCGCGACGTAGCTTTCGTAGGGATCGATCAGGATCGTCTCGTTCGCACCCTTGTCGGCGAACAAGGCGATCGCCTCGTCCGTGGCATTTTTCAGATTGCGGAATGCGACGATATTTCCCTGCGACTTGACCTCGTTGAGAATGCGGTTGGTGCGGGAATAGGCTTGGATCAGGCCATGCTGTTTGAGGTTCTTGTCGACGTACAGCGTGTTGACCTTCTTCGCGTCGAAGCCCGTGAGGAACATCGCCACGACGAGCAGGATGTCCACCCGGTCGGCATCCTTGGCGTTTTCCCGTTCGCGTTCCTTGATCCGTTTCGCGATGTCCTTGTAGTAGCTGTAGAAGCTCAGGCTGTCCTTCGTAGAGAAAGCGGTGCCGTACATCGCGTTATAATCGGCGATGAAGCGATCCAGCTTGTCGCGACTATGTGCGTTGACCGGCGTGTCGCGGGCGATGTCGAATTCCGGCTCGCTGATGAGGCCGTTGGCGTCCCTGTCGTCCTCGTTGGTGCCGTAGGTGAAGATGGTCGCCACGCGCAGGTCGTGCAGACCGGCCGCTTTCTTGCGCGCGAAAGCCTCGTAATACTGGATCAGCGCGTCGACACTTCCGACAGCCATGATCGCTGTGAAGTCGCGGCTATGCGTCTTCCGCCCGTGATTGGCGATGATCCAATCCACGACGCTTTCGATCCGGTCCGGGTTCTCGAAAAACTCCCGCGTGTCGATCCCGGCGACCTTTTCGTCGATCAGGCTGCCGTCACGCCTGCGCAGCTTGCCCCAGTATTCGACCGAGAAGCGCAACACGTTCTGGTCCCGGATCGCGTCGGTGATGACATAGCGGTGCAGGCATTCGCCGAACAAATCCTTGGTCGTTCGCGCGATGGCTTCGCTCTTGTTGGCATTATCCTTGAAGATGGGCGTGCCGGTGAAGCCGAACATCTGGTAGTTCGTGAAAAAGCTGGTGATGCGCTTGTGCGTGTCGCCGAACTGAGACCGGTGGCATTCGTCGAAGATGAAGACGATCCGCCTGCCCTTCAACGGCTCCATCTGGTCGAGGAACTGCTGCTTGGAAATCGCGGCGTTCAGCTTCTGGATGGTCGTCACGATCAATCGCGTTGGATCGGTAAACTGACGGACCAGCTTGTGAGTGTTGTGCGTTCCATCGACGCTGCCGTCGCTGTAGGCGTTGAACTCGCGCGTCGTCTGGTAGTCGAGGTCGGCGCGGTCCACAACGAACACGACCTTGTCGACCTCCGGCATTTCCGTGAGGATTTGTGACGCCTTGAAGCTGGTAAGCGTCTTCCCAGACCCGGTGGTATGCCAGATGTAGCCGCCGTGGACGCTATTCTTCACCCGGTCCACCAGCGCCTCGACGGCATAAAACTGATAAGGCCGCAGCACCATCAGCTGCCGGTCGCCCTCGTGCAGAACCGTATATTTCGCGATCATCTTCGACACATGACATTTGTCAAGGAAGGCGTCGGCGAAATCCGCGAGCGGGTTGATCGCGACGTTGTTCACGTCGCTCCAGGTGAACGTCTGCTTGAAGCTCTGCTTTCGGTTGTTCGCGTAATAGCGGGTATCGACCCCGTTCGAGATTACGAAAAGCTGCACATACTGGAACAGCCCGCGCCCGGCGGTATAGCTGTGCCGGTGGTAACGGTTGACCTGATTGAACGCTTCCTTGATCTCCAGACCGCGCCGCTTCAACTCGATCTGGATCAGGGGCAAACCGTTGACCAGCAGGGTTACGTCATAGCGGTTCTGGTACGAACCCTCCTGCGCGATCTGGCTCGCGACCTGATAGCGGTTGTGACACCATTCGCGGGTGTTCATGAATTCGATGTAGAGCCGTGTACCGTCCTCGCGGGTCAGATCGTAGCGGTCGCGCAGCGTCTTCGCTCGCTCGAACACGTTGCCCCGGTCGAGGTGGTTTAGCACCCGTGCAAATTCCGCGTCGGTCAGCGTGACGGCGTTATGCACTTCCAGTTCGGCCTTGAGGTTGGCCAGCAACGTCGCTTCGTCCGCAATCACGACACGCGACCATCCACGCGCGACCAGCCGGTCGATCAGATCGCTTTCAAGCTGGGCTTCAGTCTGCGTCGCCATTGCCACCCCCTTCGGCGAGAGTGCCGGCGTCGCGTTCCGCGTTCAATGCCTCCTGCTCATCCGCATAATCCTTCAACTGAATGACGTAATCCTCCGGATACTGGGCGTGTAAGGCGCGACTATAGCTAAGCTTGCCGGGAAGATCAGTATTCGCATCGAGGTATGTATTGAATGCTTCGTTGTCATCATAGGGCGGAACGAACGCTCGCTCAGGCTGCAACGCAAAGAAGCTGCCCAGCATGTAGCGGGCGATCGCCTCTGTCAGGTTCAGCACCAGCCGCGCAAGGCTGCGGTCGCTCTGCAATTCCTTTGGCACCGCGCGACCGTGGCTGATATCACCACGCTGGTTGCGCAATTCCCCAATGATCTGGACCAAACTCCCAGCCCGGCGTGGGAAATCGATCTCGATTATGTCATCACCGGCAGCAAGGCATTTGAGCGCATCACGCACCTGGGACTGCACGGAGGAGTTCGCGAATGCCTTCGCATCCTCTGGAGGATTGAGTCGATTGACGATCGTCTTAGAAATTCCCTGAAACAGCGCCGTGCAGCACTCGATTGTGATATCAGGATGTAAAACTTCGTTCGCTTCTGCTTCGTCGATATGCTTGATATAATAACGAAATTCGCTATTTTCCTCGCTGTGGCGTTCAATCAGTTCACGAAGTGTTTGCATCCTATTCAAACCCTTCAAACGAACATCTGCTGCAATAGGCCCTTTTTGAAAGTCTCCATTTGAGCAACCTTTGCTGAAGCCGCAGCAATTTTGTCATCAATGGCACCAAGGAAAGCAGCCACTTTCCGCTGTTCGTCGAGATGGGGCAGGCATATCTTCAACTTGGACAGGTTGGGCCTCGATATACCCAATACCGAGATGCCTTGAGCAATCCGCATAATCTGTTCACGCAGCGCTTGGCTTTGAAATAGATAGGCAGAGAATCCTAAAGCAAGAACACCTGCCTTTGGGCGAGCGATATAGGTGTGAAGTCCAGCAACCAATGACATGGGCGCGACTTCAATTACCTCAACAGCCTTTCCTATATCAGCATAATCTTCAGATGCGTCGACGATAATCACGTCGCCGGGTTTGCAAAATGCGTCTTTCCGAATATTCGAAGGAAGCGCGTCGTTTTTGATAAATGGGACAGACTCGGCACTTTGCCGAAAGCGGGCGGAAAACTTTCCGTGGATGTCGCCATAGTGGATGTTCTGAACTTCACCCTTCTCGTAGGTCAGCATTTCGCGCGACAGGCTGTTTGTCGCCACCCAATCGAAAACCGAGCCAAGTTCACAAGCGGTCCAATCCGGAAAGGCGGTGGCATCGTCGCGGGTGAAACGGAGGGATCGGTCGAAGAGGCGCTGCATAACGCCCTTCTTATATCGAGCAAGGGCAACACGCTGCCGATGCAACAATTTGATACGCTCATCCACCAAACCAAGAAAATGGGCGATTTTGCGCTGTTCGGCCGCCATGGGAAGTACCATCGGCACCCTAGCAAAATCTCGCGCGTATAGTCTAAGCCGGTCGCTAGTCAGACCATAAGAATACGCCCAGAGCAGATATACGGAACGCTTGCGCTTGAACCAGTGATCGAAGAATGCAGTAACCGTATCGGGCTTCGGCTGGAGCACGACATAGGCGGGACTGACCATGCAGTCCTCGGGTGCGCGACCCACAGCACCCTGCCACATCCGCATCATGTTATAGACGTGATCGTCCTTGAAGACCCGGAGATTGGCCTCATCCGGCGCGTTGCTTGCGAACTCTCGTTCCAGCGAGTCACGGCGTACCATTCCTTGGTCCATCGTGACCGAGTAAAGCGGCAGACCTTCTATCGCGCGCTGGCGACGGCTCCTGAACGCATCGTCTCCATGCCTGGGCTGCCAAGCATCTTTAAATTCAGGAAAGCGCAGGCTCGGCGTCACAACGGGGCCTCGATGCCCAATTCCTTGCAGAAACCGGCAATCAGCTGGTCCACATCGGCCATGCCTTCATTGATCGTCTTCAACTCCGTCAACACCGCGTCCAGATTGACGGGAGCCTCTTCTTCGAACGTATCGACGTAACGGGGAATATTGAGATTCCAGTCGTTCTCCTCGATTTCGCCCATCGTCGCGACATGGCTGTAACGGTCGATCGCCGTCCGGTCGCGATAGGTGGAGATAATCCTTTCCACGTCACCGTCACGCAGGGTGTTCTGGTTCTTTTCCTTCTTGAAGTTTTCAGGGCCGCTTGCGTCGATGAACAGGATATCGTCCGGGTTCTCGCGGCACTTCTTGAACACCATGATGCAGGTCGGAATCGCGGTGCCATAAAATATGTTCGCGGGCAGGCCAATGACGGCATCCAGCCAGTTGCGCTCCGCAATCAGGATCTTGCGGATTGCCCCCTCGCTTCCGCCCCTGAACAATGCGCCGTGCGGAAGGATGACCGCCATCGTGCCATTATCTGCCAGATGATGCAGCATGTGCAGGACGAAGGCGTAGTCAGCCTTCGAGGAGGGCGGCAATCTGCCGAACGTGCTGAACCGGTCGTCGGTGGTGAAGCTGGGGTCCGCGCTCCAGTCCGCCGAAAATGGCGGATTGGCCACGACAGCCTCGAACTGCCGCCCCTCATGTTCGTCGCGCCTTAGGGTATCTTCCTGCTTCAGGTTGAATTGCCGGTAGTTCACCCCGTGCAAGATCATGTTCATGCGCGCGAGATTGTAGGTCGTGCGGTTCAGTTCCTGCCCGAAAAAACCCTTCGCAATGTTACGGATGCCTATCTCGCGCGCCACGCGCAGCAACAGGGAACCAGACCCGCACGTCGGATCGTACACGCTGTCGAGCCGCGTCTTGCCGTTGGTGACGATGCGGGCAAGGATGGTCGATACCTGTTGCGGGGTATAGAACTCTCCCGCCTTCTTGCCCGCGCCGCTGGCGAACTGGGCAATGAGATACTCATAGGCATCGCCCAGCACGTCGCTTTCGGCGTTGTTGAGCTGGAAATCGATCCTGTTCTTGTCGCTAAGGCGCCCCATGACCTTTGCGACGAGTTCGTTGCGGTCGGCCACGGTGCGGCCAAGCTTGGTCGAACCGAGATCCATATCCTCGAACAGGTGGTCGAAATCCTCCTCGCTCTCCGTCCCCATCGTAGACTTCTGGATGTTGGTGAGGATGCGGCTAAGATCGTCGAGGATGAAGTTGTTGCCCTTCTGCGCGCCCTTTGCCGCAACCGCCTCGAACAGTTCGGACGGACGCAGGAAATAGCCCAGCTCCTCCACCGCCTCCGCGCGGATAGCATCAAGATACTCCTCCCCCTCGTCGGTGCCTTCCCGAAGATCGCCGTAGGTGATGCCGTCTGCTGCCAGAATATCGTTGGCGTACATGTGCATCCGCTCGGACAGGTAGCGGAAGAAGATGAAGCCGAGGATGTAGTCCCGGAATTCGTCGGCATCCATCTTACCGCGCAGGTCGTTCGCAATCTTCCACAACGCATCCCGCAGTAGCCGTTTCTGCTCCTCAGTCATGCGTCGGTCGTATCCCTTTGGTCGGTTCGCCACCCTCTATCGGCGATCGGCGAGAGGCGCACGCCCTTTCCGTGCTCGCGGACAGGAAAGGCGTCGAAACAAGAGGATGTGCTGCTGCGATCCAGCGACCGTAGCGTCATTCTCGGCATGGACTGCCCTTGCATGTCACGCTGCCTCGACCGCATGCGCTTCGATCGAGACGCCGAGACGCTTACGCACGGCGCCGAAAATCGCAGCAAGATTGTCCATGCTGGGATTGCCTTTCTCCGACAGCATCCGGTGAAGGCTCTTGCTTGGCTTTCTCGTCTCCTCCGCGAGCGCCTCGAACCCAACCGACGCATTGACGAGATCGCGCAGGATCAGGCGCGCCGTGTGTGGCTCACCGTTTAAGAACAGCGTCGCCGCTTCGTCGAGTAGCGCCTTCGAGAAAGCGGGATCGCGCGCCATGCGTTCCTTTACCGTTTCCCTGAACTCGCGTGTCAGCGTCATCGCATCACCTCTTCGCTTTCCTGGCCGCCGCCTTGCGCGCTTTGTATTCCGCGAGCAGCACCTGCGCCCGCTCGATGTCCGCCTGCTGCCGCTTCTTTGTCCCGCCCGCGAACAGGACGATCAGCGCATCGCCGTCCTGCGCGAGATAGATGCGGTAGCCCGGTCCCCAGTCGATCCGGTACTCGCCGAGACCACCACCGATCCATTTAACGTTCGACGTGTTGCCCGCCTCCAGCCGGATAGTCGCAGTCGTCACCTTTGCGGCAGCAAGCGCGTCAAGATCGTCAAACCACAGCCTGAACGGGCTGCTACCGTCCTCCCGGGTGTATTCCTCGACGATCATAACAGCCACTTGAGTAACATATAGGTTACCGTCCGTCTAGCGACGGGCTGCCGTTCGGCAGGGCCACTAGGGGCGCTGCCCCACGCGCGGGTCAAGGGATCGCTGTCGCTCGTCCGGGCCGGTATCCCCGGCCTTCCTCCACGTCGTTCCTCCGTTCCGTGCAGGCCGGGCGATCCCCCTCCGGCCCGGACGCCCTTGCCCCTTGCTACCCCCGCTCTCGCCGAGGGGCAGGAGGTCAGACGCGGCGCTGCGCTGCGCTGACCTCCAGACCGAAGGACAAGGCCATGACCGACACCGCCCAGGCTCCCCGCAACATGATCTTCAACGGCGATTGCATCGACGTAATGCAGGTGTTCGATACCGGCAACATCGACTTCATCCTGACCGATCCGCCCTACGTCACCCACTACCGCGACCGGCAGGGACGCAGCGTGAAGAACGACGACAACGGGCGCTGGCTCAAGCCGGCGTTCGCGGAGATGCACCGGGTGCTCAAGGACGGCGGCTTCGCGGTCAGCTTCTACGGCTGGAACAAGGTGGACCTGTTCATGGAGGCATGGCGCGGGGCGGGCTTCCGCATCGTCGGGCATCTGGTGTTCCGCAAGCGGTATGCGTCGTCGTCGCGGTTCCTGCGCTACGAACACGAGCAGGCGTATCTTCTCGCCAAGGGCAATCCCCGGATGCCGGCGCGCGTCATCCCCGACGTGATCGACTTCCCTTACAGCGGCAACCGGCTACACCCGACGCAGAAGCCGGTCGAGGCGTTGCGCCCGCTGGTAGAGGCGTTCAGCCGGCCGGGGGAACTGGTGCTGGACCCGTTCAGCGGTTCGGGATCGACGCTGGTGGCGGCGCAGGCGCTGGGGCGCGATTGGGTCGGCATCGAACTGGACAACGGCCACTATCACACCGCGACCAGCCGGCTGGCGGAGGCGCACCGCAGGGCAGCCGCATAGGCTGCCCCACCATCGCGAGCATCGCCCGCCGACCACCTGCCGGCGGGCGGCCATGCCTCCCACAGGTCGGCATGGCCGCGTATGGCGCGCTCGCCGGGCTGCGCCCGGCTCGCCAAGACTTGATTAAATACATCCGATATGGAAGAAGTTGTTTACCAATATCGATCGCGCAACGCGATCTACATATCTGCAAATACCATCTGCAAACTTCAATCGAACTAATCGACGCTTCCTCTTTCCAGCGATGCTGCGCTGGCAGGAAAGAGGGGACGCCATGCCGAATACCGATTGGCGCACGCCGGCTACCTACGCCCATGCTCGAAACATCTCGACCGCCGGCTTCGCGTGGGAATTCCTCCGCCGCGATCCCGACTATCGCCGCGACTTCCGGCACGTGAAGGCGTCGCCGCGCGGGGCGGTCGAGGTGCAGGCGGCGTTCACCGACCGATGGGGGTTGCGATTTCCCAGCGGACCCGGACCGGCCTGCCGACGAAGCACCCCCGTTCTGGTCGCCCTGGCTGCTGCCTGACGCCTTCGAGCTGCGACGCGCGGTTCTACCACCGGACGATCCGGCCGCCGCTTTACCGATCCGCCTCTCCGAACTGTCCGGCCTCGACGTGCGCCTATCCGTGGACGGAACGTGGCACGGCGTATGGCGCACGATCGGCGCCGCCCATCGCTTCCACCTTGCTATCCCGCCGCCAAGCGACGCCGCAACCTACGTCGTCGTCCTGCCGCTGGACCGGTTGCTCGAACTGCGCGCCGACGCCGTCGTGCGTTTCTGGCTCGCCCTGCAAGGTCGCCCACCCGGCGACCGGCGGCACGACCTGCCGGCGCAGACCCGCGCCCGCCTAATCCTCGTCCTCCGGGCTTTGGACGGCCGGCTGACCGGCGCCAGCTACCGCGACATCGCGAAGGTGCTGCTCGGCTTTCGCGGCGGCAAGGCCGATTGGGACAGCGATCCGCGCAAGAACCAGGCCCGCCGCCTCGTCGCCGATGGGCTGCGCATCATGCGGGGCGGTTATCGCGACCTGCTCGTCTATCCGGTCCGGCTGCCGCACCGCCGCTGACCGCCTCCGCGCCGGGGTGCCGGAATCGCACCCCTCCGATTCCGACACGCTGCACGCCGCCGGTTCTCCGCCACGGTTCGCCATAGCCCGCTGCCGCCCACCGGCAGCCCGCCACGCACCGCCGGAGACCCGACCATGCTCGATCCCAAGACGGGGTTGCCGCCCCGCTACCTGCGCGCGCCCGATGCCGCGCGCTTCCTCGGCATCTCGATCCGCACGCTGGAGAAGCACCGGACCTACGGCACCGGCCCGACCTATCGCAAGATCGGCGGGCGTGTCCTCTATTCGGTGGAGGATCTCCAGGCGTGGACCGCCATCGGCGCACGCAAATCCGCCTCCGAGCAGACCGCCACCCGCGTCTTTCCCGCCCGCCCGCTGACCGCGGCCGAGAAGGCGTCACTCTGAATGTCGGGCGATGTCACCCGGAGCGAACGCCGGCAGCTCGACCCATTCGTCGTTGCGATCGGCGATGCGCCCCCACGCGACCAGCGCGACCTCATGGAGCGGCCGTTCTTCTCCCTCGCCAAGGCCAAGCGCATCGCACCGATCCTCTACGAGGCCGGCGGCCAGCACGTCGAGGTCCACGCCATGCCCGAGCACGGCATGGCGACGATCTGGGACGCCGACGTGCTGATCTGGGCGGCGAGCCAGATCGTCGATGCCGCCAACCACGGCCTGCGCACCTCCCGCTTTCTGCGCTTTACACCCTACCAGATGCTGATCGCGATCGACCGCGCCACCGGCGCGCGCGAGTACCGGCTGCTGAAGGGCGCGCTTGCCCGCCTGCAATCGACCGTGATCCGCACCACCATCCGTCACGGCGAGCATTGGCGGCGGCACCAGTTCTCCTGGATCAACGAGTGGGAAGAGTTGACCACCAGTGACGGCCGCGTCGAGGGCATGGAGTTCGTCCTGCCCGACTGGTTCTACCGCGGCGTCGTCGACCGCTCGCTCGTCCTGACGATCGACCCGGCCTATTTCCGGCTGACCGGTGGCATCGAGCGCTGGCTCTACCGCGTCGCCCGCAAGCACGCCGGCCACCAGCCGCGCGGCTGGACGTTCGAGGTCGCGCACCTCCACCAGAAGTCCGGCAGCCTCGCGCGGGTCTCCGACTTCGCGCTCGACCTGCGCCGCATCGTCGGGCGCCAGCCGCTGCCCGGCTACCGGCTCGACATGGCGCGCGACGGGCGGCGCGAGCTGCTCCGCATCCGCCCGGTTTCGCCATCCACAGTGCCTGTTAACGGACCTGTGGAAACGCTCGTGACTTCGGGCGCAAACGGTATCGGGATTTCGGGCGCAGCCCTATCGGGACTTCGGGCGCACGAACCGCAGCTAAGTCTCTGGCCGCGAACGCCAAATCCCGCCCGTAACTTAGAGTCTAATATACTGACTCTAACTTGTTGTTGTGAGTCAGTGGACTGTGGAGACAACGCGTCTCCTTTTCAGTCTGCCATCGGCGGACTGATCCGTAAAGCCGCTCTTGCCTGCGAAGACGCCGCCGCTCGCCCGCCAGGACGCGCGAGCGCCGCCGTTTGCCGCCGCTGCGGCCGTCCCCGTCCATCATCGTCACGCTGAGGTGCGGCTCATGTCTCTCCGAGGAGCACTCGCTAATATCCGTGGTCGGCATGATGTCCGCCACATTCCGGGATCTGGAGACCAGGCGGTCAGGCTAACAAGCGCCGTGCGATCAGGCCCGAAGGCCGCCGGCAACTCTAATT
The DNA here is from genome assembly GCA_036946625.1 of Methylorubrum populi. NCBI lineage: Bacteria > Pseudomonadati > Pseudomonadota > Alphaproteobacteria > Hyphomicrobiales > Methylobacteriaceae > Methylorubrum > Methylorubrum populi. Next base: position 950,046 of record JAQIIU010000002.1, read on the forward strand.
TCGATCTCGCCCGTGTCCCCGTCTCCTCAGGAGACGCCGCTCCGCCGTGGCGGAACCCGGTGACGCGCCGGAAGGGTCCGGCCGGATCGCCTACGCCGCCGTCACGCGCGGGCGATCCGGCCGCCCCGCAGGCCGACGCCGTATCGGAAGGTCGACCCGTCGACCCAGATCTTGTGCAGCAGCACGGCCAGGGCGCGCGCGACCGCCGTCGCGGCCTTCTTCAGCCCCTTCTTCTTCAGGAGCCGCAGCCCCCACAGCCGCAGCTTGAAGTTTTTGGGGATGCGCGTGAGGATGGCGATCGCCGCCTCGTAGAGCATAGCCCGCGTCAGGTCGTCGCCGCATTTGGAGATCCGCCCCGACCGGTCGGTCTCGCCCGACTGGTAGCGTCGCGGCGTCAGCCCGAAGTGGGCGCCGACGGTCATGGATTTCCGGAAGCGGCCGGGATCGTCGACGGTGGCCCGGAAGGTCAGCGCCACGATCGCGCCGACGCCCGGCACCGTCATCATCCGCCGCACCGCCGGATCGGCGCGCGCCGCCCCCAGCGCCAGCCGGTGCAGCCGGGCGAACTGGAGCCGCATGGCGGCGCGGGCGACCAGCAGCGGCTCGACGATCCGCTCGAGATCGTCCGCGCCGGCCAGCAGCTCGCGTACCCGCGCCTCGAAGCGCCCGGTCGAGACCGCCCCGACCTTCAGCCCGAACGGCCGGATCAGGCCGCGGATCATGTTCTCCATGTCGAGCACCTTGCCGAGCAGCGCCTTGCGCCCGCCGAGCAGCACGCGCAGCGCCTGCGCCTCGCGCGACTTGACATGCACCGCCCGGAACCAGCCCGTGCGCATGAGTTGCGCGATCCCGCGCGCATCGTTGCGGTCGGTCTTGTTGATCATCGCGGCCAGCGCCGCCTTGGTGTGGCGTGTCTCGATGCAGGTCACCGGCAGCCCCTTCTCGTCGAGCGCGGCATGCAGCCAGGCACTGAACGAGAAGGCCTCCAGGCCGACGCGCTTCAGTGCCACGCCCCACTCGGCCAGGAACAGCTCGATCGCGTCGGGATCGCTCGGCAGCTTCCCCTCCCGGACGACCTTGCCGTCGCCGTTCACCACGCACACGCTCGTCGCCTCCAGCGACACGTCCAGTCCCGCGTAGTAGTCCATTTCATGCCTCCGTCGCCGATCCCGGCGACGCACCGCGCACCGCCTCCTACGATCGCTTCCCAACGGCATCATCGCCACAGCCACCACCTTGGCGAGAGAGCACAGGTCAGTACCCCGGCTAACAAAGAAGCTAACTCGATTGCTGTCGCGCGCACGCGCGGGCGGCACGGTGCCGGTGCCGTCGAAGGGCGCGAACCATGATGCACGCGCTCGACCTGTTCAGCGCGGCGGCGGGCGGCTGGACGCTCGGCCTGCACCGCGCCGGCTTCCTCACCGTCGCCGCCTGCGAGATCGTCGAATGGCGCCGCATCCTCTACGCGGAAAACAATCCCCATGTCCGCCTCTACGAGGATATCCGCGACCTCGACGCAGCTCGACTTGTTTCCGACCTCGGATACCTGCCCGACATCGTCGTCGGCAGTCCGCCCTGCCAGGATATCTCGGTCGCCAACGTCAAGGGGCGCGGGATCGACGGCGAGCGGTCGCGGCTCTACCTCGAAGGCGTCCGGCTGGTCGGAGACTGCCGCCCTCGCTGGTTCGCTTTTGAGAACAGCGCTCATCTCAGAACTCGCGGCGCGGACCGACTGCTCGATGCGCTGGCGGCGCTCGGCTACGCCTGCGAACCATGCGTGGTGGGTGCTGGAGACCTCGGCGCCAATCACGAGCGCAAGCGATCCTGGCTCGTCGGCTTCGACCCCGACCAGCTCGTCGCCCGCGCTGCTGGCGACGCCGCGGCGTTCGGATGCGGACCGCGGTGGCCGGGGCGACGTGCTCAGCCAGATCATGGGCCATGCCAGCCGCCACGCCGGGATGCTGCCGACGCCGGTGAAGCCGAAAGGCGGTCGCCGGTTGAGCCGGCAGGAGATCGAAACCGGCAAGCGTTCGAACGGCGCGAAGGCGCAGATCGACACGCCGAACCTGCTCCGCCACGCGGCGGAGATGCTGCCGACGCCGACCAAGCGCGACCGGCGGATGGACGCATGGTCGCCGGCCTACGACCGTCGCAAGTCGCCGACGATGGACGCGGTGCTCGACGGCGCGATGACCGGCCGCGCGCCGGACCGATGGACCTACGCCCGGTCGATCGCGGCGTTGCTGAAGGACCACGGGCTGACTGGAGCCTCGCGGACCTTGCCCGTCACCTACGGCTGGATGATGGGCTATCCGCCGGGCTGGCTGACGCGCGCGTTAAGCTCGGCGATGGACGCCGGCCGGCTGCCGCCGGCCTGATCGTCGAGGCGTTCGGCGACGCCGTCCTGCCGCAGATTCCCGAAGCCATCGGCCGCGCCATCCTGCGCACCGAAGCCGCGCTCGCCGCGGTGCTGGCGCGCTACGTCCACCATCGAGCAGACCATTCATGACCGCCGCAGCGATGCGCGCGGGCACGTTCGCCGTGCCGTCCGCGCGCCCCACCGACAACCTCACCCATGTCGAGCTGACGCATATCGAGAAGCGGGTGGAGAACTGGATCAGGTTCGGCCGGCACTTCGGCGAGCGGATCGTCGACCGCCGCCGCCGTGTCCTGTCGTTCCGGCCGGGCAGCGTCTTCGCCTTCGTCCGCTGGGCCGCCAACGACTTCGGCACGGTCGCCTCGCGCATCCACATCGTGCGCGCGATCGAACCGGGCGAGCCGTACCAGACGCTGCCGTTCGTTCTCCCCGGCGGCGACATCCTGCTGCACATCGAAGGCTGGCCGAAGGTCGAGCGGGTGCTCCGGCACATCGACACGGTGGAAGCCGCCGGCATCGATCCGTGCGACGTAGCGCCCGATCACTGGCGGCACGTTCATAACCGCATCGCGACCGGCGAAGAGCCGCGCGCCTACACCGCCGAACGGCACCGGGCATGGCTCAAGCGCCGGGGGATCGAGCGATGAGCCGCCGCGGCTATGTCGTGACGGCTGCCGTCGCCAGCCTGTCGCTCGCCGTGATGGGCGCGGTCGAGGTGACGCCGCGCCTGCTGTGGAATGCCTCCGCCAGCGTGCCGGTCGGCCTCTATGCGCTGCGTCCGACCGGGCGGCTGGCGATCGGCGATCTGGTCGCGGTCACGCCGCCGACGCCGCTCGCCTGGTTCCTCGCCACGCGACACTATCTGCCGCTCGACACGCCGCTGATGAAGCGGGTGATGGGGCTTCCCGGCCAGCGCGTGTGTCGCGTCGGGAACACCGTCACCATCGACGCCGTGCCGCTCGGCGACGCGCTCGACCACGACCGGCGCGGTCGTCCGCTGCCGGTCTGGCGAAGCTGCCGGCGCATCGCCGCTGGCGAGGTCTTCCTGATGAACCCGTCCGTGCCGGACAGCCTCGACGGACGCTACTTCGGCCCGCTGCCCGTCGCCACGGTCATCGGTACGGCAACGCCGCTCTACACCGACGAGGCGGGCGACGGTCGCTTCGTCTGGCGCGCGGCGACACGCTGACCGTCGCCACTCAACCATCCCAGCAACGACCAGAGGGGTTTACCATGCCGCAGATCGGCACCTTCACGCGCACATCCACTGGCTTCGCCGGCCGCATCCGCACGCTGTCCTTCGACGCCGAGTTCGCCATCGTGCCGGCCGAGCCGACCGACGCCGAGAACGCGCCCGACTACCGCGTCCATCTCGGCGATGCGGACGGCCCGGAGGTCGGCGCCGGCTGGACCCGCACCTGCGAGCGTGCGGGCGAGTTCATCGCGATCGTGCTCGACGATCCCGTCTTCCTCGCGCCGATCCGGGCGCGGCTGTTCCGCGACGCCGATGACGATACGGCATGGTCGCTGCATTGGAACCGGCTGCCGCGCCGCGGCGAGCGGGACTGATCCGATGCGCACGATCGTCCTCAGCACCGCGGCTGCACTGCTCGCAGGCATCGCCACGGCAGCGCCGATCTTCCCGGCCGGCGCGCAGACTTCACGGCCCGTCCGCGCAACACCGGTCGATCCCTATGCTGGGCACATCGCGGAGGCGTCGCGGCGCTTCGGCATTCCGGCGGCATGGATCAGGGCGATCATGCGCGCAGAGAGCGCAGGCGATCCGCGAGCGGTATCGAACGCCGGGGCGATCGGTCTGATGCAGGTGATGCCGGCGACATGGGCAGACCTGCGCGTCCGTCACCGCCTCGGTGCCGACCCCTACGATCCGCGCGACAGCATCCTCGCCGGCACCGCCTATCTGCACGAGCTGCACGACCGCTACGGCAGCGTCGTCGCCATGCTCGCGGCCTACAATGCCGGTCCCGGTCGCTACGAGGCGTCGCTCGCCGGCCGTCCTTTGCCGAGTGAAACGCACGCCTACATCGCCGCCATCGCGCCGGACATCGACGGTGGCAAAGCGGCCGGACCTATCATTGTCGCAGCGGCCGATCCGTTGGCCTGGACGCGCGCTCCGCTGTTCGTTGCGCCATCGTCGCGCCCATCCGCTGTCGATCCGGCGACGGGCGGGAGCGATGATGCTGCCGTGCAAGCGTCGCGCGAAGAGAGCCTCTTCGTCGCATCGGCCGCGCAGGTGCCGAGGCCGTGACGGGCGGGATCGGCAGCGTCGCTGGCGCCTTGGGATTTGAGAGCCGGCAGGTGGAAACGGCAGAGAAAGGGGCAGGAAGGGGGAAGCAGGCAGAGGGCAAGATTAAACGAACCGGCACCCTATGGGTCCGGTTCTGGGGTCAAGCCCTTGTCTGCACACTGTTCGGAGCGGCACCGTCTCCGGGCCGTCATGGTGCCGCGGGGCGCGCCAAACCCAGCATCCGCGCCGTTTCTAGTGGCACCATGCGGCGAACCCGGCAGCGTCGGGCGGATCGGCGGTCATGAGCGATGACGACGATGGCCGCTTCCGCCCAAGACCCGGCCGCGTTCGCTCGGACGCGCCGAAGGTCGGTCGGGCGAAGAGCTTCCTCAGCCAGGTGCGCAAGGTCACGCGCCAGCAGCAGGCAGCATCCGGCCGAGGCCGATCGGCGAAGAGCGGCAGCTCCGGCCGCAGCCCCAACGGCAAGAACCTCGTCGCTTCCGGTCGAGGCGTCCAACGCGGGCGCGGTGCCGCCTTCGTCCGCGCCCGCAACCTGTCGAACGGCTGGAGTCATCGCCAGTCCGGCAGCCGCCGTGTCGTCGTGAAGGTGCGTCACGTCCGCCCCGCAGGGCGCAACGGCAAGGGCGCCGCGCACCTGCGCTACATCCAGCGCGACGGCACGTCCCGCGACGGCGAGCGCGGCCGGCTTTATTCGGCCGGCGACGATCGTGCCGATGGCGACGCCTTCCTTGATCGCGGCGCAGACGATCGTCACCAGTTCCGCTTCATCGTCTCGCCGGAGGACGCCGCCGACCTCGCCGACCTGACCGGCTACACCCGCGAGTTGATGGCGCAGGTCGAGGCCGATCTCGGCACGAAGCTGGACTGGGTCGCGGTGGACCATCACAACACCGGCCACCCGCATACCCATGTCATCGTCAACGGTCGCGACGAGCACGGGCAGGATCTAGTAGTCAACGGCGACTATCTATCGGCCGGCATCCGCGAACGGGCAAGTGAACTGGCGACGCTGGAACTTGGTCCTGTCACCGAGATCGAGCAGCGCCGCAAGCTGACCGCCGAGATCGACCAGGACCGGCTCACCCGCGTCGACCGCGCGATGATCGTGGAAAGCCAGGATCGCATCATCGACCTGCGCCATGAGCCACGAGACCTGCACGGCCAATCCGACCGCACCCTGCGCCTCCGGCGGCTTGGCAAGCTCGGCGACATGGGCCTCGCCACGGAGCAGGCGTCGGGCGTCTGGGAACTGAGTGAGCGGCTGGAGCCGACGCTGCGCGAGATGGGCGAGCGCGGCGATATTCTCCGCACCATGCAGAAGGCACTGCGGGCCGAGGGCGCCGAGCGCGATCCGCTGACCTTCGCAATCCACGACGCCGCACCTGCAACACCGATCGTCGGCCGCGTTCTCGACAAGCATCTCGCCGACGAGCTGGGCGAGAACCTGACGCTGGTGATCGACGGGATCGACGGGCGGGCGCACCACGTCTCCGGCATCGAACCAGCCCGCGTCGAGGACGCCCGCATCGGCAGCATCGTCGAGATCGGGCCGGTGGAGAACGCGGTCCGCCCGGCCGACCGCGCCATCGCCGGCATGGCCGAGGACGGCATCTACCGGCCGAGCCGCCATTTGGAGCAGGCGCGGTTCGATGGCCGCGTGCCGGGCGGCGACTACGAAGGCTTCGTCGACGCCCATGTTCGGCGGCTGGAGGCTTTGCGCCGTGCCGGGATCGTCGAGCGTCTCGACGTCGACCATTGGCGCATCCCCGGCGACTTCGAGGCGCGCGCCGCCGCCCACGATGCGAGCCGCAACGCCCGCGCCAACATCCGCATCTTCTCGACCTTCGACCTCGAACGGCAGATCGGCTCGGACGGCGCCACCTGGCTCGACCGGCGGCTGGTCGGCGCAGGCATGTCCGACCTGTCGCAGGCCGGGTTCGGCGATCAGGTGCGCCAGGCGATGGAGCGACGACGCGAAACCCTGATCGGGCGGGGCGACGCCACCTGCCAGCAGGACGGCGGAATGACCTACCGGCGAAACTTGATCGCCGTGCTTCAAGAACGGGAGGTAGCTGGCACGGGTGCGACGCTGGCCGCTAGGAAGGCGATGCCTTTCCGTGCCGTCGCCGATGGCGAGACGGTCAGCGGCACGTTCACCGGAACCGTCCAGCTATCGAGCGGCAAGTTCGCCATCGTGGAGAAGAGCCACGAGTTCACGCTCGTCCTGTGGCGCCCAGTCATTGATCGTCAGCTCGGGCGCGAGGTGTCTGGGATTGCGCAGGGCGGCTCGGTGTCGTGGCAGATTGGGCGGCAGCGGGGACTTGGAATTTGACGACAGCTGGTCTCGTAGCCGCCGCTGTTTCTCAACCTCGTGAATGCCCAGGATTTGCTCAGCAAGAAAGTCGATCAACAAACGGGCGCGAGCAATCTCAACCCGCTCTAGGACAATCAGCATCCTAAATTGAACGGATGGGCAGAGGCAATCCGTAAGAACAGCTTCACTCCTTCCATCGGGCGTTAGTCGTCGGTAATTCATTGCCACCAATCCGCCACCATAACGGGAGATCCTATGACAGTGCGGATCGAATATTTCGTACCGCGACTAAAGCGGCCTCTACATCCTGAGGAGCCGCTTTTTCAGAGAGTCTGCGGTTCCAGGGGATTCTCGCATCTGTCGCTTTCTTGTATACTTCAATACCTTTCAGAGTAGGTATAACGTGCGGCGCGCGTAGATGACGTGGGTTAGCCGCCATCTCCAAAAAACCAACATCTATTAGTTCATTTACAACTCGGCGTACCGATTGGCGCGATTGACCTAATGATCGTGCAATGTCTGCCATCGTAATACGGTCCTGTGTGTTCGCCACAGTGCCCAGGACTTGCCATCGTGCGCTCGTCAAGCCGAGCGGGCCTACCAACGAATCTCCTGCTGCGATGAGTCGGCCATGCAATCGCAATATCTCGAATATCAGCTCGCCTGTTTTTGATTCGTGCTCGTCCGCCATTCCATGTCGATACAGGATTGACAGCATACTGTCCATATTCATATTGGCAGCATGTTGTCAGATGGAATGGTTGGGACCGAATGCTGGGGTCGGTGCACATACGGGAATTCGAGCCGTGCCTTGGCTCATCATGGCGTAACAGGCGCAATGAAATTCTACCAAGGCTGAGCTCATTCAGCCACGCGCCTGGATGTATCTGGCAGGAAAACGGACTAACGGGCCGTGAGTTGGATGAAGCCATTCGACACTGGGTCAGGTTCGATTTTTCAGCATTTGAGCGCAGCTTGGCAGCCCTCGAACACTACACCGCTATAATATCCGAACAGAATATACACTTCGTACATGTCCGTAGTAACAAATCTAACGCCATACCCGTCCTGCTTCTCCATGGATGGCCCGGGTCGTTTCTCGATACTGCAAATATAGCAAATTCCTTGAGTGAATTGGATAGTGCAGCACTCGGCTTTGATTGCATATGCCCGTCACTCCCAGGATTTGCCTTCTCAACACCTCTACATAAGTCTCCGACGATAGGATTTATCACTGATATGCTGCTTGATCTAATGGCAGCTATTGGGCACGATCATTTTTACATTCATGGCGGGGATTGGGGCTCGGTGCTCGCACAGTCTCTAGCCGCCCGATCACCAGAACGCGTGCGAGGTATACACCTCACCTTTCTCCCTACGCCGCCCCCCGACTCGGTTACATTTAGCGGTGAAGACGAAGAAAGGGCAAAGCTTATGCGCTTTTACATGAAGCAACGCGCACCATATTGGCTCGTCCAATCGGACACTCCTGACAGCCTAGGATTAGCTCTAAACGACTCACCGGTTGGACTCCTTTCGTGGCTGGGAGACCGTTTTCTCCGTTGGAACGACGGGTACCTGCCGATACCTTTTCGGGCTCTTATTGAAACCGCCACACTTTACTGGTGCACTACCTGTGCCGGCACTTCGGCGCACATCTATCATGCAAACCGCAGGATGGATCGCTTATCGCTTCCGGCAACCCCGGTCGGCGTGGCCGTTATGCCGCGCGACCTTGTATTGCCCATCAGAGCCTTGGCTGAACGGCGCTTTAATATCCACAGGTGGACCGAATTCGAAAAAGGTGGCCACTTTCCTGGCTTCGAGGTTCCCCAGCTCACGGCCAATGACCTCAAAACCTTCATAGGGGATATAGAAAATGCTTGGTGACTACTTCATCCACCGGATCGATAAATTCAGAATTCCCGAAGAGAAACTCGAGAAGTTCGTTGCAGAGGTATCCGAAACACACCGCGCTATCGGCGCTATTGAGGGATGCGTTCGCAATGAAGTGCTGATCAAAGCGTCGGGCAATGGGCAGTACAACGTGGTAACTCATGTGGTCTGGCGAGACCAGGACTGCTTAAAATCCGCGATCCTACATATGAAAGGTTACCATGATCGCCACGGCGGAAAGCCGGCGTTGCCGATAGGCGCGGTCGAGGACCGTGCGGTCTACCGCTCAATTCCAGTATGATGCCGCAATGAAATGCGTCGAGCAAAGAAATTACAGGATAACGCTCGACATTGGCGCGGCCGAATATCGCTTACTTCCCTGATACAAACTTTGGCTGTCGCAGAGTTCCTAAATTTCCGTCACGCCGCTAACGCTCTGGGAGTTACACAGTCGAGCGTCAGTGCCCGCATTAAAGGGTTGGAAGACGTACTTGAAATCCCACTGTTCGAACGGCGCCATCGAGGTGTCCGGCTAACTGAGGCAGGGCGTAAATTCGTGGCCGAGGTGTCGGCCAGCATTGAGCAGCTAGACTATGCGGTGCGCACGGTCGGAGCGGTTTCGCACGGCGTCGAAGGAAGCATTGGTATCGGGCTTCACAGCCCTATTGTCAGCGGCTTCCTCGCTGACCTTCGACGACGCTTCCGAGCCAGCTATCCGATGATCGAGCAAGCGATCATAGAAGGCCGGTCGTCGGAAATTGTTGCGCTGGTTCGCGAGGGCAAGTTGGACGTGGCCTTCGTAGCCGGTGCGATACGGGCGCCTGATTGCCATACGCGACAGTTATGGAGCGAGCGGATGGTGATTGCTCTGCCGGCAGATCATCTTCTCTCCGGCAGGCAATCTCTTGTATGGCTTGACGTTGCGAACGAGAGGTTCCTCATCCGCCATGGTGGCATGGGACCTCAAATTTTCGACCATGTTGTGCGTCGGGTCAGCGAGTGCGATCAGCTCCCGCATATACGTCGCTGCGACGTTGGGCGAGATACGTTAATGGGTATGGTAGCGGCTGGTGACGGGATCACCCTCACAACCGAAGCGGTGACGCATATTCCGTTTCCAGGTATTGTTTTCCGTTTAATCGAAGATGAGACCGAGCCGGCACAGTTTAGCGCGGTGTGGTCCCCGCATAACCGCAGCCCTACGCTCAAACATCTGCTCGACATCGCTACGGAAATAGGCCGGTCAGCGTGACCTCGTAACAAGTTTGGCGGGCTCAACACTTAGCGCCTCTGCTATCTGCCCCAGCACTGTGACACTCGCCGACACGTCCGCGCGTTCGATCGCGCCGATGTAGCGCGCGCTCAGCCCAGCACGGTCCGCCAGCTCCTCCTGCGTCATCTCCCTGTCATGACGCATCCGACGCAGGTTGGTCGCCATGACCTCCTTGAGGTCCATGACCGGCGAGGAACCAGCGCAGGAACGATCGTTCTAGGAATGATCGTTCCGATTCGTAGCGATGTGCTATACACGGTCACTTCCGAGCGGTGGATGCGAGGTGGACTATGCGGGCGCGGCCCGAACTCGACCCGGATGTGGACGATCTGGCGCCGGCAGCGCCGGAGATCACGGATTATGACGAAGCCCATTTCGTCACCTACATGCGCCTGCTCGACGCCGAGGCGGATCGGGCCGACTGGATGGAGGTGGCGCGGGTCGTGTTGCATCGCGATCCGGCAGTCCCGACGACCCAGGCCTGTTGGGAAAGCCATCTCGCGCGGGCGCGGTGGATGACGCACACCGGCTACCGCCATCTGCTCGAACGTGCGGCCTTCGAAGCCCGATCCCGCCCGCATTGACCGTCCCTTTTCTTCGCTAAAGTATCCGGCAGCCCGATCGCCGGCGATTTCCGTTGCCCGTGCCGAAGACGTGCATTCTCTGATCGGCTCCCTTTCGACGGAGCCGGTATGCGCGGAGGCCAGATACTCTGGGGGCAGGTCGCCCTCGTTCTCGCGATCGTGGTCGCCACCACTTGGGGGGCGACGCAATGGACCGCTTGGCGCCTCGGTTTCCAGCCCCAGCTCGGAACGCCGTGGTTCGAAGTGGCAGGCTGGCAGGTCTATCATCCGCCGCTCTTCTTCTGGTGGTGGTACTTCTACGACGCCTATGCGCCCGCGATCTTCGTCGAAGGTGCGCTCATCGCCGCGTCTGGCGGCTTCGTCTCGATCGCGGTGGCGATCGGCCTGTCGATGTGGCGGGCGAAGGAGGCGAAGAACGTCGCCACCTACGGCTCCGCGCGTTGGGCATCCCCAGAGGAGGTGAAGGCGGCGGGGCTGCTCGGCTCGGACGGCGTGCTGCTGGGGCGACTCGACAGGGACTATCTTCGTCACGACGGCCCCGAGCATGTCCTGTGCTTCGCGCCGACCCGTAGCGGCAAGGGCGTCGGCCTCGTCGTGCCGACGCTGTTGACCTGGCCGGGCAGCGTCATCGTCCACGACATCAAGGGTGAGAACTGGACGCTGACCGCCGGCTTCCGCGCACAGCATGGCCGCGTGCTGCTGTTCGATCCCACCGACGCGGCGTCCTCGGCCTACAACCCGCTGCTGGAGGTGCGCCGCGGCGACATGGAGGTCCGCGACGTCCAGAACATCGCCGACATCCTCGTCGATCCCGAAGGCGCGCTCGACAAGCGTAACCATTGGGAAAAGACCAGCCACTCGCTGCTGGTCGGGGCGATCCTCCAAGTTCTCTATGCCGAGCCCGACAAGACGCTGGCCGGCGTCGCCAGCTTTCTCTCCGACCCGAAGCGCCCGGTCGAGGCGACGCTGCGCGCGATGATGTCGACACCGCACCTCGGCGAAGCCGGCGTCCATCCGGTCATCGCCTCGTCGGCACGCGAGCTGCTGAACAAGTCCGACAACGAGCGCTCGGGGGTGCTGTCGACCGCCATGTCGTTCCTCGGCCTCTACCGCGATC